>JAGGNB010000209.1 GCA_017886375.1 Octadecabacter sp.
TCCGGAGTTAGGGTGCGTTTAGGCGCGGGAGGGGTGCGAGTCAAGCGGCGGATCGCTGGAATAGCGCCGCTTGAGGCTGCGTTCAAACAGGCCTGCGGGCGATCAGAATGATGGCCGCGAGGATGCCCAGAACAAGTGCAGGGATCAGCGATGGGCCAAGCACCAGCAGATGAAACGCGACGGCGCAGGTCATCGTGCAGACCAGCAGTGCCGCACCGATCCATTGTTTGCCAGGCACCCAGATCAGGATCGCGGACGCGACTTCGATGATGCCCGTCACGTAGCGGAACCACTGGCCCCATCCGATGGCGTCAAAGGTCGCGACCATCATCTCAACTCCGGCGAGTTTCGACAGGCCCGCCGCGCCAAAGGCGAAGGTCAGAAAAGCGGTGATGGCCAAGAGGCCGTATTTGCGCCCAGTTGGTGTCATGTCGGATCGTCCTTATGCTGCGATTGTGTTTGCGATGTCGATAACGGCTGCGATTTTTGCGCGGTGATACCGTTTGATCCAAGAAAGAACTTTAGGCGCTGTGTCAGAAAGTCTCCTCGGCATTCACTCTATTGGCATCGCGTCCACGAACGCTATAGTGCGCTTTCAACACTTGATGTGCATTTTCGCACGCAAAACCCAAAAGGACAGCCAATGGACAACTGGGATGAAGTTCGCACCGCGTTTCAGGTTGCACGTATTGGCACGGTGAGCGGTGCCGCGGATGTATTGGGGGTGCACCATGCCACTGTCATTCGCCATATCGACGCGTTGGAACAACGGCTCGGTGTGAAATTGTTTCAACGCCACGCGCGCGGCTATACCGCAACGGAAGCCGGGCAGGATTTGATGCAGGTGGCCGCCGCGACCGATGACCAGTTCACCCAGTTGGCGGGGCGTATTCGCGGCCAAGGCGAAGGTGTGTCAGGCGATCTGGTGGTGACGTCACTGATTATGCTGTCGCCAATCCTGACGCCAGTTCTGGCAAAGTTTCGCCGCGAAAACCCCGATCTGACAGTGCGGTTCCTAACGGGTGATCGGCTGTTTCGGCTGGAATATGGTGAGGCCCATGTGGCGATCCGCGCGGGCGAGGCCCCTAATCAGCCGGACAATGTCGTGCAACCGTTTGTGAACCAGACAATGCATCTGGTGGCAGCGCCGTCCTATATTGCGGAGTACGGCTTGCCCGACGGGATGAACGATTTGGCCGATCATTGGTTTATCGGTCACGACAGCGCTGAAAGCCGCGCACCGTTCAATCGTTGGCTGACCGAAAAGGTGCCACAAAACCGTATTGTGTTTCGCACAACGGATCACCGCGCGATGTTTGATGCGGTTCTTGAGGGGGCGGGAATTGGGTTCGTCGCCACGTGGGAACTCAAACGGCATCCCGAACTGGTTGAAGTCATCCCGAGCGAGGACGCATGGTCCGGTCCATTGTGGCTTGTCACGCACGTCGATTTGCACCGCACAACGAAGGTGCAGGCGTTCCTGACATTTCTGAAGAAAGAAGCGGAAGGCTGGGAACTTTAGTCGCTTGGCGCGTCGATGGCCGCCTCTGGCAACTCGGTCGCCAGAAACCGCTCGAACGCATCAAGATTGACCGCTTCGAATTGTCCGAAACTTTGCATCCAGATCGACGCTTCGCGCAGGGCGTCCGGTTCCAGTTTGCACCACTTCACCCGACCGCGTTTTTCTTGGCTGATCAGGCCCGCCGCCGTTAGCACGTGCAGGTGTTTGGAAATCGCCGCCAGTGACATTGTGAACGGGTGTGCCACGTCGGTCACAGCCATATCGTCTTCCAACAACATCGCAAGGATGGCGCGGCGGGTGGGGTCGCTTAGGGCGGCGAACACGGTATCAAGGGACATCATCATAGGGCTATCAAGCGTGATGTGCGCTAAACGTCAACCATTTGGTTGAATATCACATGCCGCCACTGGCAGTGCAAAACGCCCCGCTTCCCCTTCGTCTTGGCCAACGCAACTCAATAAAAACAGTATCTTAGCCACGCCAATCCCCAGCTTGACTCTGTCCGTCCCGCATCTTATTTCACAGCCAACCAAGGAACAGGCTTTGTCATGTCCGATCCGCACGACCGCAACGATCACGCCACCCGCCTAAAGGCGCTGGAAGACAGGATCGCGACGGCCAAAGGCGGTGAAGTCAAAAAGCCCCAGTCCGAGGAACATTATTCACAAGCCAATATGGCATGGCGGATGGTGATCGAATTAGTGGCCGGTCTCGGGATCGGTTTCGGCATCGGGTACGGGTTGGACGTTTTGTTCGGGACCATGCCCATCTTTATGGTGCTGTTTATATTGCTCGGGTTTGCGGCTGGTATAAAAACCATGATGCGATCCGCGGCTGAGATGCAAAACGAACAGTTGGCCAAACAAGCCAACAAGAGTGAGGACGACTGATGGCAGACGAAGCACACAGCGAAGGCG
Source organism: Octadecabacter sp. (assembly GCA_017886375.1). Taxonomy (GTDB): domain Bacteria; phylum Pseudomonadota; class Alphaproteobacteria; order Rhodobacterales; family Rhodobacteraceae; genus Octadecabacter. Next base: position 2,440 of record JAGGNB010000209.1, read on the forward strand.
GCGGACTAGAATTCCACCCGCTCGATCAGTTCGAAGTTCACCGCATGTTCGGTGAAGGCCCGATCCACTGGTACACAGTTACCAACGTCACCATGTGGATGGCGATTGCTGTTGTCTGTATCGTTTTGTTGCTGGTGATCGGCACGCGCAAACGCGCTGTTGTTCCAAGCCGCACGCAGTCGGTCGCTGAAACGCTGTATGGTTTCGTATACACAATGGTCGAAGACGTAACTGGCAAAGACGGGATCAAGTATTTTCCCTATATCTTCACGCTGTTCATCTTCATTCTGTTTTCGAACTTCCTTGGCTTGTTGCCAATGGCGTTCACCACCACCAGCCACATTGCGGTGACAGCGATCCTCGCGTTTGCTGTGTTCTTTACAGTGACGATCCTTGGCTTCGTCAAAAACGGCGCCGCTTTCTTGGGTCTGTTCTGGGTGTCCAGCGCGCCATTAGCGCTGCGCCCGATCCTCGCCGTGATCGAAATCATTTCTTACTTCGTGCGTCCGGTCAGCCACTCCATTCGTTTGGCGGGCAACCTGATGGCTGGCCACGCAGTTCTTAAGGTCTTCGCAGGCTTTGCGCAGGTCGGTCTGGTTGTTGCACCTATTGCAATCCTCGGCGTTGTTGCGATCTACGCGCTCGAAGTCCTCGTATCGGCCATTCAGGCCTACGTATTCACAATCCTGACGTGCGTTTATCTAAAAGACGCGCTTCACCCGTCACACTAATTACTAAGAATGCTTCCTCGGGGAATAGCCCCGGGGTGCTAAACTTCCAATCGTAAGGAGATACACTATGGAAGGCGAACTCGCACACATCGGCGCTGGCTTGGCTGCAATCGGTTCCGGCGCTGCCGCAATCGGTGTTGGTCACGTGGCTGGCAACTTCCTCGCAGGCGCTCTGCGTAACCCATCGGCTGCTGCCGGTCAGACTGCTACGCTGTTTATCGGCATCGCATTCGCAGAAGCACTGGGGATCTTTTCGTTCCTCGTCGCATTGCTGCTGATGTTCGCGGTCTAAGCACCCGAACCTAAGATCCTTACGCTCGGTGGGACGTCTCGGCGTTCCACCGATGTAAGACACCGGCCCGTATCGCGTCGCGATACAATAGCCAGAGCATCTAAAAGGGATATCTATTATGGCTGACACACCAGTCGAAACAGGCGCGGAAGCAGGCGGGGCAGGAATGCCGCAGCTTGATTTCTCGACCTTCCCGAACCAGATTTTCTGGCTCGTGGTCACGCTCGTCGTGATCTACCTTATTTTGTCCCGCGTGGCGTTGCCACGGATTGGCGCGGTTTTGGCCGAACGTCAGGGCACCATTACAAATGACATCGCAGCTGCCGAAGAACTCAAGCAGCGCGCGATTGAGGCTGAGGCCGCATACGACAAGGCCCTCGCCGATGCCCGTTCCGAGGCTGGTAAGATCGTGGCGCAAGCCAAGGCTGACATCCAATCTGAACTGGACGTGCAGATGGCCAAAGCCGACGCCGAGATCGCGGCGCAAACGGCTGAAAGCGAAAAAGCGATTGCCGATATTCAGGCCGGTGCCACAGACGCGGTGAAAGCCGTCGCCAAAGACACCGCCAAAGAGATCATTGCCGCGTTCGGTGGCAAAGCAGACGCCAAGGCGGTCACTGCAGCCGTCACCGCACGGATGAAAGGGTAACGACATGAAATTCAAACTCGCCACCCTGATCACCATCGCTGCATCGCCCGCATTGGCGGCCAGCAAGAACCCGTTCTCTTCCGACTTCTGGCATCTGGACAACACGGACCTGATCGTCCTGATCGCGTTCATCATCTTCATCGGCGTGCTGATTAAGTACAAAGTACCGGGGATGCTGACGGGGCTGCTGGACAAGCGCGCCGAAGGCATCAAATCCGATCTGGACGAAGCCAAAGCACTGCGCGAAGAAGCCCAGACTTTGCTCGCCTCATATGAGCGCAAGCAACGTGAAGTTCAGGCGCAAGCCGACCGCATCGTGGCAAACGCCAAAGAAGAAGCGACCCTCGCGGGTGAGCAGGCGAAAGAAGACATCAAGTCGTCAATCGTTCGCCGTTTGGCCGCTGCGGAAGACCAGATCGCAAGCGCAAAGGCATCCGCCATTCGCGAAGTGCGCAATCAGGCTGTGAAGGTGGCTGTGGCCGCTGCAACGGATGTGATTGCCACGCAGACAACGCCTGCTGACGCGAACAAGCTGATTGATGATGCAATCGCCGAGGTCGGCGCGAAATTGCACTAGATCGCAGAAATACTAAGTCAGACGAATTTAAAAGGCCCTGCGCAGCGATGCGTGGGGCCCTTTTCGTTTGGGTTATCGCTTAAGCTCGTGTTCAAAACGCTTTTTGGCAATCGCTTCGTGGCGTTCGGCCTGTTTGTGGTTGGCCAGCGCGTCTTCAACGAACCCCAAATGTTGCTCAACTGCGGTGCGTGCGCCGTCGGCGTCGCGCGCTTGCAAGGCATCGTTGATCGCACGGTGCTGGCCCAGCAGCATGTCACGCGTGGTGCGTTGTTTGAACATGACCTGACGGTTATAAAACACGCCTTCCTGCAGCAGTTGATACATCGAACGCATCATATGTAGCATGATTACATTATGGCTCGCCTCGATAATGCTCAGGTGGAACTCCGCGTCTAGCGCGGCTTCTTCGGCGGGATTTCGTTTGGCGTGGGCGGCCTCCATTTTCATAAAGATCGCGTCGGTGATGTTTAAGTCGGTGTCACTGCCCACCGTTGCGGCGCGGTGCGCGGCCAGCCCTTCCATGTCGCGGCGAAAGTCGATGTAGTCAAACACGGCTTCGTCGTGGCTTGAAAACAGCCGGACCAAGGTTTCTGAAAACGCCGATCCCAACACATCGCCGACAAACACACCCGATCCGGCGCGGCTGGTCAGAAGGCCGCTGGCTTGCAGCTCTGCCAATGCTTCGCGCAGGGACGGGCGGGACACGCTGAGGCGTTCAGACAGTTCGCGTTCCGACGGCAAACGTTCACCCGGTTTCAGGATGCCGCGCAGGATCAGCTGTTCGATCTGACGCACAACAGTTTGCGATATTTTCTCAGGCTGGATGGGTTCGAACGGCATAGGAGACCTTTCACAGATTGGTCAAATCATATGACCAAACGCCGCCCAAGGGAAGTGGTGAGTCTGACTGGCCCTGTACCCCGTGTCCGAAAACAAAAAAGGCCGCCCCGTGTCGGGGCGGCCTTTTCTTTAGAGAGGCAGGGTTTAGCCGTTTGGCGTGATCGTGATCTCCACGCGACGGTTTTGGCGTTTACCTTCTGCGTTCAGGTTGGACGCGATGGGCGCATCTTCGCCGCGCCCGATAGAACGGATGCGGTTCGGGGACACACCGGACTGGATCAACACAGACGACACGGCCTGCGCACGGCGCGCGGACAGGTCTTGGTTGAATGCTGCAGTTCCGTCCGAATCTGTGTGGCCGATGACGTTGACGGTCGAGTTCGGGAAGTTGTTCATTGATGCCGCCAGTGCATTCAGATCACTACGCAATCCACCCGACAGCGCGGCGCTGCCCGTGTCGAACAGGATGTCTTGTGGCAGTGTCACGATAAGCTGGCTGCCTGTGTTCACGATCTGCGCGTTGGACCCCATTTGCTGGCGCAGTTCTGCTTCTTGGCGATCAAGGAGCGTTCCGACACCTGCACCAAGGCCAGCACCAACAAGGGCGCCGACGACTGCGCCACGATTGCGATCTCCGGCGTTGTCACCACGGGCGATGCCAACAGCAGCCCCAAGGCCAGCGCCGACAATAGCGGCCGTCTGGGCGTTGCGGTTGGGGTTGTTTGGATCAGTCACTGTGTCGCAGGCAGAGAGTACCAAGACGCCAGACAGAGCAACGGCGAAGGTCATTTTGGACAGGATCATTATTCAAATTCCATTATTGGGCACCGAATATGGTGCACTTGAGGACTGATATATCGGTCATCACCCCATGTTATCCAATAACGCGATAAGGTTTGGCAAGGTTCCGCCGATGGGTGAATAAAGTTCATATTAAAAACAGTGTCTTAGCTTGCATCTTCACGCGCGCTTTCCCACGCGAGCAGGGCGCGTTTGACGGGCAGGCCCCAGTGATAGCCCCCCAACGCGCCGGATTTGCGCAAAGCACGGTGGCAGGGAATCAGCCAGCTGACCGGATTGCGCCCAACAGCAGTGCCGACGGCCCGCACAGCACGCGGCGTGCCGATGGATTGCGCGATGTCTGAATAGCTGGTGACGTGGCCCGACGGGATCGACAACAACGCCTCCCACACCTTGAGCTGGAACGGCGCGCCAATCAGATAAAGCGGTGCCTTGTCGTCGGCCGGCGTCACGCCAAACGCGGTGTCGACCCAAGGCTTCAGGCGGGCAGGGTTTTCGGAAAACGTGGCATTTGGCCAGCGGCCCAGCAGATCGTGCATCGCGGCGTCAGCGCCTATTTCATCGGCGAAACCGAGGCCGCAAATCCCCTTGTCGGTGCCCATGACGATTGATGGGCCAAACGGGCTTTCAAACCACCCCCAAAAGATGTGCAGGCCCGCGCCGCCTTTGGCGTAATCACCCGGGCTCATGGCTTCCCATTTCAGGAACAGGTCGTGCAGGCGGCCAGACCCGGACAGACCGACCGCGTCCGCAGTGGCAAGCGTGGTACAATTTTCGGCCAGCATCGTCTTGGCATGATCCAGCCGCAGATATTGCTGGTAGCGTTTTGGCGACACACCGACCCAGCGGCTAAAAACCCGTTGGAAGTGGGCGGGCGACATATCCATCGCGGCCGCCAACCCGTCGAGCGTGAGCGGCGTTGGCGATTGATCGATCGCGTCCAATGCGCGGCGGATGACGTGGTAATGATATCGGTCAGACTGTTCCATGACATGAAAGTAACGGTGCGCGACCTTTGGTGCGACCCGATTGTTGCGCCTTGTTCATCGGGGCAGGTTTCGGCAAAAGGGATGCATGGCTAAGCAATTAGATTATCACACGATCCGTGAGATTTTTACCCGCTTTCAGGCGGGCGAACCGGAACCCTTGGGGGAGCTGGATCACGTGAATGCCTATACCTTGGTTGTTGCGGTGGCGCTGTCGGCGCAGGCGACCGACAAAGGCGTGAACAAGGCCACCGCCGCGCTGTTCAAGATCGCCGATACGCCGCAAAAGATGCTGGATCTGGGTCTTGATGGCGTGATTGAGCACATCAAAACCATCGGGTTGTTTCGCAACAAAGCCAAGAACGTCATCAAGATGAGCCAGCTTTTGGTCGATGAATATGATGGCGTCGTGCCGAACTCCCGCGCCGCATTGCAATCCCTGCCCGGTGTCGGGCGCAAGACGGCCAATGTGGTGCTGAATATGTGGTGGGGCCAGCCCGCACAGGCGGTCGACACGCATATTTTCAGGCTGGGCAATCGCAGCGGTATTGCACCGGGCAAAAATGTCGACGCCGTTGAACGCGCGATTGAGGACAATATCCCTGCGGATTTTCAACTGCACGCCCACCACTGGATGATTTTGCACGGCCGGTATATCTGCGTCGCGCGCAAACCTAAATGTCAGGCCTGTCACATCCGTGACCTATGCCAGTTTGAGGATAAAACAGAATGACTAACCCCGTGAATTACGATGTCATCGGTATCGGCAACGCGATCGTCGATGTGATCGCGCCGAGCAGCGACACGTTTCTGGACCAGATGGGCATCACCAAGGGCATCATGCAGCTGATCGAACGCGACCGCGCGGAACTGCTGTATGCGTCCATGGACAGCCGCGTCGAAGCGCCGGGTGGATCGGTCGCCAACACGATTGCCGGCATTGGTGAACTTGGTTTGCAAACGGCCTTTATCGGCAAGGTAAAAGACGACGCACTGGGTAAACTTTATGCTGACTCGTTGCAAAAGGCTGGCACAGCGTTTCCGTTGTCGCCCCAAAACGTGGAATTTCCGACGTCGCGGTCGATGATTTTTGTGTCCCCTGACGGGGAGCGGTCAATGAATACATACCTTGGTGCGGGGGCGGATATTTCGTCCGCCGATGTGCCGGATGTGTTTGGCACGGGGCTGTTGTTCCTTGAAGGGTATCTGTTCGATAAAGAAGAGGGCAAAACCGCATTTTCCGAGGCAGCACAGCGGATGAAGGCAGCGGGCGGGCGGTCCGCCATTACGATTTCTGATCCGTTCTGCGCCGAGCGTCACCGCGACGATTTCAAACGCCTGATCGCTGAGGACATGGACATCGCCATTGGCAACGGCGTCGAATGGATGACGCTGTATGAAACGGACGATTTGAATGATGCGCTGCGACAGGCGGCTGAGGTATGCGATATCGTTGCCTGCACGCGGTCCGGCGATGCGGTTTGGGTCCAGCAAGGCGCGCAGCGTTTTACGGCGGATGTGACGGCGGTGACGCCGGTGGACGCCACGGGTGCTGGCGATCAGTTCGCGGCTGGTTTCCTATATGGTGTGTCCACAGGACGACCGTTGGATGTCGCCGCGCAGATGGGTGTGTTGTGCGCGGCAGAGGTGATTGGGCATATCGGCCCTCGGCCTGAAATCAACATGGCACAGGTGTTTAGCGAACGCGGGCTGATTTAGCGGCTACTGCGCAAGCGTCGCCAGCCACGCGGCGTCAATTTCGTCAATGACGTCGGTGTTAAACCGGCTCTCTTCTTTCCAGTATTTACCGGACGCCACAATATAGCCCGCCTCCTGTTCCAGCTGCAGGGCATGATCGATCGCAGCTTGGTTCAGGTCGGGCATCAAATCGGGCCAAGGCGACAGCGCGTCAGGTCGCCCGCGTCCAAAAACGAGGCGGCTGGGGTCAGACGACAGGTTCACACAGGCGCAGCCTTGCCTGTGTGCCATGGCCTGCAACCGCGCTGATTTCGCCTCAAGTGAGCGCAAGGTGACGTCGCTGCGCAGCGGATCAGCGGTGCCGGTTCCGTAGAAATGCGTCTTTGTCCGATCATAGGTCATGTCGCAGCCAAGATAGGCCAACACGCTGGGGCGCAACGCATGCAGCGCCCAATATCCGGCGGTAAAGGCCATCGTGCCGCCGCCGTACACAAACCCGCCAAGGGCGTTTTGCGCCGGAACGTAATCCTCAAAGGTGATAATGCGCTGGCCGTCGCGCAGCGACGTGGGCTGGCGGTCTGGCGCGAAATCGGAGGGATGGATCAAGTCGTCCCAATCGGGGCGGACCTGCCATGCGTTGTTGATCGCGACGATCCGATCAAACGGCGCGCGCGGCCAACCCGCTGCCTGCGTCACATTCGGGCCACTGCCAAGGATAAGAACGATCATTTAGTGCCCTTTGTGCAAGGCTCATAGGTAGGTCAGGGCGCGGCGCAAACCAGTGCTGGCACAATTTTTGCGGATCATCAGTTTCAACATCTGGCGCGCCGTCCAAAAGCGGGTGCGGGTTGCCGTCAGGCGGGTTGAGGGCCGCGTCGCGCATGCAGTTCTTCAGGCCCCGCTTTTTCCAAAGCGGGGCCTGAAGAACTGGCTATCATTCGCCAAGTTTTGCATGAACTTCGTCCAGATCAATCTCACCTACGGGCATCTTGTTGCCCGGGTTTTCAAAGTCATATTTGAACAGATTGAAATCTTTCTTATAGATTTCATACATCATGTGCATCGACAGTTCGTCAAAGTAATCCTCAACCGGATGGGCGCGGGTTGGTCCGTGGCCTTCGGATTCGTTGAACCGCGGAATCCCTGACAGATCAATCGGATTTGGCGTTTTGATCCCGTCCAGAACCTGCTGCATGCCGTCGTTGAACTGTTCGGTCCAGACGATCTTGTCGTAGCGGCCGCCGTTGATGATGAACGTGCTGATATGGCCTGACATCGCGGACCAGTGGATATCTGGGTCCATGGGGCGGCGGTATTTGATGGTGTCACGGGCAAACAGCAAGAATCGGCGGAACGATTTAATCTGGTCAAATTCGAACCCGTCTTCGGGTGAACCAACCTCGATCCCGTATTTCTGGATCAACAGCGGTACAAGATTGCCACGGTAGCGTTTGCCATTGCGCTGGATGCCGCAAATTTTGTCGAAGAACGACGACAGTATTCGCGTGTACGGATTGCGCACACAGGTGAACGAATAGCTCGTGTGGTTTTTGACGTTGGCGGTGATCAGCGGTTGACTGTCTTCCATCGCCCATTTGTGCATGCCGCCTTGGGCGTCATGGATATCCCCGTCGAAAAATTCACCATGATCGGAATAATACATGATCTGTCCGATGGTCGAACAGGCGCATTTGGGCACTACGCGATACACCACGCTTTCAGTTTCGGTCATCCAAGTGCCGGGGAAACCCATGTGTTCGTCCTTATTATGGCGCGTCGCCGATCATGTCAGCGAAGCTTTTGGGTAAAAGAGCAAATAATTCGTGTTTATTCAATGCGTCTTCACGTTTACACATGAGAAACATAACTGAATACAATCCTAACGATAGGGGCATATTGTTTCCAAAATGGCAAAAATTGCTTTCATCTTGCTGTGTCATAAAGACCCCGAGGCCATCGTGCATCAGGCCGAACAGCTGACGGCGGTGGGTGACTACATCGCGATCCATTTTGACGCCAGCGCCCCGACTGACGCGTATAACCACATTCATGCCGCTTTGCGCGACAATCCCAACGTTGCATTCGCCAAAAAACGGATCAAATGCGGTTGGGGTGAATGGTCTTTGGTGCAGGCGACGCTCCACGCGGTTGAGGCTGCCGTCGATGCATTTCCCAGAGCGACACATTTTTACATGGTGTCCGGTGATTGCATGGCGATCAAATCCGCAAGCCACGCAAAGGCGCTGCTGGACGGGGAAGATTGCGATTACATCGAAAGTTTCGATTTCTTCGAAAGTGACTGGATCAAGACTGGCATGAAAGAAGAGCGGCTGATTTACCGCCACTTTTTTAACGAACGTAAAAACAAGACATTGTTCTATAATTCATGGTGGACGCAGCGAAAGCTCGGGCTTGAGCGTAAGATTCCGGCCGATCTGCAAATCATGATCGGGTCGCAGTGGTGGTGTTTGCGACGTCGCACGATCGAATGGATTCTGGACATGACAAAGTCCCGCCCTGACGTGATGAAGTTCTTTCGCACGACTTGGATTCCCGATGAGACGTTCTTCCAGACCCTTGTGCGCCATCTGGTGCCGGAATCGGAGATTCAAAACAGAACCCTGACGTTTCTGATGTTCACAGATTACGGGATGCCGGTGACATTTTATAACGATCATTACAATTTGCTGCTGTCGCAGAATTTCCTGTTTGCGCGCAAAATTTCGCCCGAGGCAACAGAGCTCAGGGACAGGTTGGGTGTGTTGTACGCGTCGGACCGCGACGATTTCAAAATCTCCGATGAGGGGCAAAAACTATTCGGATTCCTGACCGGACGTGGCCGCGTCGGCAGCCGTTTTGCGCCGCGGTTCTGGGAGGCAGATGCATCGTTGGGACGCGAGCGCGAGTTGCTGATTATTGCCTGTAAGAAATGGCATGTCGCCAAGCGGCTTGTCGGGTCGATCAAACACCATCTCAATATTCCGGCGATCGATTATCTGTTTAACGAAGAAGACACCGACCTGCCGGATTTGGGCGGAATCCAGTCCACATTGGACAAACGCACACGCCACCGTCGCGCGTTGATGCGGATGTTGTTTGACTATTATGAAACGGATCGGATGATCATTTGTCTGGACACCGCCAACCTTGATCTGATGCAGGATTTCTTTTCGGACCGCTCTACGACCCGACTGTTGGAGTTGGAATGTGAATTCACCGATGAATTCCTGACGGGCCATGCCAAACGGGTTGGATTGGCAGGTGAGCTTACGACGGGCGAGACAATGCAGCAGCTTTTGCCGACGATCCGTTATGACGTGATCTATGAAAGTGACCGAATTCGCGATGCGGGCTTTAACAATCATCTGCGGGTGCGCGAATTGGCCAGCCCAGATGAGAACGCGCGACCGATTGCCGAATTCCTTAGCGTGCCAGAAGACGTTGCCCGCGGGATTGCCCAAACCCCCTATTTGTTTGCTGACTAAAGAGGTTTTCGATGGATTATGCCTATGACGATCAAAATATCTTTGCCAAAATCTTGCGCGGCGAGATCCCCAACCAGACGGTGTTTGAAAATGAACATGCGCTGGCATTTCGCGACATCAACGCGCAAGCGCCGGTGCATGTGCTGGTGATCCCCAAGGGGCCGTATATGAGCCTCGATCATTTTGCGCGGGACGGGTCTGCTGATGAACAAGTCGGGTTCATGAAAGCAGTCGCCGAAGTGTGTCGCCTTGAGGGAGTGGAGGCGGGTTTTCGGGCCGTGGCAAACGCCCGTGAAGACGGCGTGCAAGAGGTGCCGCACTACCACCTGCACATTCTTGCGGGGCGCAATCTGGGGCCGATGTTAGCACGTTAAGCTTTTTCGGTTTGGTAATGCCAATCCGACCAAGAGGGGGCCAACCCCCGTCGCTTTGCGACTCCCCCGGGATATTTTTGAAGCAAAGATGATAGGGGGCTCGTTAGTCCTTTGTGAGGTTGAGAAACACGTCTTCCAGGTCCGGATCTTCCGTGCGCACATCTTTGATGGTGATGCCAGCGTCATGGACCAGAGACAGGACTTGGTCGGCGCGGGTTTGTGAGGTTTTGTAGGTAAAGGCGAGGGTGCCGTTGGTGCGTTTCTGGCCTTCGATTTCTGTTGGAAGCGCGGGCAGGTCGGCAGGTGTATCCGGTGTGATCACCATGGTCTTGGCGTCAAGCTGGCCCAGCAGGTTTGCGGTCGTATCATTGGCGATGACCGCGCCGTGGTTGATGATGGCGATCTGGTCACACATCTGTTCGGCTTCTTCGAGGTAGTGCGTTGTCAGGATGATCGTCATGCCGTCGTCGTTCAGGCGGCGCACGTGTTGCCACAACATGTTGCGCAATTCGATATCGACGCCAGCCGTAGGTTCATCAAGCACAAGGATTTGCGGCGAATGAACCAGCGCTTTGCCCAAGAGCAGGCGGCGACGCATGCCACCTGACAGTGATCGCGCGTAGGCTTCTGCTTTGTCGGTGAGGCCGGTGAGTTCCAGCAGTTCTTCGGTGCGGCGTTGCGATTTTGGCACGCCGTACAGCCCTGCTTGCACGTCCAGAGACCCGCGCGGCGAAAAGAACGGATCGAGGTTGGGTTCTTGTGGCATGATTCCGATAGAGGCGCGCGATTGGCGCGGGTTTTCGTCTTGATCGAACCCCCAAATGCGCACGGACCCGCTGGTTTTCGTCACAAGCCCTGCAAGGATGTTGATCAGGGTGGATTTGCCCGCCCCGTTCGGCCCCAAAAGACCGAATATTGACCCGCGCGGCACTGCCAGATCGACGCCAACCAGCGCCTCCTTTGCGGGGCTGCGTTTGGTGGCCGCGTAGGTTTTGCGCAGGCCGGTGATTTCCAGTGCATTGGAATGGCTTTCGATCCTTGGCATCCGCATTATTCCCGACTTGTTCGCTGCGCAGGGATCGCTAGTATGCCCCCGTTACATCCGCACCTAGCGTGCCCCCAGCCCAGAGGCAATTGAATGACAACGTCTGCCCCCGAAACCAAGATCGTGAACGAGTGGCGGGTCGCCTGTGACGGCGGCGGCGCATTGGGCCATCCCCGTGTCTGGCTGCAAATCGCCAAAGAAGACGGCTGGGTCGAATGCCCCTATTGTGATTGCAAATTTGTTCACAGTGAGGCTGCCGCTGAGTGAAGCGGGCCTTTCGGCTGTCTCTGTGGGCGCTTAGCCCGGTTTTTCTATATTTTGGCTTGACGATCTTTGGGGCTTTGGTTCCGGCGTCTTTGATTGCGCCATCGGGGTCTGATTTTGGCCAGACATCGGCTGGGCAGGAAATTGTTCTTGTCGCGGGCCCGATCCATTACGACATTTTGCTGCCGGCCGATAATGATACGCGTGCGGCGTTTGCGTTTCTTGAAACTGCCGGCGTGCCGATTGGGTCGCGTGGCGTGCAATGGCTATCTGTCGGTTGGGGCAGTGAGGCGTTTTACACCACAACCGGCAGCTATCGCGATTTGTCGCTGCGCACGATTTGGCGCGCGGCCACGGGCGATGCTGGCGTGATCCGGTTTGAGGTTTACGGCGCCTTGCCTGACCATCCATCCTTGCGCCGCGTCAAGGTCAGTCAGGCCCAGCTGGACGCATTGCGCGCCGCGATAAGGGGTGATCTAGGCGCGGAACCGAATGCTCTTTCGCTGGACGGGTTTTCTATGACGGATGCGTTTTATTCCGCTGTGGGGCGGTTTCATGTGCTGTCGACCTGCAATGTCTGGGTCGGGCAAAAGCTGGCCGATGCGGGGCTCGCGTTCGGGGTTTGGACGCCCACACCCTACGGCGTGACGCTGTCGCTTTGGTGGAACGGGCATTTGGACGGCTGAGCGATTGAACCTGCGCCCGTGCACGGCTACCAAGGGCAGGTCTGCATAGGGGTTCTGCACATGGCGTTCGGCAAAGGTCACCATCTTCATCTGATCGACGGATCAGCGTTTATTTTTCGCGCGTACCATGCGCTGCCGCCCCTGACGCGCAAATCCGATGGTCTGCCCGTGGGCGCAGTGTCGGGTTTCTGCAATATGTTGCAGCGCTATGTTGAGGGAAACGTCGGCGGTGATGTGACCCATGTGGCGGTGATTTTCGACAAGGGCAGTCACACATTTCGCAATGAAATGTTTGATCAATACAAAGCCAACCGCGAAGCTATGCCCGAAGATTTGCGGCCGCAGATGCCGTTGACCCGTGATGCGACGCGGGCGTTCAATATCGCCTGTGAGGAAATCGAGGGTTTTGAGGCGGACGACATTATCGCGACCTTGGCCGTTCAGGCACGCGACGCGGGCGGGCGTTGCACGATCATTTCCAGCGACAAAGACATGATGCAGTTGGTCGGTGGTGGTGTCGTGATGATGGATGCGATGAAGGGCAACAAGATCATTGATGTTGAGGGCGTCGAGGAGAAATTCGGCGTCGGCCCCAACCGTGTGATTGATGTGCAAGCGCTTGCGGGGGACACGGCAGACAACGTGCCGGGTGCGCCGGGAATCGGGATTAAAACGGCTGCGTTGCTGATCAATGAATACGGCGATCTGGAAACGCTGCTGGACCGCGCGGCAGAGATCAAGCAGCCCAAACGCCGTGAAACCCTGATCAACCATCGCGCCCAGATTGAATTGTCAAAGCGGCTGGTGACGCTGGATGACAAGATGGACCTGCCGTTCAGCTTGGATGATCTGGAAGTGCGCGATCCTGATCCTGATGTGCTTTTGGAATTCCTCAGCCAGATGGAATTTCGCACGATGACAAAGCGGATTTCGGACAAACTGGGCGTTGAAGCACCGGTGATTGAAGACGTTGCTGTGGCCAGCGATGCGCCCGCGCAGGTCGCATTTGACGCGGAAAAATACGAATGGGTCAAAGACGCGGCGGCTTTGCAGGTCTGGATTGATCGGATTTATGCGCGCGGTTATGTGGCCGTTGACACGGAAACGACGTCGCTGAACGAAATGCGCGCTGAACTGGTTGGCGTGTCGCTTTGTGTGACTGCGGGGGAAGCATGCTACATCCCGCTGACCCACAAAGGCGGTGCTGCGGATGATCTGTTTGGCGATGATGCCTTGGCCGAAGGCCAGATGGATTTTGAGGATTGTTTGGCGATTCTCAAGCCGATGCTTGAAGACGACAGCATCCTGAAAATCGGTCAAAACATGAAATATGACACCAAGATTTTCAAGCGTGTTGGCATCACCGTGGATCCAATTGATGACACGATGTTGATGTCTTATGCGATGAATGCGGGCCTCAACCGTCACAGCATGGATGTGCTGTCAGAACAATACCTTGGTCACACGCCGATCCCGATTAAACCTTTGTTGGGTGCTGGGAAATCTGCCATCACGTTTGATCGTGTCCCTGTGGAAGAGGCCGTGAAATACGCCGCCGAAGACGCCGACATTACCCTGCGCCTGTGGCAGGTGCTTAAACCGCAACTGCACAGCAAACAGGTGACGTCGGTCTATGAAACGATGGAACGTCCGTTGGTTCCGGTGCTGGCAAAGATGGAAATGTACGGGATCAAAGTGGATCGTGACACGTTAAGCCGGATGTCCAACGCGTTCGCGCAAAAGATGGCCGGGCTTGAGGACGAATTGTATGAACTGGCGGGCGGTAAATTCAACGTCGGCTCCCCCGCGCAGGTCGGTGAAATCCTGTTTGACCAGATGGGCCTTGAGGGTGGCAAGAAAGGCAAGACGGGAAAATATGCGACCGGTGCTGACATCCTCGAAGACCTTGCGACGGAACATGGTTTTCCGGGGCTGGTGCTGGATTGGCGGCAATTGTCCAAGCTGAAATCGACCTATACGGACGCGCTGCAAACCCACATCAATGCCGAAACCGGACGTGTGCATACGTCCTATTCGATCACGGGGGCCAACACGGGGCGCCTGTCATCCACCGATCCAAACCTGCAAAACATCCCGATCCGCACCGACGAGGGGCGCAAAATTCGGGAGGCGTTTATCGCCGATGAGGGCAAGGTTTTGGTGGCGCTGGATTATTCCCAGATTGAGCTGCGGATTTTAGCGCATGTCGCGAATATCGATGCGCTAAAGCAGGCGTTTCGTGATGGCCACGACATCCACGCGATGACCGCGTCAGAGATGTTCAATGTACCCCTGGACGAGATGACGAGCGATGTACGAAGGCAAGCCAAGGCGATCAACTTTGGCGTGATTTACGGAATTTCGGGCTTTGGTTTGGCGCGAAACCTTCGCATTCCACGTGCCGAGGCGCAGGGGTTTATTGATCGCTATTTTGAACGCTTCCCAGGAATTCGCACCTACATGGATGACACGGTCGCGTTCGCCAAAGAACACAACCGCGTTGAAACGCTGTTCGGTCGCAAAATTCACACGCCAGAAATCAACGCCAAGGGTCCCGGTGCGGGCTTCGCCAAACGTGCGGCGATCAACGCGCCCATTCAGGGCACAGCGGCGGATGTGATCCGGCGCGCGATGATCCGCATGGACGCGGCCATCGCGCATCTTCCCGCCAAGATGCTGTTGCAGGTTCACGATGAACTGGTGTTTGAAGTCGACAAGGATGCGGCTGACGATCTGATCGCAGCTGCCCGCGAGGTGATGGAAAACGCCGCCAATCCGGTGGTCAAATTTGACGTGCCGCTGGTCGTGGATGCTGGGATTGGCGCGACGTGGGCCGAGGCACATTAGAGAGCAAGGCGATTACAGAAATTGGCCGAACGTCCGCTGTGCGGGGCAAAGTGTGCTTTGCGGTTTCGATGCACATCGCCCGCTCTGTAAACCAAAGCGGACGTCGGTCAGGCTATAGAGGCGTCACGCAGCCGTGCTTGGATCGCCCGAGGCCCAAGCGACACCTTCTCCACGATCCATTGTTTTAATGGACGCAATGTCTGCGTCGTCAATTTGAAACCCCGCAAGGTCGATGTTTTGCCGCATCCGATCTGGGTTCAGGCTCTTGGGTAGTACGGCATAACCGTTTTGCACGCCCCACCGCAAAAGGAGCTGCGCTTCGGATACGCCATATTTGGCGGCCATCTGAGTGAACACCGATCCATCAGCCTTCATCGCATCGGTCTTAGCACTGTCTTGCCCCTCCTGCGTCCGCCATGTCGAAAGTGGGACAAGGCTGCTGTAGGCAATCGGAGCAATCCCATTTTCGGTCATGTAGGAGATCAACTCTGGCTTTTGGGACCAAGGATGCAGTTCGATCTGGTTCGCATCGGGCATCGGCAGACCGGCCAGTTTGATCTCGTCGAGGTGGCCTTGGTTAAAATTACTCACACCAATAGAACGGGCTTTGCCCATCTGCTTTAACTCGAGCAGTGCGCGCCATTGGGCGATACGCTCCGGCCCACCATAAGGGGCGTGAATTAGGTAGAGGTCGGTGTAATCCAGCCCAAGCTTTGCAAGACTTGCATCACATTCGGCAACTGTCTGGTCGTGTGATTTCGGCGTGTCGCCCCATGCCGGATTGCCCGGCCAAAGTTTCGCGGTCACAAAAATCGCGTCGCGTGCCAGTCCAGTTGCTTGCAGGCCAGCGCGGATGCCAGCGCCGACGGCCTCTTCGTTCTGATAAGCTGCGGCTGTATCGATATGGCGATACCCGTTTGAAATAGCGGAACTCACAGCTTCCGGAGCGTCATCATTTGACACTAAATATGTGCCAAAGCCCACGGCGGGGATTGCTGTATCATCGTTCAGGCGAAAAGTTTGCTGCATGGCGGTCATGATCGTCTCCAGTTGTGGCGTAATGTTAAGGGTATTCTAACTGCGGAGATGGGATGACGCCTGCCATATCCTCCATTGAGTATGCCTATTCCTCCGGAACGTTGCTGTTATAGGTGCGCCGGAGGTCAATGGCTGCTATGGAATGACCCGAGGAGATTGACATGCAGCTCAATGAAATTGCAAACCACGCCGCAACATTTTTGACCAATAAAAGCAACGAGTCGTCCACACCGTTGCCGAACCTCTTTGTCTTACGCAAGGAAGAAGTCAGCGCGTTAGAGGCGGTCGTTTACAATCCTGTCATCTGTCTTATCCTACAAGGGGCCAAAGAAACGACAATTGGGAGGCAATCTGTCAAGCTACGGGCTGGGGATGCGCTGCTGGTCAGCCATGATCTTCCCGTTGTATCCAAGATCACGCTGGCCAGTCCTGATATCCCTTATCTTGCCCTGATCCTCTCTATGGACTTGGGTGTGATCCGCAGCTTGTATGAACAGGTTGGCGAAGCCGTCACCGAGGTTCCAAACGCACGATCCTTGTCCGCAGGGCCTGCCGATCCTTCATGGGTAGAACCGCTTGGTCGCTATCTATCTTTGGCGGATAAGCCGCTCGAGGCGAAGGTGCTTGGCCCTGCGATCTTACGCGAAGTGCATTTTCGCCTGTTGATGTCGCCCATCGGGGGAATGTTGCGCAACCTGCTCTCCGTGGATAGTCACGCCAGTCGCGTCGGCAAAGCAATCTTGAAGATCAGAGCAGACTTTCGTGAACCGCTCGCTGTTGCAAACTTGGCCAAGACTGCCGGGATGAGCCAGTCATCCTTTCATGAGCATTTCAAATCAGTGACGGGAACCACCCCACTGCAATTTCAAAAGGACTTGCGGATGATCGCCGCGCGCGAGCTGTTGCAAAGCGGGCAAAACACCGTTTCTGCGACAGGATATGAGGTCGGGTATGAAAGTCCGACACACTTCAGTCGGGATTATACCCGCAAGTTTGGCCTGGCACCGAGCAAAGACATACTGCACGGCGAATTGGTGCATTCGTAACGCGGTGCAGACATTCGCTGCGCTACATCAAGTATGTCTATTTGGGCTCATTGCCGACATTGCGACATTGGCATGATGTGATCGCGCGCCTTCTTGGATCCGTCAAATCCGTCACTCGGCACAAAAACGGGCGCGCTGTGGGAGGATCAGCACGCCCGCTTTTTTGCGTCATTCGAAGTTTAGTTGACCTTCTCAGCCTCGATTACGTTAGCGGTTTTGCCCGCTGATTTCGCAATCTCGATCCGGCGGGGTTTCAACGCTTCTGGCACTTCGCGGACCAGATCAATGTGAAGCATGCCGTTTTCGTGGGATGCGCCAGTAACCTTCACATGGTCGGCCAAATGGAACCGTCGGCTGAACGCACGGGTGGCGATACCACGGTGCAGATAGCGGCGCTCTTGCGCATTTTCACTGCCATCTTCCGCCTTGTTCGCGGTGATATGCAGCGCGTTTTCTTTCACTTCGACGTTCAGGTCTTCTTCTGAAAAACCAGCCACGGCGATAGAAATACGCCAGCCGTCGTCAGCGGTTTTTTCAATGTTATAAGGGGGATAAGTTTGGTTGTTGGTGTCATTTGACATGATGCGATCCATCATATCGGTGATCTGGTCAAAACCAACGGTCGCGCGGTGCAGCGGTGCTAGATTCAAAGTTCGCATGGGATTTATCCTTTTCAAAGCGATAAGTGTTTGCCTTCCCGAACGGGCAAGGCGGATCGTTCAGGACCCTGATTTGGCATCCTGATACAGATCATTTGGGGGGGCTTTGTGCGGGTTTCAAGACCTGTCAGATTTCAAACGCAGAACTAGAACCCGGAATGAAACCTATGGTCGCACGAACCGCGCGCCAGTGTCGGCGCGTTCACCTTGGCGAATTATGCGTGCGGTTGCAGGCGGGGTTGAAAACAATCCCCGACCCTGTTCCAGTGCCAGTCGCAAAACGGCAATTGGTTCCGCAAGGTCCATGCCAAGTGCAACCTTTTCACCGTCAATTTCAGCCATGGCCGACACCACGGAAACCAAGCGCGGCACACCGTTTTCGGTGCGGAAGATCGGCGCACCGGATGCGCCAAAATCAACGTCACAATCCATGATCAAGACGCCATCTTGTTGGCCCAACACGTTGCAGATTTCTTGCAGTGACGGCGCGTCTGCACGGTCTTGTGCGTAAGAGACCACGCCAATTTCGGTGCCGTTGCGCAGGGACGTCGACACCTCAAACGGTTGCACGTGGCTGGACCGGATCGGGCGGGAAAGTTGCAGCAGCGCCACATCAAAGCGGACAAGATCGGCCGTCGCGACACCGGTATAGGTATAGGACGGGTGAACGACGGCATTGCGCACAGAACGCGACGCTTCTGATCGCCCGCCCCGCAAACCTGCGAGGAATTGGACGCGCGACGGATCAATCGGTACGCCGTCGGCCTTATCATACATGCAATGGGCCGCGGTGATCACCAGATCAGGCGCGATCAACACGCCAGTGCAAAAGCCTTTGCCCTCAATGTCGAGGCGGCCAACAGCCTCCCAGCCGCGGGCATCATTTCCGGTTTCCAACAGCTGTAGGGCGCTGGTCTGGGCCTGCGCCGATAGGGCTGACAGTGTCAAAAAGACCAACGAAATAAGGGAAGCGCGCATGGTTCATCCGATTGTTTCCAAATGGGTAACAGCCGTGTGGGGCAGAAATGTGGCGCTAGCGCAAAATCGGCACCTGTGGCGCCTGTTTGCCAGACACCGAAAGCGCGGGTGGTTTCGGGCCACCTGTCGCCCAATCCAGCAATTCAACGGTGTGAACAATGGGGATGTCTGTGCCGCCGCCGATCTGCATCATACAGCCGATGTTTCCGGCAGCGATAATGTCGGGTTTGACGGCCTCAAGGGTTTGAACCTTGAGGGTTTTCAATTGCTTGGAAATCTCTGGCTGCATCAGGTTGTAGGTTCCAGCGGACCCGCAACACAGATGGCTATCGGCGGGTTCGGCCACTTTGAAGCCCGCCTTCTTCAGCAGGTCTTTCGGGAATGTTTTGATCTGCTGGCCGTGTTGCAGCGAACAGGCCGCATGGTAGGCGACGGTCAGATCGGGCGCGCCACCCGCAGGTAGGTCAAGTTTCATCAGGATTTCGGATACATCCATCGCGATGTTTGCCACGGCCTTTGCATCCTCAGCCAGATCGGTCTCGCTGAACATGTGGCCGTAGTCTTTGATCGTCGTGCCGCAGCCGGATGTGTTGATGACGATGGCATCAAGGCCGCCGTTCTTCATCTCGGCCGTCCAGGCGCGGATGTTTTTGGCGGCCGTTGCGTGGCTTTCAGATGTTTTGCCCATGTGATGGGTCAGGGCACCGCAGCAACCCGCGCCCTCGGCCACGACAACCTCCGCGCCCAAACGGGTCAGCAGGCGGATCGTTGCGTCGTTGATATCGGTGTTGAGCGCCTTTTGTGCACAGCCCGTCATCAGCGCGACGCGCATTTTCTTGTCGACAGCGGGAAACGTTTGCGGGTCGTCGTTGCGTGACACTGGCGGAATGGTCTTCGGGGCCATTTCCAGCATCGCCCGCAGCCGTGGGTCCGGCATCAGTCGCGCAAAGGGCCGCCCGATTTTGGCACCCAGAAGGGCCACACGAAACCGCATCGGATAGGGCAGGATTTTTGCCAGAACCCAGCGCAACATGCGATCAGACAGCGGGCGTTTGTAGGTGTTTTCAATATATTCACGGGCGTGATCCACAAGGTGCATGTAATGCACACCAGACGGGCAGGTCGTCATGCAGGCCAGACACGACAGGCACCGGTCGATGTGTTTGACGGTCTTCTCATCAGGCACACGTTCGTTTTCCAGCATGTCCTTGATCAGGTAGATGCGCCCGCGCGGGCTGTCCAGCTCATCCCCCAGAATCTGATAGGTCGGGCAGGTCGCGGTGCAAAATCCACAGTGTACACAGGTTCGCAGAATGTCATTCGACATCTTTGTCGCGGGATCGCGCAGCTGGTCTTCGGTAAATGTGGTTTGCATATCAAACGGTCCCAACAGTCAGGATAAGGTGAAAGTAGTGCACGCCAAATGCGGCAAGCATCGCGATGGTCATACGTGACCACTTGGCCGTCGTTGGCCGGATCAACAGCACGACGACCAAAGCAAGCGATCCAACCGCAACACCCGACATAATGGACGATCCGAACACGCGCACAGCGTCCGGCATTTTCGGTGCGATAAACAAAAGCCCGATTGCGCCGCAGGCGGTCGCAGCAGCAAGACGCCAGTCAAACAGCAACATACCCGCAATCACCGCACTGATGCAGGGCAGAACAACGAAGACAAAGCTAACGTTGCTGGTCATCCCATCAGCCCGGGATTGAGAATGCCGCGCGGATCAAATTTCGCGCGTATCCCTTGCGCTAGCGCCGTCAAGATCGGGTTTTCCGGTTGGAACGCGGGCAGTGACGCGCGGGTCTTTGCCGCGGCGCGGATCAGCGTCGCGTGACCCACTGCGGGCAAGGTCGCGCGCAGATCGATGCCCGCAGGTGTTTGCGCCCAGATTAACCCGCCACCCCAGTCCAGAATGGTTTGCGTTCCCGAAGGGAGGGCGGCGATTGTTGCGGGTGCGTCGCTCGGCTTGATAGATATGCGCCAGATATCGCCGCTCGTGCTTGCAAAGGCCGTGACGTTGGTGATGTCGGTCCAGATCACCTGTGACGCCGCAGGGTCAGTCACGGCCGTCATTTCGCCAAAGCTGCCAAGCAGGTCTTTCAGTTGCGCCAATCGGTAGGCCACTGACGCGGCGAACCCTTCGATGCGAATAAGTGTGTCGTCACTGCGCGCCGCACCCGTGACCTCAAATGGTGAGCCGAGGGCCATGGAGAGTGCGTCAACCGATTGGGCGTCTGTCAGGCCGTGCAATTTTAACGTCGCGGACGTTTCCGGCTTTGGCAGCACCTTGAGCGACACTTCTGACAGCACACCCAAGGTGCCGTAAGACCCCGCCAAAAGTTTGACCAAATCGTAACCGGTGACGTTTTTCATCACGCGACCACCGTTCTTGATTGCCGTGCCCATGCCATCCACGAACCGCACACCAAGCAGATGATCGCGACAGGCTCCCACTGCAATGCGGCGCGACCCACTGGCGTTGGCGGCCACGACGCCGCCGATTGTGGGCATGCCACTGGTGCCAAGCAGCGTGCGGTGGTCCATCGGTTCAAAGGCAAGTCGCTGGTTTTCAGTGTCCAACGCGGCCTCAATCTCAGCCATGGAAGTGCCAGCTTGGGCCACGATGGTCAGCGCCCCGGGCTCATACAGCGAAATGCCCGTCAGTTCTGACGTGCTGATCGCTTCGCCAACGACTGGGTTGCCGATACCACGCGTGCCGCCACCAATAATGCGCAGCGGGCCTTTGGCGGCGGCAATTGCCTCTGCCAGTTCGATCTCTGTCTGGGGGTTCATTTTACAATTGCCTTTGTCTTATAAATATCCCGGGGGACGCGCAGCGGGGGGCTGGCCCCCACTGTCTTATTCAGCCGCAATCCGCCGTGATGCACTGCTGGTCAGCGGGAACACCTTCGCGGGATTGAGCAGCCATGACGGATCAAACACATCCTTTATGGCCATCTGAATTTCGAGGTCTTGCGGTGCGAACTGGTGGGTCATCAGATCACGCTTTTCGATGCCGACGCCATGTTCGCCCGTCAGACAGCCGCCCGCATCAACACAGAGTTTCAAGATCTCCGCGCCCATCGCCTCGCAGAGTTCAAGATCACCGGGTTTGTTGGCGTCATAGCAGATCAGCGGGTGCATGTTGCCGTCGCCTGCGTGAAAGACGTTGCCGACGCGCAGCCCGTATTCTTCGCTCAACTCACCAATACGGCGCAGGACCATTGGCAGGGACGACACGGGGATCGTGCCGTCCAGACACATGTAATCGCTGATTTGGCCAATTGCGCCAAAGGCGGATTTGCGGCCCAGCCAGATGCGGGCCGCTTCTTCCGCTGATTTGGCTTCGCGCAGCTCAACGGGGTCATGTTTGCGGGCAATGGCGAGGATCACGGCCAGCTGTTCGTCGATCTCGGCAGGCGATCCCTCGACCTCGACGATCAACAAAGCCTCGCAGTCGGGATAGCCCGCTTGCGCATACTTTTCCGACGTTTCAATGCAAAGTCGGTCCATAAACTCGATGGCGACGGGCAGCACACCCGCCTTGATGATGTCGGCGACGCAAGCGCCCGCAACCTCGTTGTCGTTGAATGCCATAAGAACGGGCCGCGCGCCTTCCGGCTTGCGCAGGATGCGCAGCGTGGCTTCGGTGACGACGCCAAGTTGGCCTTCTGACCCGCAAATCAAGCCCAGCAGATCAAGGCCCGCCGCATCCAGATGTGCGCCGCCGATGTCGGTGATCGTGCCGTCCATCAGTACCATTTTTACGCCGAGCAGGTTGTTCGTGGTCACGCCGTATTTCAGGCAATGGGCACCACCGGAATTCATCGCGATATTGCCTGCAATCGCGCAGGCCAGCTGGCTGGACGGATCAGGGGCGTAAAAGAAATCTTCCGCCTCGACAGCGCCGGTCACGGACAGGTTGGTGCGACCCGATTGCACGCGAATATAGCGATCATCGTAGTTGGTTTCCAACACACCGTTCAGGCGCGCCACACCAAGGATCACGCAATCTGCCGTTGGCAACGCGCCGCCCGCAAGCGATGTACCGGACCCGCGCGGCACGACGGGCACGCCCATTTCGTGACAGACGCGCAAGGCGGCCGCGACTTCTTCGGTCGATGCTGGCAGCACCGCGCAAAGCGGCGGGCATCTGTAGGCGGAAAGGGCGTCACATTCGTAGGCGCGCACCTCGGATTCGGCATGGATGACCGCGTTCTTTGGTAGAACGCTTTGCAAACGCGCAACAATTTCGGCTTTGCGCGATAAGATTGATTGGTCTGGTAATGGCATGTCCATGGGCTTTATCCTCCGATTGGTAAAGAATTATAACCAATTTGGCCTGATGTCTATGGCCATCTTTTCGACTAGGCTGTGGCATATGGATTTTATGATAGAATTTGGCAGCCTTAGCGGGCTTGATGGGGCGGCTGTTGCGTTGTTGATTGCGGTCTGGCTGGCGCTGAGTTGGTGGATTGAACATCCGTCGGCGAAGCACCCGTCGGTCACGATGGTCATGTCAGAATACCGCCGCCAATGGATGCAGGTGATGATCCGCCGCGAGCCGCGTATCTTTGATGCGCAAATCATGTCGAGCCTGCGCCAAGGCACATCTTTTTTCGCGTCGACCTGTCTGTTGGCTGTCGGTGGTGTTCTGGCGTTGATCGGCAATGTGGACCCGCTGCGCGGTATGGCTGACAGCATCGACGTCGCGCAAAGCTCGACCGTCATCTGGCAGATCAAGCTGGGGTTGGTTTTGGTGCTGCTCAGCAATGCGTTTCTGAAATTTGTCTGGGCGAACCGCGTGTTTGGCTATTGCAGCGTGATGATGGCGGCGGTGCCCAATGACCCGGATGATCCCATGGCGGTGCCCATGGCGGCAAAGGCCGGAGAGTTGAACATCCGCGCGGCGATGAATTTCAATCGCGGCCTGCGATCGATGTATTTCGCCCTTGGCGCTGTGGCGTGGTTGGCGGGGCCGGTGCCGCTTATGGTGGCGGTCGCGGTGACGGCGCGCGTCGTCTGGAGCCGTGAATTCGCGTCTGTTCCCCGTGCGATCATCATGAACGACACAGGCGACATTGGCGGCGACACCAAGATGTGACTTGGATGCTGGGCGCTGGTCGCTATTCTGTCTTTATGAAAACAGCCCTTGTCCTGATCCTCGCCGCATCGCCCGTTTTGGCCGATGCGCCTGTCGTTGAAAACGTCGTCTTTGACGATGGACGGTTTGATGTGACCCTGTCCCATCCCGATACTGGATGGGAAGATTATGCTGACGGGTGGCGTGTTGAACTGGCCGACGGCACAGTTCTCGGCACCCGCGTGTTGGCGCATCCCCACGTGACCGAACAGCCGTTCACGCGGTCACAATCCGGGTTCGATGTTCCCGCTGATGTGGGAGAGGTGTTCATTCGCACCAGCTGCATCATCGACGGATGGGCAGACGAGGCCGTCGCCTTCACGATCCCCTAGCGCCAACCTTCTCAGGGTTTTTTTGTTCGGAAAAACCGCGAACGCTAGTTGGGGTGCGCGTGGCGGCAGTCGTTTTGCAAAAACGATGAGAGCTTCCCGTACTGGAATTTGTCTTAACGCCGACCTTCACGAAGCCACGCGCCGATCACCAGCAGTCCCGCCAGCAACAACGCCAGCCAAGCGGGCAGCAGCGGTGTGACCGTTACGTCAGTGGTGCGATAGGCATCGCGCGGGGTGATGCCGATCCAGCCCCGACCAAACGCCACGCGGCCGCTGCGCACGTCGCGCAAAGACGGCAGGCCGTCGCTCATCACAGTGATGCCGCCGTTTGTTGACGCCACGAGGTCTGCGATCAAATCGCCGTTCGCGATGGTCTGTTCAAATTCACGTGGCGCCGCAGGGCCGAGCGCGATGACAGTTTCAACGTCTCCGTCGGTCAGGCGATAAAGCCCGACTTCGGGCGCTTCCCACAACAACTCGAACCGGCCCGGGGTCACTTCGTCCAAGGTCAAAATCGTCTCGGTGCCGTCGGGATGGGTGATCGTCACATCGCCGGTTTCTTCATCGAGCGTGCGGCGGATGATACGCATGGTCAGCCCGTTCGGTTCAACCCACATGGTTTCTTCTTCAAGCTCGGGCTCTTTCATCATCCAATGGGCGAGGCGGCGCAGCAGTTCCAATTGTGGCCCGCCGCCTTCAAATCCGCGATCCCACAGCCAAGTCTGATCCGACGCCATCAGCGCGACGCGTCCTTCGCCGACCCGTTCCAGCATCAGCAGCGGTTTGTCGTCAATTCCGGACATAACGACAGTGGCGTTTTCGGTTGGTTCGACTTCTATCTGGCGGAACCAGCGGCCCCAACCGGGGGTGCCGTCCTCGCTTTGATTGGGCGAAAATTCCTCAAGCCCTTCGGTGACGGGGTGGCGTTGGCCGATGTCGGTGATCTCCGGTGTAAAGCCTTCTTCGTAGACCCGCGCCGTGGGGCGACCCGGCAGCACGGCCCCTAAAGGGGAGCGATAGATGCTGTCGGCTGACGCGTAATCCGGACCCGCAGAAATCAAAACCGCGCCGCCGTTTTGCACATAGTTGCCAATATTCTCGAGGTAGGCCGACGGTAAAATTCCGCGCCGCTTGTAGCGATCAAAAATAATCAGATCGAATTCGTCGACCTTTTCGAGGAACAATTCACGGGTCGGAAACGCGATCAAAGACAGCTCATTCACCGGTACGCCATCCTGCTTTTCAGGGGGGCGCAGAATGGTGAAATGCACAAGGTCGACGGAACTGTCGGATTTCAGCAAGTTGCGCCACGTGCGCTCCCCCGCGTGGGGTTCGCCGCTGACCAGCAACACGCGCAGACGGTCGCGCACGCCGTTGATTTGCACCACGGCTTCGTTGTTGCGGTCCGTCAGTTCGCCGTCCACGGCAGGGGTGGCAAATTGCATCACGTTCATCCCGCCGTGGGGCAGGTCGATTGGCAATTCGACGTCTTCATTGACCGGCACCTGGAACGCCATCGGTGGGCCGCCATCGATGGAAATTGTAAGATCAACAAAGCCCGCCTCGGGCGCTGCACCCTGATCCTCAACCCGCAGGGTGAGCGTGACAGGTTCGCCGAGAATAGCAAATGCCGGTGCATTGCGGATCACAAGGCGGCGATCCCAATCGTCTTCGTGGCCTGTCAACAGAACATGCAGCGGTGCGGGCAATGTTGCGGGGGCGGCTGGCAAATCGTGCAGGCGGCCGTCGGTGATCAACACCATACCGGCAACGCGGGCTTGCGGTTCTTGCGACAGGGCCTCCGATAGGGCCGCCATCAGTTCGGTGCCCACATCATCGACCCCGTCGCCCAAGGTCAGGACACGCAATTCGGTGTTTGGACGCCGCGCGACTTCGGCTTGCAGATTGGCAAGCGCTTGTGCGGATTGATCGGGGCGATCCGAAAGACGCTGGCTCGCGCTTTCATCAACGACGGCCAGCACGATGTCTGACAGCTCGGCGCGGTCTTCTTGTTGCAGTGACGGATTGGCGATGGCGCCAAGAATGACAATGGCGGCCAGCGCGCGCAATGCCCAGCCGACCAGCCGCCGCCACACCGCAAACACCAGCCCCAAACAGACCAAAGCCGCCAACGCATACAACACCACCAGCGGCACCAGCGGATCAAGAATGACATTGCCGATCATGCGTTGCTCCTCAACTTCATCTTGGCCATACAACTCAATTCCGAAAGATCAATCACGCACAATCGCATCATTATTGGCCCAACCGATCCAGCAGCGCAGGCACATGGACCTGATCTGATTTATAATTGCCCGTCAGCACATGCATGATCAGGTTAACGCCAAACCGCAGCGCAATCTCGCGTTGGCGTTCACCCGCCATGCCGCGCCCGATGGGAACCAGCGGGTTGCCCAAGCGGTCAGTGGCCCATGCCGCGGCCCAGTCGTTGCCGCCAACAACCACGGGCGTCACACCATCGTTAAGGTCGCGAAACGGCATTCCATCGGAAATCTCAGCGCCCGCGGGGGCCGCTTCGACCCAGACATCGCGGCTGGGATGACGACCGGGGAAATCTTGCAGCAAATAGAATGTCCGCGTCAGAACATGGTCCTGCGGGATCGGTTCAAGGGCCGGAATATCAAGGCCACGGGCAATCGCCTGCAGCTTGCGTCCTTGCGGCGACGAGGAGCCGAACCGCGCCAAATCCGCATCGCGGGTATCAAACAGGATCATCCCGCCCGATCGCAAATAGCGGTTCAACTTGGCATAAGCCTCGCGGGTTGGCAGCTGCTGGTCGGCGGTGATGGGCCAGTAAATAAAAGGGAAAAACGCCAGCTCGTCGGTTTCAAGGTCGATGCCGACAGGAAACGAGGGTTCAATCGACGTGCGTTGGAACAGGGTGTTGGACAAACCGTAAAGCCCTGCGTCAGACATCTCATCGACGCGGGTGTCACCCGTCACAACGTAAGCCAGCACCACGTCGGCGGTTGCGGCGATGGCGAAACTATCGTCCTGCGCGCGCGCTTGCGGGGCGATCATCAAGGCGATTAGTACGGTCGCTACCGCAGCGGCGCGTGGACCACGAAGGCGACCTGACAGGGCCAGTGACGCGACGATATCAATCGTCAGCAGGACCAGTGCGGCCGCCAAAAGCCAGCCTTTCAGCAGCGTTTCGCGCACCACATCAAGGCCCTCAACCGCAATGCGTGCGGGCCATGTGGTGGCGATCAGCGTGTCGTCGCGGCCAATGACGTTGACGGCGATGCGGCGGTCTTCGCCGGCGTATAGTCCCGGTGGCATCATCGCTGAGGGTGTGGCTGTCGCGAGGGCTTCACCGTCCACACCGGGCAAGGTGTCGGCGCGGGTAAGATCGCCAAAAGCATCCAGAACGTCTTCGGCCATCCAAGTGGTTCCTATCAAATCTTCCGCGGTGGGGGCAGACGGGCGCGTGGACACTGCGAGGCGTTCAAGCATTTGCACGAACAGGCCCGACAGCGGCAGGGTCGACCATTCTGCATTTGCCGTCACATGAAACAGCACGATGGATCCTGATCCAGCCGATTTGCGGGTGACCAGCGGCGTGCCGTCAGCCAATTGCGCGATGACGCGCTGCGCCAATGTCGGGTCGGGTTGCGCCACGACCTGCGCTGTGACTGCGACATCATCGGGGATGGTCAGACCGAAGAACGGGCTGCTGGCTGGAAATGGCGCGAGCACTTTAGGCTCTCCCCATGACATGGCACCGCCGATCGATCTGCCGCCAATGCGCAGCCGCACCGGCATCAGCGGGTCTTCGTCAATGCGGCTGATATCGCTTGCGGCAAGGCGCGGGCCTGCAAAACGCACCAGAAGGCCGCCGCTTTCAACCCAGTCGAGCATCGTGTCAGCCTCAATCGCGGTGAGCGTCCCGACATCGGCAAGGATTATGGCGTCAGGATTGGCCAGAAGCACGTCTTGCAGTGTGCCGTCGATTAGGTCCGCCGTTGGGATCAGGGCCTGTTCAAGGTAGTGCAGCGGGGACAAAAGATCGAGGGCTTCGCGATCACTGGCGCCCGCAAGAAGCGCCACTTCGCGACGTTTCAAGGCATCGTCGGTGAGTGTCACAGCACCCGCAGATCGCATACCTTGGATTTCGAAACGTGTGACGCGGTTGCGCAGTTCTGGCGGCAGATCAAAGGTCGCAGTCGCCTGTGTGGCTGTAGCCTCGAACGTGGCGATTGCGCTGGACAGGCGGCGTTCGACGCCAGCAGGATCAAGCCCGATGGCGGTGATCGTGGTCTCGACCTCGATACCCGATGTGGCGCGTAGGGCGGTCACGGTGACGTTGTCGTCCGCAAATTGCGCGGCGCGCAGGCCCAATACGGGTCGTGGCGATTCAAAGGCGGTGACGGTGCCGTGAAATTCGAGCGCCGCCAGAAGCGCGGCGCGGCTGTCGCGGGCCAATCCATCCGACATCCAGAAGGTGTCGAACTGTCCGGTCAGGCTGTCAGCCCAGTCGGTCAGCGCGGCGCCGTCCGGCGCATATGGGTGCGGTTGCAGCGCGGGGAGGCGTTGTTGCACCGCCTGCGCATCCTGAAAGACCGGCGGTTCCGGTGGTAGATCGGTAAGGGTCACGAGTGCCGCCGTGCGGCCATCGCGGGCGGCTTCTGCCAGTGCCGCATCAATGCGATCCACGCGGCGCGACCAGTCGCGTGCATCTGCCCACGTGCCGTCAACGATGATCAACAGCGGGCCAGTGCCGGGGGTGTCTTCGTCAGGGTTGAGAACGGGACCCGCAAACGCCGTGATAATTGCGGCCACGGCAATAAGACGCAGCAGCAACAGCCACCACGGGGTGTGGTCGGTCTGGCTGGTGTCGTCGGTGAGGCCAAGAAGAAGTGCGACGCCGGGAAAGCGGCGCCGGATCGGGGCCGGTGGAACTGCACGCAGCAGGAGCCACAAAATCGGCAGGATCAGCAGGCCGAGCAGCAGCCACGGTGTCGCGAATGCGATGGGGCCAAGGTTTAGCATGGGCGAATTTCATATCGAATTTGCGGTGCAAATCCGACGGCAGAGAGGGGCCAGCCCCCCGTCGCCAAGGCGACTCCCCCCGGGATATTTATGAGACAAAGGCAGGGCGGGAAGGCAGAGTTTGCAGGGGTCATGCGCGGCGTTCCAGTGCGGTGTAAATCCAGAGCAGGGCAGACGCTGCGGGGGTGTCCGTGTGGTGGGTGTTGTACTGCCAGCCCGCCGCACGTGCGAGGGATGCAAGGTGGTCTTTGCGTTGCGCAAGGCGATCAAGGTAGCGGTCCCGCAGGTCGCGGGCTTTGAGGGTTTCATGTCGCATTGTGCCGGACATGGATTCGAAAATGGTGCGGCCGTCAAAGGGAAATGCTTCCTCGGACGGGTCGAGGATCTGGACAAGGGCGCCGCGCACGTCGCGGTCGGCGGCTTTTGCCATTGCGGTTTCGATGCCCGTGAGATCGCCCATGAAATCTGACACGAACAGCGCGCGCGAATGCGAGACCATGCCTGTGGCATCGGGTGTTCCGAAGTCGTCTGTGTGATCTTGTGACAGCAGGGCAGCCATTTGCGCGACTTGGACTTCACCGCGCCGCGGCGGCAGGACGTTGCCGGTTAAACCGACCCGTTCACCACCGCGCAGCAGCAAAATGGCACTGGCCAGTGCCAGTGTGCGCGCGCGCGATCCTTTGGTGGTGCCGTCGTTCAGGGACGTGAACGACATGGAGGCGGACTGGTCGACCCACATCAGGATCGACTGGGCGATCTGCCATTCCTTATCCTGGATGAACTGTGCATCCGAGCGCGCAGAGCGGCGCCAGTCAATACTGCGCATTTCGTCGTGGTTTTGTGCCGGTCGGTATTGCCAGAACGTATCGCCAACACCCGCACGCCGCCGACCGTGATCACCGATCATGACCGTTGTGGCGAGGTGTTCGGCCTCGGCCAGCAGGGGTGGAAACGCGGCCGCGAGGGTTTCGGACGCCGAGCGTAAAGTGAGGGGCGCGTCCGTCATGCGGCCTGCGAGATGCTGGTGATTTGGGTTGCGACCTGATCAATGACAGACGGCAGGTTTTCGCCGCGCGCGCGCGCCGCAAACGACAGCGCCATGCGGTGTGTGAGAACAGGGGCTGCCATGGCGCGCACATCTTCGGCCGATGGAACCAGACGGCCATCCAGCAAAGCGGCTGCGCGCACCGTCAGCATCAGGGCCTGCGCGGCACGCGGGCCGGGCCCCCAGCTGACGGTGTTTTTAACCAGTTCGGACGCCGATGCATCATCTGGGCGGCAGGCGCGGACCAGATCGAGGATCATTTCAACAATGGCATCGCCCACCGGCATACGGCGCAACAAGACCTGTGCTGCGAGCAATTCTTCGGTGGTGAAAACGGCGGTGGCATTTTCTTCGGTTGCGCCGGTGGTCGCGATGAGAATGTCGCGTTCGGTGCTGCGATCCGGATAGGGGACGTCAATTTGCACCAAGAACCGGTCAAGCTGTGCTTCGGGCAGCGGATACGTGCCTTCTTGTTCGATGGGGTTTTGCGTCGCCAGAACGTGGAACGGCGCGCCGAGTTTGCGATGTTCGCCCGCGATTGTGACTTCTTTTTCCTGCATCGCTTGCAAAAGCGCTGATTGCGTGCGCGGGGAGGCGCGGTTGATTTCATCCGCCATCAACAGCTGACAGAAAATCGGGCCTTCGATAAAGCGGAAATCGCGGCTGCCGTCGGTGGCGGTTTCCAGCACTTCGGAGCCAAGAATATCGGCGGGCATCAAATCGGGAGTGAACTGGATGCGATTGCCATGCAGCCCCATGACCGTGGACAGCGTATCCACCAGCCGGGTTTTACCCAGACCGGGCAGGCCGATCAGCAAGGCATGTCCGCCACACAAAAGCGACGCCAATGTCAGATCCACGACCCTGTCCTGACCGATGAACCGTTTGGCGATGGAGACGCGGGCCTGCGCCAGTTTGCCGCCGAGGGTTTCGATCTGGGTCACGAGTGCTGCGTCGTTCGGAACTTCGGGGGGCATGGCAATCTCTTTCTTATGGGTCATATAGTCGTGCATGAGTTGAACAGATATCGCAGGTAAGCCCAATGGCAAAAACAAACCAAAGTGATGGCACTGTTACAGTGTCGGCGGAAAGCCTCGCATCTTCGGCGCGGGCGGCGGCAAAAGGGCGCGGATTGCCGCCCGTGGAAAGTTGGAATCCGCCATTTTGTGGTGATCTGGACATGCGGATCGCGCGGGATGGCACGTGGTTTTATCTGGGCACGCCGATTGG
>JAGGNB010000153.1 GCA_017886375.1 Octadecabacter sp.
TTTCAAACGGATCTGGACGAACGTGTGTTCAATGCATCCATGCGCGCGCGCGCATCCGGCCGCGCCCCTGCTGAGGCGGCAACAGGCCAGCGCGATCTGCAAGCCGTGCAACGCGCGATCACGTCACCCGTTGCAATGGCCCCGTTCGATCTGCCTTGGACGGTCATATTCTTGTTGGGTATTTTCATTTTTCACCCCTACCTTGGCTATCTGGCAATTGGCGGTGGTTCGCTTTTGGTCATGGTCGCGATCATCAACCAAATCAGCAGCAAACGGCCGCTGGATGATGCTAATCAGGCCACCTACCATGCTGAAAACATGGGGGAACAACTGCGCAGTGGCGCAGACACGATCCAAGCCCTAGGTATGCGAAAATCAGCGTTTGATCGCTGGATTGAACTACGAAATAAGTCTTTGCGCGCAGGGATTCGGGCCGGCGATCTGGCGGGCGGGTTTGGCAGCGTCACCAAGTCGTTCCGCCTGTTTTTGCAGTCAGCTATGCTCGGGGTCGGCGCCTACCTGGTCTTGGAAGGCGAATTGACACCCGGTGCGATGATTGCAGGATCGATCCTTTTGGGTCGCGCGCTGGCGCCGATTGAAATGCTGGTCAGCCAGTGGCCGGTGCTGAACCGTGGAAAATCTGGTTGGGTGAACCTGACCCGTTTGCTTGGATCGGTGCCCGAACCAGGGAAGCGCACTAATTTGCCACGACCAGCCGCGCGCATCGTAGCCGATCAAGTGACAGTGCTGCCGCCGGGTGAAACCAAGGCCAGCCTGCGGATGATTTCATTTACCGTAAACCCCGGCGAAGCGGTGGGCGTCATTGGTCCGTCCGGTGCGGGCAAAACCACACTCGCGCGGTCGCTTGCGGGCCTTTGGCAACCAGCGGGCGGGACAATCCGGCTCGATGGGGCGGCGTTGGATCAATATGATCCAGACATTTTAGGAAGCTATGTCGGCTACCTGCCGCAAACGATCCAGCTGTTGAACGGATCGATTCGCGACAATATCGCGCGCATGTCGTCGAACCCCGACGATGCGGCCGTCATCAAAGCCGCCAAACGCGCAGCCGCACATGAAATGATTCTAAAGCTGCCCGAAGGCTATGACACCATCATTGATTCGGCAGGCGGGCGTCTTTCGGGCGGGCAGGTGCAGCGCGTCGGCCTCGCGCGCGCGATGTACGGCGATCCAGTGTATCTTGTGCTGGATGAGCCGAACTCCAACCTCGACAACGAAGGGTCGCTGGCCGTAAACAACGCCATTCGCCTGATGCGACAAGAAGGGCGCTGCGTGTTCGTTATGGCCCACCGCCCCGCCGCAATCGAACAATGCGACAAGTTGATGTATATCGATGGCGGCGTTCTCAAGGCGTTCGGCCCAACCGAAGAGGTCAAGGCGCAAATCCTTGCCAATCGGACACAGATTGAACAGGGCAAAGGCAAGGGCGGCGGCGTAACATGATCGGATTGCTAACATGAAAACGGAATGGTCCGCGCGGCGCCCTATGACACTCGGTATCCTTGCGCTGGTGATTTTGGTCGGCGGTTTTGGTGGTTGGGCCGGAACGGCGCAAATCACCGGTGCGGTTATTGTCAGTGGCTTGATCGAGGTCGATCAGAACCGCCAAATTGTCCAGCATCAGGACGGCGGTATCGTCACGCATATCTTGGTGGACGAAGGCGATGTTGTTGAAAAAGACGATCTGTTGATACGTCTGGATGCCCAAGATTTACAGGCAAGTCTTGCGGTTGTCGAAGGACAATTGTTTGAAATCCTCACGCGGCGTGCACGATTTGAGGCAGAGCGCGACAGCAAAGATGAGTTGGTCTTTGATCCCCTGCTGGATGAAGGCAACGCAGAGACCGTCGCGAGCCTGAAAGCCGGACAAACCAATCTGTTTAACGCGCGCCTTGATTCGATCGCGCGTCGCACGGAAGCCTTATCGAACCGAAAAGACCAGATCGCATCGCAGATCAGGGGAATTCTTGCGCAGCAGGACGCACTTGGCACCCAACTTGGTCTGATCGACGAAGAATTGACCAATCAGCAAGCGCTGTTGGATCGCGGGTTGGCGCAAGCATCAGTCGTTTTGAACCTGCAACGTGAAACGGCCAGATTACAGGGTCAAACCGGCGAACTTGCGGCCTCTGCCGGTGGTGCCGAGGAACGCATTATCGAGATGGACATTGAGCTTCTTAGTCTTGAAACCGCGCGCCGCGAAGAGGCCATCACTCGTCTGCGTGACCTTCAGTTCAACGAGTTGGAGCTACGCGAAAATCGTACAACATTGGTGCGCCAGCTTGCGCGCCTTGAAATTCGTGCGCCTGTGGGCGGGATTGTTTACGGGCTACAGGTGTTCGGGTCTGGCGTTGTGATCCAGCCCGCTGATCCGCTGCTGTTTATTGTGCCACAGGATCGCCCGTTGGTCATTGCAGCGCAGGTCGCGCCAACAGACATCGACGTGCTGACAATCGGGCAAGAGGTCGCTGTGCGGTTCTCAGCGCTTGATCAGCGCACGACGCCGGAACTTTACGGCAAAGTCGCGCTGGTGTCTGCCGACGCGTTCACCGACAACGCCAACAGTGCCTCCTATTACCGCGCAGAAATCACGCTCAACGACGGTGAACTCGCGCGGCTGCCGATCAACACAACCCTGATCCCCGGCATGCCGGTCGAAGCGTTTATTCGCACAGCCGATCGCACGCCGTTCAACTACCTGATACGGCCGCTGTCGGATTACATTGCGCGCACGTTTAGGGACGGTTAGCGTTCCGCGACCCTCCTGAAAGGAACTCCCATGTCAATCGAAGCCCGCCTTGCTGAACTTGGCGTCATCCTACCCGACGCCCCCGCCCCTGCTGCCAATTACGTGCCATGGGTCAGGACGGGCAATCTGCTGTTCGTGTCGGGCCAGATCGCCGCCAACGCGGATGGGTTCATCACAGGTAAGCTGGGTGAAAACATGACTGCCGAAGACGGCGCCATCGCGGCCAAAGCCTGCGCAATTAGCTTGCTCGCCCAATTAAAGGCCGGCTGCGACGGTGATATCGAACGTCTTGTGCGGGTCGTAAAACTGGTCGGATTTGTGAATTCCACACCTGATTTTGGCGACCAGCCCAAAGTCATCAACGGCTGTTCTGATTTCATGGTCGAGGCGCTTGGCGACAAGGGCCGCCATTCGCGCAGTGCCGTGTCCGCAGCGTCCCTGCCCTTTGGTGTCGCAGTCGAAATCGAAGGCATTTTTGAAATCTCATGACCCTGCCTGTAAGCTTCTTTGCAAGGGCCTTTGCCCATCGTGGTTTGCACGACGCATCAGTGGCCGAAAATTCAATGGCGGCGTGTCGCGCCGCCATTGATGCTGGCTACGGCATCGAGCTGGACATTCAGCCATCGCGCGACGGCATCCCGATGGTTTTTCACGACTACGACCTTGGGCGGCTGACCGGACTATCAGGGCCCATCGCCCAAAGATCCGCGGCAGACTTGGGCGACATTGAACTGTCCGGTGGTGGCGGAACCATTCCAACACTCGCCGCCGTTCTGGAATTGGTGGCGGGCCGCACCCCATTGTTGATTGAAATCAAAGATCAAGACGGCGCACTTGGCACAGATGTCGGGCCGCTTGAAATGGCCGTTTGCAAGTTATTAGGCGATTACGACGGCGACGTCGCGTTGATGTCGTTCAACCCCAATTCCGTCGCCGCCTGTCAGACCTATGCGCCGAATACTCCGCGCGGCATCACAACCTGCCCCTATCCTGCCGAGGACTGGCCGACCGTCCCCGAAACCGTCCGCCAAGCACAGCGCGCAATCCCCGACTTTGACCGTGTCGGTGCCTGCTTCATCAGCCACCAATACGATGATCTGGACTCGGGCGCCGTTGCCGCCCTCAAATCGCGCGGTGTGCCGGTCTTTTGTTGGACGATCCGCAGCGCCACGATGGAAACGCAGGCCCGAAAGATTGCCGATAACATCACATTTGAAGGCTACCGCGCTTGACCCTTCGCGCTTAGACGCCACTTGTAGATGATGGACGGCAGCACAATCGAAATCACCACCCACAATACGCTTCGCGGGATTGATCCAGCGGACTGGGACGCATGCGCCTGCCCCGAGGCGAGTTCCGGTCGCGCCATTGACCCGTTCACGACTTACCGCTTTTTGAAGGCGCTTGAGGACAGCGGCAGCGTTGGAACGGGCAGCGGCTGGAACCCGCACTATCTGACCGCACATCAGGGCGGCCAGATGATCGCCTGTGCGCCACTTTATGGGAAAAACCATTCGCAAGGCGAATACATGTTCGACCATAATTTTGCCCACGCGTTTGAGCGATCAGGCGGGCGATATTACCCGAAGCTGCAGATCGCGGTGCCGTTCACACCAGCCACAGGACGGCGGTTTTTGACCCGTCCGGGGTTTGAGGTTCAGGGCATGTCGGCATTGGTTCAAGGCGCAGTTCAAATCGCGTCCGACAATGATTTGTCGTCCATTCACGCGACATTCTGCACCGAGGCCGAGGCGCTGGCGGGCGCGGAAATGGGCCTGCTGCACCGCACGTCGCAACAATATCATTGGTACAATGACGGCTACGCCGATTGGGACGGTTTTCTCGCAGCGCTATCAAGCCGCAAACGCAAAACACTGCGCAAGGAACGCTTGACGGCGCAAGCGTTCGGCGGGGAGATTGTCCAGCTCACCGGTGATCAGATCGAACCACAGCACTGGGACGCGTTCTGGGACTTTTACCAAGACACTGGCGCGCGCAAATGGGGGCAACCTTACCTGACGCGCAAATTCTTTGATATTGCCCAAGACCGCCTGCGCGATGACATCCTGCTGGTGTTTGCCATGCGGGACGGTGTCCCTGTCGCGGGCGCGCTGAACATCATCGGGCGCGACACGCTTTATGGCCGCTACTGGGGCTGCGCCGAAAATCACCCCTGCCTGCATTTTGAAATCTGTTACTATCAGGCCATCGACTACGCGATTGCCCATGGTATGCAACGGGTCGAAGCGGGCGCGCAGGGGGAACACAAACTCGCCCGTGGCTATTTGCCCGTCACCACCCATTCGCTGCACTGGTTCGGCGATGCCGGCTTTCGCAATGCTGTCGCTGATTATCTGGACGCCGAACGCGTTGCCGTGGATGATGAAATCGAAATTCTGACGTCCTACGGGCCGTTCAAAAAAGTCAAAGTAGAGGAACAAGAATGAGCATTGAACTGGATCAAGCTGGCCGCGACGCAATGACCGCTGCGGGTTGGAACGTCAGCGACACAGCCGCACAAAAGACATTTACGTTCAAGAATTTCGTCGAGGCATTCGGTTGGATGACATCCGCCGCCATCGTCGCCGAAAAGCTGGACCACCATCCGGAATGGTCCAACGTTTACAAAACGGTAAACGTCACATTGACGACCCACGACACTGGCGG
Organism: Octadecabacter sp.; assembly: GCA_017886375.1. Taxonomy (GTDB): domain Bacteria; phylum Pseudomonadota; class Alphaproteobacteria; order Rhodobacterales; family Rhodobacteraceae; genus Octadecabacter. The sequence continues at coordinate 5,438 of JAGGNB010000153.1, forward strand.
GCTGTCTGATCTGGATCTGAAGCTCGCCAAAAGAATGGATGCGCTGGCAGCGTAAACCGCCAGCGCCCGTTTTTACATGTCTTCTAGCAAACCTTCACCGGCAGAGACTTCGCACAAGCCGGGGTTTTCTTCTTCGTTCAACACTTTTACTTCACCGTCGATCACCAACATCGCGTAGCGTTTGGACCGATCAATCAAGCCTGCTGGTGGCGCGGAAAATTCCATGCCCATTGCCTTGGTGAACGCCGATTCAGGATCGCCCACCATGGTGATGCCAGCTTCGGTCGCGCCGGTCATTTCGCCCCACGCGCCCATCACGAACGGATCGTTGACCGACACACAGATAATTTCTTCGACGCCGCGTTCCTTGAACGTGTCCTTGGTGCGGATAAAGCTTGGAACGTGCGCGGTCGTGCATGTGCCCGTATAGGCACCGGGCACGGCGAAAATCACCACTGTACGGCCTTCGGTCAGCGTGGACACGGAAACGCCTTCTGGTCCGTCCGCACCCAGTCTGACCAGCATTGCATCCGGAAGTTTATCACCCACTGAAATTGTCATATTGCACCCTTGTTTGGTAATTGCGTTGGTCGTTGCCCCCCATATAGGGTCCATTTTGTCAGCAACCAGACGGGAACAGCCAAATGAGCCAAATTGTTGTGATCGGCGCAGGCCAAGCAGGCGCGTCATTGGTTGGAAAACTGCGCTCTGAGGGGTTTGAGGGCGACATCACGTTGCTGGGTTCTGAGAACGGCCCACCCTACCAACGGCCCGCGTTGTCCAAGGCCTATCTGCTGGGCGAGATGGAGCGTGAGCGCCTGTTTTTGCGGCCCCGCGATTGGTATGAAGGCAACGACATCACCTTGCGAACAGGGACCCGCGCGGTGTCCGTCGATGCGAACGCGCGCACGGTCACACTTGAGGGGGACGAGGTGCTTACCTATGACCACCTCGCCTTCACCACCGGATCACATCCGCGCACCCTGCCTGCCGCGATTGGCGGCGAATTGGACGGCGTGTTTACAGTGCGCGATCTGGCCGATGCCGATGCGTTAAAGCCGGAATTTGTTGCTGGTCGCAGGCTGTTGGTGATCGGCGGTGGCTACATCGGACTTGAGGCCGCTGCCGTCGCCGCAAAGATGGGGCTGCATGTCATTCTCGTTGAAATGATGGATCGTATTTTGCAGCGCGTCGCCGCCCCCGAAACGTCGAATTATTTTCGCGCTCTGCACGGCAGCCACAACGTCGATATCCGCGAAGGTGTCGGGCTAGACCGTCTTGTCGGGGACGATCATGTCACGGGCGCCATTCTTTCGGATGGCAGCAAGATCGATGTGGATTTCGCCATTGTCGGCGTTGGTATTTATCCCGCGACCCTGCTGGCCGAAAGCGCGGGCGTGGTCTGTGACAACGGCATCGTCACCGATGCCTATGGCCGCACGTCCGATCCCCACATCTGGGCCGCTGGCGACTGCGCGACCTTGGATTGGCACGGGCAACAAATCCGCCTCGAAAGTGTGGGCAACGCGATTGATCAGGCAGAAATCGTTGCGCGAAATATGCTCGGCGCACATCAGATCTATGTGCCCAAGCCATGGTTCTGGTCCGATCAGTTTGACACAAAGCTGCAAATCGCGGGTCTGAACATCGGCTACACGCAGATTATCACGCGTGAAAAGGGCGATGCGCGGTCGCATTGGTATTTTCGCGACGAAACACTGATTGCGGTGGACGCGATGAACGATCCGCGCAGCTACATGATCGGCAAGCGATTGATCGAGGCCGGAAAATCACCCGCGCCAAGTGTCATTGCCGACCCTGACACCGACATGAAGGCGCTGCTGAAACCATGAGGATCATTGGTGGCCAGCACCGTGGATTGATGCTTGCGGATGTGGGCACAGGGGATGTCGCGGCACATCTGCGCCCGACCCCTGACCGTGTGCGCGAAAGCCTGTTTAACGTGTTGATGGGCCATGGCCTGCCCCACGGCGCGCGGGTCTTGGACCTGTTCGCGGGAACGGGTGCTCTGGGGATTGAGGCCCTTTCGCGCGGCGCGCTGCACGCGACATTTGTTGATAACGGGCGCATCGCCCAAGGTCTGATTCGCGAAAACCTGACCAAGGCGCGGCGCACGCAGGATGCGACTGTACTGACCTGCGCGGGCGATAAATTGCCCACGACTTCTGCGCCCTGCCAGCTTGTTTTCCTCGATCCGCCGTATGGCAAACACCTTGGCGGGTCTGCCGTTCTTGCAGCGCAGGCGCGCGGCTGGCTGGCGGCGGGCGCGCTCATCGTCATGGAAGACAACGCGCCGCAACCTGTTGCAGGCTTCGCCCAAGTCGACCTGCGTCGCTATGGTGACACCCACATCACACTGTTGCGCGCGCCATGACCCCCGATCTGGTCGTCTTTGATTGCGACGGTGTATTAGTTGCCACCGAAGGCCCGATGTTTGATATTTTCGCCGCCAGCATCACGGCGCATGGCCTGCCCGTGACAGCCCATCAATTGGCCACTGAATTTATGGGCGGCACCACCCCGATCATGCGCGACGAAGCGATCCGCAGAGGCGCCGCATTGCCGCCCGATTGGGTCGAAACGATGAACACGGAAATCCACGCGCGCATCGCGCAAGGTGTTGATGTATTTGACGGTGTGCTCGACCTGATCACAGCGCTCGAGGGTGCGGGCGTGCCGATTTATGTGGCATCCAACGGCACGATGAAACGTATGGGCCTGTCGCTGGGACCGTCCGGTCTGTGGGATCGCCTGTCCGGCCGGATCATGAGCCGTGAGACATTTGCCGCCAAACCAGACCCCGCGATGATCCAGCATGCCATGGGCCAGACGGGCGCACGGGCAAGCCACAGCTTCATGATCGACGACAGCGCGCCGGGTTGCCAAGCGGGGGTCAATGCCGGTGTGCACACCATTGGCTTTGCAACCGAAGGCCAAGACGCACAACTTGCCGCCCTTGGCGCAACGGTGGCCAATTCTATGGCAGAGGTGCGACGCCTGATCTTGGGCTAGTAGGTGGGGTGGAATTTTCCGGCGGGTGACTGTGTGAAAATCTCGGCCCCGTCCGCAGTGATCCCGATGGAATGTTCAAACTGCGCCGACAGCGACTTGTCGCGCGTAACCGCTGTCCAATCATCCTTTAGGATCTTGGTTTCAGGGCGACCCAAATTCACCATCGGTTCAATCGTAAAGATCATACCTTCTTCAAGCACCGGCCCTGTATCCGCACGCCCGTAATGCAACACATTGGGTGGCGCATGAAACACCAGCCCCAGCCCGTGGCCACAGAAATCACGCACGACTGACATGCGCTCAGCCTCAACAAAACTCTGGATTGCGTGGCCGATGTCGCCAAACGTATTTCCCGGTTTTGCGACGTCGATAGACCGCATCAGCGCATCGTGGGTCACTTGGATCAGACGCTCGGCTTTGCGGCTCGGCTCACCACCTGCGACGTACATGCGGCTGGTATCGCCAAACCAACCCTCAACAATCACCGTCACATCGATGTTGATGATATCGCCGGATTTCAGTGTCTTGTCGCTTGGAATCCCGTGGCAAACAACATGGTTCACGCTGATGCAACTGGCGTGTTTGTAGCCTTTGTAGCCGATCGTGGCTGACACCGCGCCCGCCTCGTCGACCCACTGCGTGATCAAACGATCAAGCTCAGCCGTGGTCTGACCAACAGTCACATGTTCGGCGATGCGATCCAAAATCTCGGCCGCCAAACGGCCCGCTGTGCGCATACCGCCAAATTCGCTGACCTCATACAGACGAATGCCATCCTTCGTCAGCCGTGCCTTTGATGTGTCCAAAACGTGCATCCTTCTTGATTGTCTTCCAAATAGGATAAACTTTGCGGATTCTAAACCCCTTGTATCGCTTCCGCCAAAAAACTCGGCGCTACGGATCGAACGGCAATCGTCCTGTCATAGTGATCCCGTCAGGCGAAATCGCACAGCTAAAACACATGATTTCAACGCCTGCCGCCTGTGCGACCTTGAACGCTGCGGCATATGTCGGGTCAAGATCAGCAGCCAAGGTTACGCGCGTGCAGTCGGTGCGTTGCACCAAAAACAACAGCACCGCGCGGTGGCGCTGTCCGACCATCGCGGCCAAATCGCCCAAATGCTTTGCGCCACGCGCTGTAACGCTGTCAGGAAATTCCGCAAGACCCGCCTTGCGCGACAAGGTCACTGATTTGACCTCAAGGTAGCAATCGCGTCGCCCGCCGCCTGTCAGCAGAAAGTCCACGCGGCTTTTCTCGCGGTATTTTACCTCGGGACGGACGTGATCGTAGCCGTCCAGCCCATCAATTCCACCTGCCAACGCCTCAGCGACAATCCTGTTCGCAGCCCCCGTATCAATCCCTACAAAGGCATCGGGCAATTCAACCAACCGCCATCCCCAGTCGAGCTTTTTCTTCGGGTCGCTATTGCCTTCGATCCACACCCGAACGCCATCGTCTTTCAGTCCCATCATTGATCCGGGATTCGGGCAATGGGCCTTTACGACCGTGCCGTCGTCCAGTTCAACATCTGACAGGAACCGCATGTAGCGGCGGATCAAGCGGGCGGAAACAAGGGGTGTGGCAAAGCGCATAAGTGCGACTTATACCATGCCAAAGCGCAGGAGAACATTATGCAAAACCCAACCGCCGCCATGCTCGTTATCGGGGACGAAATCCTGTCAGGTCGCACGCGCGACGCAAATATGTATCACCTTGCTGGCCAGTTGACCGAACACGGGATCGACTTGCGCGAAGTGCGCGTCGTCAGCGACGATGCTGCCGCAATTGTCGCCGCTGTGCAGGCGCTTTCGGCGGCCTACGACAATGTGTTCACGTCTGGCGGTATTGGCCCGACCCATGACGACATTACCGCCGATTGCATCGCTGCCGCGTTTGATGACCATATTGATGTGCGCCCCGACGCACGCGCGCTGTTGCAGGCCCATTATGATCGCAACGGTCAGGACCTGAACGAGGCGCGCCTGCGCATGGCCCGCATTCCCGACAGTGCCACCTTGATCGACAATCCAGTCAGCATCGCACCGGGGTTTAGCGTGCAAAACGTGCATGTGATGGCCGGCGTTCCGTCCGTGTTTCAAGCCATGGTCGCCAGCGTTCTGCCGACCCTGACAGGTGGCGCGCCGATGTTGTCGCAAACCCTGCGCATAGATCGTGGCGAAGGCGATATTGCCGGACCGCTCGGCGCCTTGGCCACAGATTTTGCGGACCTGTCCATCGGATCCTATCCGTTCCAAAAAGATGGCAAATACGGGGCTAACATTGTGATCCGTGGCCAAGACATGGCGCGCATCGACGCGGCGATGGTCAGGCTCGTCGCCGCTTTTCCCGCATGACACCGCAAGACCTCACCGCGCTGATTGATGCCACATGGCCTGCCAAATCTTTTGCGCACCTAGACGGTTGGACGATCCGCAACGGGGCCGGTGGCGGCAGTCGCGTGTCTGCGGCATCGCAACTGGAACCGGACGCGACACTCGCCAGTGCAGAGGTCGCAATGCGCGCCCTAGGTCAGACACCGCTGTTCATGGTGCGCCACGGCGAAGATACCCTCGACATGACTCTCACCGCTGCGGGCTACCGCATCAAGGACCCCGTGACCTACTACACAGCGCCGATTGCGCAAATCGCGACACAGCGCCCCCCTGCTGTCACCTGTTTTCAAGTCTGGCCACCCTTGGCGACGCAGGCGGAAATCTGGGACGCAGGTGGCATTGATGACGCCCGCCTTGCGATTATGGCCCGCGCCGCTGGTCCGAAAACCACTGTGCTTGGCCGCGTTCATGACACGCCCGCTGGAACCGCGTTTGGCGCCATCTACGATGGCACCGCCATGCTGCATGCGATTGAAACCGCACACGCGTTTCGCCGTCAGGGTCTTGGCCGCCACATGATCCGCGCCCTTGCGTTTTGGGCGCAAGAACGTGACGCGCATACGATCTCTCTGTTGGTGACAAAGGCCAACGTCGCGGCAAACGCGCTCTACACTTCCCTCGGGATGACCCCTGTGGGAGGATATCATTACCGTATCCATCCGGAGGCTTAGATGTCCAAAACGCTGCCCACCGCCCTGAACCTGCCGCCCCTTGATCCGCTGCCAGATCACATCGCCAAGTATTTCGGCATCTGTGATGACAAGCTGGGGTTCGTGCCCAATGTGTTGGCGGCTTATGCATTTGACACCGCAAAATTTGACGCGTTCTCGGCGATGTACAATGATGTGATGCTGGCCGACTCCGGCCTTAGCAAACTCGAACGTGAAATGATCGCTGTGGTCGTGTCGTCCATAAATAAATGTTTTTACTGCCTAACTGCCCATGGTCAGGCCGTGCGTGCGCTGTCGGGTGATCCAAAACTTGGCGAAATGCTGGTGATGAACTGGCACGCGGCGGACCTTGATTTGCGGCAAACGGCCATGCTGACGTTCGCTGAAAAAATCACCAAAGCCAGCGCAGAAACGACTGAGGCTGACCGCCAAACACTGCGCGACGCAGGGTTTAGCGACCGTGACATCTGGGACATCGCGTCGGTCACAGGGTTCTTCAACATGACCAACCGCATGGCCAGCGCCACGGATATGCGCCCCAACGACGACTATCATTCCCAAAACCGATGATCCGCACCCTCGCCCTCCTCATCCTTGCGCCGATACAGGCGGCGGCTGTCACCCTCGACATGCCCGGCAACGCGACACTTGTGGTTGAAGAGGTCGCGGCGCTGGACAGTTACGCCATGCCCACCGCCGCGTGGACCCCCACAGGGCTGCCCGTTTTGACCGCAACGGGCGAAGTGCGCCAACAGGCGTGGCGCATTGATGCGGCTGGTCTGACCACGTTGCAATTGCTGCAACCGCTGCGCGACCAGTTGACGGACGCCGGGTTCGAGGTGCTGTTCACTTGCACCGACGACGCCTGCGGCGGTTTTGATTTTCGCTTCGCCACGCCGGTGTTGCCAGGCCCCGCAATGCATGTCGATTTGGGCGATTACCGCTTTATCGCAACGCAACGCAGCGTTGATGGCACGGTCGAATTGCTCAGCCTGCTGGCCAGTCGCTCCTCGTCGGCGGGGTTCATTCAAATCATCCGTGTTGGCGCTGCTAGCGGCGCACCGGTGGTGGCGGCAGACGCACCCGCGGTGCGCGGCGTTCGTGCTGAGGCGGCGACAATGACCGGCGACCTCGCGCAATCTCTGGAAGATCAGGGGCGGTTTGTCTTGTCAGGTTTGGTGTTCGAAACTGGGTCAGCACAACTTGGCGATGCCACTTTTGAATCACTCCAAGATCTCGCGGACTACCTCATCGCTAATCCTGATCGCACGGTTGCACTGGTCGGCCATACGGATTTTGTCGGGTCGCTAGACGGAAATATCGCACTGTCCAAACGCCGCGCAGGGTCGGTGCTTGAACGGTTGGTCACGACCTACGACATCCCCCGCCACCAGCTTGATGCGCAGGGTATGGGCTACCTTTCCCCTGTCGCGTCGAACCTGACCGAAGAGGGCCGCGAGGCAAACCGCCGCGTCGAAGTCATCATTACGTCGACCCAGTAGCGCCACGTCGCGCTTGACGTTTGGCGCACAAAAAAACGCAGCCCGCAAGAATTTGCTTGGGCTGCGCTAAGGTGTGGGCACGTGGCCCCAGGCGAATTTTAATAGGGTCGCTGGACCCTTGGTCGGGCTACCAGATATCTGGGCCCTTCTCGGCAAACGAATGCACAAGAAAATCAATGAATGCGCGCACCTTGGGCTGCGTAAAACGGCCCGGTGGATAGACCGCGTAAATCCCTTGGGTGTCGACAGGAAGATCAGGGATCGCTTCCACGACAAGACCTTTGGCCAGCGCATCTGCATATAGGAATGACGGCAGATACGCGATTCCAAGACCTGAAATCGCGGCGTTCAGCAGGGACTGGCCGTCATTGACTGTCAGCCAACCAGCGGTGCGCACTTGGCGTTTTTCACCTGAGGGCGCTTTCAGCTTCCACACGGCAGAATTTGACTGGTTGGAATAGTGCAGCAGCTTGTGATCGTTCAGATCGTCGATCTTTTGTGGCTGCCCGTATTGTTCGAAATACCCCGGTGACGCGACCATGCGACGCGATGTTTCGGTCAGCTTACGGGCGCGCAATGTGCTGTCTTCCAGTTCACCGATCCGGATCGCCATGTCGAAGCCTTCTGAAATCAGTTCAACGTAGCGGTTGTTGAGAACCATGTTGACCGTGATGTCAGGAAACTCCCCAAGGAAATCACCCAGCACAGGCGAGAGGTGATTGACCCCGAAATCCGTTGCCACAGAAATACGCAACAGCCCAGAGGGTGCGGATTGCATCGATGTGACCAGTGCGTCCGCTTCGCCTGCGTCATTCAGAACGCGGCGGGCGCGGTCGTAATAGGCAAGGCCGATTTCAGTCGGCGACACACGCCGCGTTGTGCGGTTCAAAAGACGCGCACCAAGGCGCGCCTCGAGGGATGACACGTGCTTGGAAACGGCGGACTTGGAAATCCCCATCTTCTTGGCTGCGTCTGTGAATCCACCCTGATCCACAACTGTGGCGAAGGCTTCCATTTCGGTAAGGCGATCCATACTCAATCCTCGGATAGGTCTCTTGTTCGAGGATCGGTATCGCCGCCAAAAGGGGCAGCACTGCGGCGCGGGCCTGACAATTGCGGGGTATTGGCAGGACTGTTGCAGGGCGGGAAACAGCAACTCTCGTTGCTTCCGGCCCGCGCTAGCGTCCGTTTCCTGCGATGACCGACGCCACAAGCTCCCCGATCAGCGCCGCACCGCGCAGCGATGGATGCACCAGATCGACTGCATAGGCTGATGCATCGCCCGGCGCGATGACCAGACCACTGTCGACAAATATCACATCAGGGTTGGATGCCGCCAACCGCGCCTGACGGGCTGCCAGTTCAGCCAAAATCGCGCGGCAGGCCGCAAACGGGCCACCCCGATCACTCACCGGATAGTAGCCCAAAACAATCACCTGCGCGCCTTGCGCCGCCGCTTGGTTTACAAATGCCGGAATTGCACCCTGACTGCCATTGGATGAAATCAGCGCATCCAACACCCGCGAACCATTCGGCGTTTGGCATGTCCCGTCCAGATCATTGCCGCCGCCATTGACGATGACCCAGTCCCAATCGCTGGCAACATATTGCGTCGGGATGCCATTCGGCCCCAAAAACGGTGCGCCGCTGATCGACACATCGCTGACCGTTAACCCACTCGACTGTGCCACGATACTGGGAATAGAGCGCGCAGACCTGCGATGCCATGCAAGGATCGAATCCCCGACCACAATAATTTCCGCATTGCGGTTCGGTGCTTGGCCCGTAAATGAACAGGCCGCGACGCCCAGCGCCAACATCCCGAATGCGATCCAATGTCTGAACGTCATCATACCGGTTCCATTTCGGGCGGTTGATTACAGCGTTGCCACCAATCGCGTGCCTTGATCAATCGCGCGCTTTGCATCCAGTTCCGCCGCGACGTCCGCGCCGCCAATGACATGGCACTTTGTACCAGCCGCCTCTAACGCATCCGCAAGACTACGACGCGGCACCTGCCCGGCGCACATCACGATTGTATCAACTGCGATCAATGTCGGGTTCTCACGTGCTTCTCCAAAGCTCACATGCAAACCGTCCGCGTCGATGCGTTCGTAGTTCACACCACCGATCATTTCGACGCCTTTCATCTTCAGCGTCGCGCGGTGAATCCAGCCGGTTGTCTTGCCAAGGTTCTTGCCCAGCTTCGTCGCTTTGCGCTGCAACACCGTCACCTGACGCACGGCTGCATCGGGCTGCGGCCCCTCGGGGCGCACACCACCACGGGTAATTGACGGATCACCGACGCCCCATTCCACAAGCCATTCGTCAAGGTTCTCAGTCGTGCTGTCGCCTGTCACAAGGAATTCAGCCACATCAAAACCAATGCCGCCCGCGCCAATGATCGCCACGCGTTTGCCGACACTCGCCTTACCGCGCAGCACGTCGATATAGGACAACACGTTGTCGCCGTCCTGCCCTTCAATCTGCGGATCGCGTGGTGCGACGCCAGTAGCGACAATCACCTCATCAAAATCCGCCAAATCTTGCGCCGTGACCTCTTGCCCCAGCTTCACCGTGATCCCCGCTTCGGCCACAGCCGCACGGTAATAATCCACCAAGCCCCAGAATTCTTCTTTGCCAGGGATCTGTTTGGCCATGTTCAACTGGCCGCCAATCTCGTCCGCGCGATCAAACAAGGTCACAGACATGCCCCGCTGCGCCGCCGCCAATGCAGATGCCAGACCTGCAGGGCCAGTGCCGACAATGCCGATGGATTTGGACGACGGCGACAACACGATCTCGGTCTCATGGCAGGCCTTGGGGTTCACCAGACAGGACGCGATCTTCATCGAAAACGTGTGATCGAGACAGGCCTGATTGCAGGCAATGCACGGCGTGATCAGCGCGGCTTCGCCCGCCTTGGCCTTCGCGACAAAATGCGGATCAGCCAGAAACGGCCGCGCCATGCTGACCATATCCGCACAGCCATCCACCAGAACGTCTTCGCCAACTTGTGGCGTGTTGATGCGGTTGGACGTGATGATCGGGATCGACACCTCACCCATCAACTTCTTGGTCACCCACGTAAAGGCGCGGCGTGGCACAGATGTCGAGATGGTCGGAATCCGTGCTTCGTGCCACCCGATGCCGGTGTTCAGGATCGTGGCCCCTGCCGCCTCAACGGCCTTGGCGAGCATCACAACCTCATCCCACGTCGACCCGTCGGGGATCAGATCAATCATACTCAACCGATAAATCACGATGAAGTCGGGGCCCACCGCCTCGCGGACGCGGCGCACGACCTCAACCGGCAGTCGCATGCGGTTTTCGTAAGGTCCGCCCCAGCGATCGGTGCGCTTGTTGGTATGGGTGACAAGAAACTGGTTCAGGAAATATCCCTCGGACCCCATCACTTCGACACCGTCATACCCCGCCTCTTTCGCGCGCCTCGCCGCCGTGACCATGTCACTGATCTGCTTCTCGATCCCGTCTTCATCCAACTCACGCGGTGGAAACGGCGAGATCGGCGATTTTACCGCACTCGGCCCGACACAATCCTTGGAATACGCGTAACGGCCCGCGTGCAAAATCTGCATCGCAATTTTGCCACCTGCGTCATGCACGCGGTCTGTCACCACCTTATGATTGGCAATATCTTGATCCGAAAACAGCCCCGCCGCCCCCGGAAATACACCACCTTCGGAATTTGGTGCCATGCCGCCCGTGACCATCAACGCCACACCGCCGCGCGCGCGTTCCGCGTAAAACTCGGCAACCCGATTCCAATCGCGCGTTTCTTCAAGGCCGGTGTGCATCGACCCCATCAACACGCGGTTCTTTAGCGTGGTGAATCCTAGATCAAGCGGTGCCAAAAGATGCGGATAGCTGGTCATAACTTTTTCTCCTAAAAATCTCACCAACCGTGCCCAACATTGACCCCAACGTCACCTCAAACGCCGCGTCACCCCGTCTTTGCTTTGGCAATATCCCGGGGGGTGTGGGGGCTGGCCCCCGCTGGATCGGATTGGCGCAGCCAATTCGAACCTAATCTAGTTCAGCTGCCCGACGTCTCAACGCAATGGCGCCGGAACGCTTTCTTCAACATGTCCAGTTCCGCGCGCAGCAACGACAACTCGGCGCGGATGTCTTCTGCCAATGCATCCCCGGCCACGATTGAAAAGCTGCCAAGCAACATATCCTCACGGCGGTCCCTGATCACAAACGTCTGGACGCCGTCGGCAATTCTGTCGACTGGGATCGGCACGCTCACATGCCAGCATTCCTCAACGCGGTCTTCTAGAACTTCGACCCCGTCGACTGGAAAATCCAGGTACGTCACTTCAATATTTGGCTTCCACGTGCCATCGCGCCCGTAGTGCTTTAGCGACCCATGCCAGACCCCTTCAACAAGGCGCAGTTTTGTCAGTACTATCTTGTCGGACATTGACGACCCCCTAAAGTTCAGCGCGTGGATTACGCGAAAATGTCACATCGCGGATCGTCACTTGGTTCATCTGTGGTCCCTCAAAGATCAAGTCGAGCCACATGGACTCAACACGCTTTTCGTTCAGCTTGGTGTAGGCCAGATCGAATTCCACCATCACCTTGCCATCATCAAGTGGCAGTTCGCGCACAATCTGTTCAGTGTTCGGCCCGTTGCGCACGTTCAGGCGCGCGAAAATCTCCAGCGGGCTTTCTGTCTCCACGATCGCTTCCATCCGCAAAAGATGTCGCCGCGTCAAACTTTCACATGATGATTGCGGCAGCGCCAGCACAAGGCTAAGGAACGACCCGTCGAACTGGAACACATCCATGCGTAACCCAAACGGGGCCAAGTCCTCTTCGCGGGTGTTGCGCAACTGGCGCAGCGTCAGTTCCGAAATCTGACAGTCGTGAAAAATTGTCACCTCATCACCCAGCATTGTTTTGCTGTCGACGGCACTGATCCCTTTGAACGGAAGCGCACCACGCCACAATTGCGGGCGCCACGACCAATCCGTGCCCGCTGGCTTGGGAAACGTCGACGATCCGATGCGCGGCAATGCAAGACGACTGTCGGCGGTATAGGTCAGCTCATCCAGTTTCTGGCGTAAAACGCGCGCGGCAGAACGCTGATCGCGCAGTACGGACAAATCCGTCGTCCCAGCCTCACGCGCCGCGCGGGACCAATGAGCCCGAACACGCCGCGACATCAGCTTTTCAAACAATCTTGTACTTCGTTGTCCCATGGGGTCCGATAGAATCCTTTTGTCGAAACCATACATGCCAAATTGTTTCGCAAAAGGAAACAATTAGCGGATTAATCCCGGTCAATTCAGCCGTTATCTTTTGATGCTGCATCTGTCGCGACAACCGGCGCGTTGGCTCGCGCCAATTCAGCCATCGCCACGACCAGCAAACGTTCTCCTTCACCACGGCTCAACGCTCTGCGCTCAAAGCTCAGCACGGATATCGTGACGAGTCGCCCGTTGATGTCCAGAAACCCGCGCCACTGAGGGCCCGCCGTGCCTTTGAAAGTGGGGCCAGACGCATCTTGGAACCGCACCAAAACGCCCGCTTGGTCGGTGATCGTCGCGACCTGCGACACATGCGCCTGATCACCACTGCCCGCCAACAAACCGCGTCCCGCGTCCGTCTTCAAAAATTCTGCCAAAGCGTCTTCGTTGTCGGTGACGCTCGCCGTGTTTTCATCGCCAAACTGCACGGTGATCAATCCGTCAAGGTTCGGCATCACTGCAGTGCCGTCCGACAACAACGCGCATCCGGCCAACACCGCAAAACCGCGCCGCGCATGGCTGGCCGCTTGGTCAACACAGTAACCCTCCGGCCCGCGCACCCGCACATCACCGCCAAGCAGCGACAGCGTGCGTATGCCTTGGTTGGTGGCGTCGGGCGCGGCTGCGATGCGACCCAATTGGCCCATCACCCCGTCCGTCCCACCTTCGCAGCCGCCCAAACCAAACACGGCGACTGCCAAAACACACTCACGCAGCCACATAATTTTACAGATCCATATAGATGTGGCGTTCGTGCTTCGCGCCAGGGTGCGTGACCGCGCCGTTGAGCGCACCACCCACCAGTTGCGCATATTTCCACAACGCACCGGACGCATAAAGCGTCTCTTTCGGGCCCGCCCAATCGGCTTTGCGCTGCGCCAGCTCCGCGTCCGTCAGATCGACCGACAATTCACCTGTCACCGCGTTCATCGTGATTATGTCACCGTCTTTCAGCATCGCGATCGGCCCGCCATGTGCGGCCTCCGGTCCAACGTGGCCAACGCAAAAGCCCCGCGTTGCGCCGCTAAAGCGCCCATCGGTGATCAGCGCGACCTTCTTGCCCATGCCCTGACCGGACAGCGCCGCCGTCGTCGCCAGCATTTCACGCATACCCGGGCCACCGGATGGCCCCTCGTTGCGGATAACCAGCACCTCGCCTTCTTTGTAGGTGCGTGCCTTGACCGCCGCGAACGCGTCCTCTTCGCACTCAAACACCCGCGCGGGGCCGCTAAAGACTTGTTCGGCGTCAGACATGCCTGCGACCTTCACGATCGCGCCTTCAGGGGCGAGGTTGCCCTTCAGCCCAACAACGCCGCCGGTCTTGGTGATCGGGTTTTCGACCGGATAGATGACTGTGCCGTCTGCTTCGCCTTTGATCATGTCCAATTCTTCGCCAATGACCTTGCCGCTGGACGTCATGCAATCGTCATGCCACAGGCCCGCCTTGCGCAATTCTTTCATCACGACCGGCACACCACCAACCTCAAACAGGTCTTTGGCCACGTACTGACCACCCGGTTTTAGGTCGACGAAATATGGCGTGTCGTGGAAAATATCGCAGACGTCGAACAGGTTGAAATCAATACCCGCTTCGTGGGCAATCGCGGGCAGGTGCAGACCCGCATTGGTTGACCCACCCGTACAGGCCACGACACGCGCCGCATTTTCCAGCGACTTGCGCGTCACCACATCCCGCGCGCGGATGTTCTTGGCGATCAGGTTCATCACCGCAATTCCCGACGCCTCACCATATTGGGCGCGGTCCTCATAGGGCGCGGGCATTCCGGATGAATTCAGCAATGCCAAACCAATCGCCTCGGACACACACGCCATCGTGTTGGCGGTAAATTGACCGCCACAGGCACCAGCGGACGGGCAGGCAACCCGTTCCAGCACGGCCAATTCCGCGTCGGTCATTTGACCCGCTTGGTATTTACCAACGGCCTCAAACATATCTTGCACGGTGATGTCTTTGCCCTCGTGGCGCCCCGGCAGGATCGACCCGCCATACATGAACACCGACGGCGTGTTCAGACGCACCATCGCCATCATCATCCCCGGCAAGGATTTGTCGCAGCCAGCAAGCCCGACAATCGCATCGTAGCAATGGCCGCGCATCGTCAGTTCGACCGTGTCCGCAATCGCGTCACGCGATGCCAATGACGACCGCATGCCCTCGTGGCCCATCGCGAGACCGTCGGTGACCGTGATCGTGGTAAATTCGCGCGGGGTGCCGTTGGCTTCTTTGACGCCACGCTTGACCGACTGTGCCTGCCAGTTCAGCGCGATGTTACAGGGCGCTGCTTCGTTCCAGCAGGTTGCCACACCGACGAACGGCTGATTGATCTGCTCTTCGGTGAGGTCCATCGCATAGAAATACGACCGGTGCGGCGCGCGGCTTGGCCCTTCTGTGACGTGGCGGCTGGGCAGGTTCGTCTTGTCGGTGCGGTTGCTGGTCATCGCTCTACCTTTCGGGAAATCTAAGTTGCAATCGGTCTAAATCGCTGTGGCTAGGTCTACAAGTCGCAATAGACTTGGCTTAGGCCCCGGCACGCGGCAGTCTGACCGCATGAAATTGTCCTTTACGCCCCTTTCTGGCGAATACGCCATTACCCGCCTGCCTGCACTTGCAGTGCTGCCCGACTGGGCGGACGGCGTTGGTCTGGTTAATATCACTCGCGCGAACGATGAACTGTCGATTGTCTGTCTTGCCAACCGCGCACCGGACACCGCCGACACAGGCTGGACGGTGCTGCGGGTCGACACATTGGCGGCACTGGACGAACCCGGTGTCGTCATGGCCGCCGTCACGCCGATCTCAACCGCGGGCTTGGGCGTGTTTGTCATCTCGACCCATCAGCGTGACTACCTGCTGGTGCGCGCGGCTGAAATGAACCGCGTGAAAATTGCCCTGACCGATGCAGGCCACACGCTTGCGTGACGCCTACACGCCCATGATTGCGCGCGCGTCGCCGTTTAGGACATCGGCAAGCTGGGTCTCAATCGGCCTTGTGATCGCCGTGCTGTGGTACGGCTTCCAGTTTATATTCGTCGCACTCTTTTCCGCGTGGACGCAAAGCCCCAACATAGTGTCTAATCCAGCGCTAATTGACCATTTCATTGACGGATCAACCACTGCCGCCGTGCGCTGGAACTTGGCGGCCTTCGCAATATACACCGCAATTTTGATGTTTATGGTGCGCCGACTGCATCGCATCGACCTGCGCGATCTTGTTGGCGCACTTCGCCCCGCTTGGCGGCAATTCTGGCATGTTAGTCTCTATTTATCGCCGCTCTTTGCCTTTCTGGTGCTGCCATCTGCCTTCGCGCCAGACGCTGTGCAACAGTTCTCGGTGATCACATGGCTCACGCTGCTCCCCGCGATCCTGCCCCTGCTGTTCGTTCAAATCAGCGCAGAAGAACTGGTGTTTCGCGGCTATCTGCAAAGCCACCTTGCCGCCCTAAGCAAACACCCGATCATCTGGATTGGCGGGCCGTCTTTCCTATTTGGTCTGGTCCACTACGATCCAACTGCCCCCGCCTATTCCGCGTGGGCTTACGTTGCGTGGGCCACGTGTCTTGGCCTTGTTTGTGCCGATCTTACTGCGCGCTCCGGCACACTCGGCCCCGCGCTTGCCGTGCATTTCGTCAACAACATCGGGGCGCTGGTGATCCTTGCCGCCGATGATTGGCTCTACGGTGCGGCGTTGTTCGTGTGGCCCACCTATGGTCTCGCTTGGGAGCCCTTTGTTCCATATGAGGCATTGATGCTGTTCACAGTCTGGGTAACTGCACGCCTTGCCCTACGCCGCTGATTGCATTTCACGTCGCGTGCCCTTATTTCAAACCCAACATCATTTGAGGGTCCCATGAACTGGATTTCTAACTACGTCCGCCCGCGCATCAATTCCATCTTCTCGCGCCGCGAAGTGCCCGAGAACCTGTGGTCCAAATGTGACGAATGCGGCACAATGCTGTTTCACCGCGAATTGTCTGACAACCTCAACGTCTGCACGTCGTGCGATCACCACATGGCAATCACACCGCGTGACCGCTTTGGCGCGTTGTTTGATGGCGGGATCTTTACCGAAATCGAGGTGCCGACGCCAACCGCCGATCCACTGCATTTCCGCGATCAAAAGAAATATCCCGACCGTATGAAAGCCGCCCAGCGCAATACGGGCGAAAAAGAAGCCATGCTTGTGGTGATGGGCGAAATTGGCCGCACGCCAATCGTCGCCGCCGCGCAGGATTTCAGTTTCATGGGTGGATCCATGGGCATGTATGTCGGCAACGCGATCATCGCGGCAGCCCAGCGTGCAGTAGAAACAAAACGCCCGCTGATCCTGTTTTCCGCCGCCGGTGGCGCGCGCATGCAAGAGGGCATTCTTAGCTTGATGCAGATGCCGCGCACGACAGTTGCCGTGGAAATGCTCAAAGAAGCAAACCTGCCTTATATCGTCGTGTTGACCCACCCGACGACGGGCGGCGTTACGGCCAGCTATGCGATGCTTGGCGATGTGCATATCGCCGAACCCGCCGCGTTGATTTGTTTTGCTGGCCCGCGGGTCATCGAACAAACGATCCGCGAAAAACTGCCCGAGGGCTTCCAGCGGTCGGAATATCTGCTCGATCACGGGATGCTGGACCGTGTGACGCCGCGCGGCAAAATGCGCGAAGAACTGATCACCATTACCCGTATGCTTTTGGGTCTTGATCCGGCCGTGGCGGGCGAACTGCCACCGCCTGACAAGATCACCGACCAGATCGAGGTCGCGGACACCAAACCCGAATGATCCTGCTGCCCGCCCTCATCGGGGCTGCATTGGCCGCCGCGACAGTCTTGCTTCTGTCGCGGGCTGGTATGGTGCGGTCCGGCATCGTGGCGCTGGTGGTGATTGCGGTTGCGGGGTTCTGGCCATTGTTCGCGGTTGCCAGCCAAAATGACGGGCAAATCGTGTTGCACATGACACTCTTTGTAGCCTTCGCTGCTGCGGCCGTGTTTTCAAGCCGGATCGGCATCGCGGGCCTCGCGATTGCATTGATCGCACATGGTGTCCTTGACGCGGCCCTGTTCACGACCGCGCACCCCGGCCCGCTGTGGTGGCCTGCATTTTGCGCGGGCTATGACGTCACATTTGGCGTCATGCTGCTCTTCTCACTCCGCATAAGGCGCAGCACATGACCCAAAATTCAGACGCAATCCTTGCGCGCATGATGGCGCTGCACCCGAAAATCATCGACCTGACGCTGGATCGCATGTGGCGGTTGCTGAACGCGCTTGGAAATCCTGAACGCCGGCTTCCACCGGTAATCCACATCGCAGGGACCAACGGCAAAGGATCAACACAGGCGATGATCCGTGCCGGACTTGAATCGCAGGGAAACCGCGTTCACGCCTACACATCCCCCCACCTTGCGCGGTTTCATGAACGTATCCGGCTGGCGGGTGATCTCATTTCTGAGGACGCGCTGACCGACGCGCTTGATCGCTGTTACGCCGCCAATCAGGGCGAAAACATAACCTATTTCGAAATCACCACCTGCGCGGCGCTGTTGGTTTTTGCCGAAACCCCCGCTGACTACACACTGCTAGAAGTCGGGCTTGGTGGGCGGCTGGATGCGACAAATGTCATGGAACCAGCGGTGAGCATCATCACCCCCGTCGATCTTGACCACCAACAGTTCCTTGGTGACACTCTGGCCGCAATTGCCGGCGAAAAGGCGGGCATCATCAAACGCGGCGTGCCATGCTTTGTCGGCCCGCAACACGACGACGCGATGGATGTGATTGAACGTACAGCAACCCGCATCGGTGCGCCGCTGATCGCCTACGGTCAGCATTTCCACGTCAGTCGCGAACGCGATCGTCTGATCTATCAGGACGAAACCGGACTTCTTGACCTGCCATTGCCCGCGCTTCCCGGGCCACACCAAATCCAGAACGCGGGCGCGGTTTTGGCGACCCTTCGTCATTTGGGCGCCGATGAAGCCGCCTGCGAAGCGGCCCTGACCAACGCCACGTGGCCCGCCCGCATGCAGCGCCTGACCACTGGCCCGCTGGTGGATCGCTACGCCCCTGCCGAACTCTGGCTCGATGGCGGTCACAATCCCGCCGCAGGCAAAGCCATCGCCGCCACCTTGGACACGCTGCCCAACCGCCCGACGCATTTGGTTTGCGGCATGCTGAATACCAAAGACGTGCGCGGGTTCATGGACGCGCTGGCCGCACACGCGCAAACCCTGACGGCGATCACGATCCCCGGTGAGGCCAATACACTGCCCGCCCAAACCACTGCGGATTCCGCGACATCGGCGGGCATCTCAGCCACCATAGCACCCGATCTTTATGCCGCCCTCGACGGCATTATCGCCTCCGCCCCGAACGCGCGTATCCTGATCTGCGGATCGCTGTATTTGGCGGGCCACGTGATGCGGGAAAATGGATGATCCGCGCTGCCGCTGTCCTCGTCACGCTCGCCCTGCCCGCCCAATCCGCCGACTTTGAATTCTGCTGGCAAGGTAACAACGGCTACCGCATGGAAGGCACCATGTCGGTGCCCGATCCGCTGATGACCCGTTCACTGCTGACCCACGACGACATTTCCGCGTTCTTCATCGTTGGCTTCAAGGACGACATTGCGCTGGGGACGTGGGACATGCGCCAGTTGACCCCGACGACACGCTGGAATCTTAGCTTTGATCCGCGCGGCATGGTGTTTCCAACTGGTGGCATGCACGACAGCGACAAGGGCCAAGCGTGGAACGCGGGCGGACAGGCAGATGATTGTGGCGATCCCGGTTTTGGCTTTAACTCCGGCACCAACGCGCAGGACCTATGCGTCAACAACGTCTGGCACACCGACAGCATGATCAACCGCTACACCCGCTTTCCGGTCTTTGCCGAAGGCACCGCGACCCTTGATTGTGGCGGCGTTGCGCTGCTGGGTCGTCTGCCATCCTCTGACCACACGGATGCACACACCGGCGCACACTCTGCGAGCCAATAGACTCACCCCTCGAAAAACTGGGACGCCGCGCACTTTTTCCTTTGACGAGCGATTCGCGATACCTCTATATCTTGATCCCAATTCAAACTGTGCCTTGCGCTGCCCGCCAAGCCACAAGATTTAGCGCTCAATCGTTGGGGGACGAGGGATGAAACGCACCGCTCTCGCGTGCATATTGATGGCTTTTTCCACCGTTTGCGCGGCGGAAACGCTTCCGGTGACGGCAAACGCCGTGTTCAGCGTTAATGGGCAAGAGTTCACAATATCACGCGTCAGCACCCTCGAGCAGACGACAATTTCCGCGCTTATCCAGTCCTCATCGACCTGTAAAGCCCCATGTCTGTCGCCAATGACCGCTGCACCAAACGTCCCGACATTGGGTGAATTGGACGTGATTGAATTCCTGTCAACGCAGGTCGACTCCGGCGACGGATTGCTGATCGACGCCCGCCTGCCCGAAGACCGCGCGCTGGGATACATCCCCGCATCGGTGAATATCCCAGCAGCGACCCTCGCGCCGACCAACCCCTACCGCAATGAAATTCTGCTGGCCCTCGGCGCGCAACATTACGAGGGCGTGTTCAGCTTTACCGACGCTATTTCGCTTATGGTTTACGATTCCGGCCCCGCAACACAGGATGCTGCGGCTTTGATCGTCGACTTGCTTGCAGCGGGATATCCCCCTGAAAAGATTGGCTACTACCGCGGTGGCATGCAGGTCTGGACGACCTTGGGTCTGTCCACCACGGCAGCCACGCGATGACCGCAGTCCTTACATATCGCACCCCATCGACCAGCACACGGATCCGTTGGTGCGCGCCCGCCAAAGGCCCTGCACATCTGGCACGGCCTATTCATTCCCTCTGCATTCGGCGTCCTGCTCTCGCCCGGTGCGGCCCGATTTCGACAGCCTGACCGACAGGCAGCGACACGATCAACACGGCAAACCGGTGGCGTTCCTTGGGGTGCGCTCATGTCATCGGAAAGATATAAGAGCGCGCCCCACGAAGATTGCCGACCAACCACGCAACAAGGACCCCGAGATGAAGACGATCGCATGTCTGGCAATTTTTGCCTGTGCCCTGACCGTCGGAGGAGCGGCGCAGGCGCAAGACGTGCGGATCACGACCTTCAAACGGGAGAGTGTTATACCATTAACGCGCAACAAGAACATGAACGCCACCTTGCAGCGTGAATTCGCCCGCACATCGCGCGCCTGCCCGCTTGATTGCATTCAACCAATGCGCATCGCAGACGGCGTGTTGACGCTGGGCGAACTTGAATTGCTAGACTTCCTCGAAGACCGTGTGACCGGTGGCACGGGGCTGTTGATTGATACCCGTGTTCCTGCTGAATTTGCCACAGGGTCAATTCTGAGCGGGGTCAATGTTCCGGTTGCGATGCCAAATTTCGAAAACCGCTTTCGCGGCGATATCCTGCGCGCGCTTGGGGCAGTTGCACAGGTTGACGGCAGCCTCGACTTTACCAACGCCATGGCGCTGACGCTGTACAGCGGTGGCGTGTGGTCAAACGATGCACCAAACGCGATCGGGCACCTGATGGCGGCAGGCTATCCGGCCAACAAATTATTCTATTATCGCGGTGGTATGCAGGCGTGGGCGCACGTCGGGCTGACCATTCACCAATCCCAGAACCTCGGCTAACGCCCTAAAAGGTCTTTATCCATGATCCGTGCCACTCTCGCCTTGTTCGCCTTCGCCGTTGTGATCTGCGGGCTTATTATTTTTCGCCCCTTCGCGGGCAATGATCAAATCACACAAGATCGTCTGGACACGCCCTTTGAAGACAGTGCCGATACTGCGGTCGAAGTCACCCGATCTGCGACCCCCGATATCAGTGCCTTGGCGCAAGCGGCCGTCGCTGCGGCCCCTTTGACTGTTGATCTGGGCACCGGGATAGTTCAAGCCCCCCGTCGCGTTGACGTTGCACGCCCCAGTACCGATGACACCCGCCTGTCGGACATGACCAACAACGTGCTGGCCGAACTGGGGTTTGCAGGTCTTGAACCTGTCACCACCAACAGCCAGGCCCAGCGGCAATCGACATCCGATATCCTTGCAGGAATCGAAGCCGCGACCGGCCAGCGCTCCATTCTTGATGAACGCGAGACCTTAGAGGCCATCGTCATAACCGCCCTGCGCGCCGGCGAAAGCGACGAAAGCATCGACCTGATCGTCAACACCGCCGCCGCGTCCGGTGATGTCGCCGTGCCGGAAATTCTGGTCACATCGGATGGGCGCGTGGATACGTTTGTGCTGCTCAATAACATTGTCACGCAGGCCCGGATTGCGGCTGGCGGCGCCGCACCGGCAATCCCAGACGTCACCCCCGACAACACAGCGGGCATGGAAGTCCGCATCATTCAGCGCGCCACCGATGAAATCGAGGCGCGGTTTTATACAGTTCAAAGCGGCGACAGCCTCGGCGCGATTTCAATCAAATTTTACGGGGTGATTGGCCAATACGAGACGATTTTTGAAGCCAACAAGGGTCTGCTTTCTAGCCCTGATCGCATTCGCGTCGGCCAGCGCCTCGTTATTCCGCAACTGGATGCCTAATCCGTAACTATTATTTGGCCCAGTCTGCGCCCTGCATTTCACGCAGGCGGCTGGCGGTGCGTTCAAACTCGAACACGCCTTCGCCCTCCATATACAACATTTCAGGCGCGGCGGCGGCGGACGCAATCAACTGCACACGCGCCTCATATAATGTGTCGATTAATATCACAAACCGCTTCGCCTCGTTGAAATTCGACCGCCCCAAGCGCGGGATATCCTCCAATACCAAAACCCGCGCGGCCTCGGCCAACGCGAGATAATCCGCCGCCCCCAAAAACACGCCACACAGATCGCGAAACTTCGCCCGTGCGACGCCATTGGCAAACGCTGGAATGACCACATCGCGCCCGTTCACCCGCAACGTCAGCGGCGCAGCCTCGCCTTTGGTCAGACCTTGCCAAACAGCCTCTATCCCCGTCCGCGCATCGACGTCATTGGGCGTGAAATAGCTTGGCGAACCTGCAAGAACCGACTGGCGATAATCGACTTCACTGGCCAGTTCATGCACCTCCATCCGGTCCTTAAGCAGACTGATGAATGGTAAAAATAACTGGCGGTTCAGCCCGTCCTTATACAGATCATCGGGCACGCGGTTCGACGTGGTCACGACCACGACTCCGGCGGCAAAAAGCGCCTCAAACAGCCGCCCCACGATCATCGCATCGGTGATATCACTGATTTGCATTTCATCGAATGCCAGAAACCGCACACGTCCCGCCAGATCCGCGGCGACTGGCGCAATTGCATCCTCGACCCCGTCCTTGCGTGCATCCGCGATCGCGCCGTGAACCCACTGCATAAACGCATGAAAATGACTGCGCTGCTTGGGCACTTCTACTGTCTCATACAGTAAATCCATCAACATGGACTTGCCGCGCCCGACGCCGCCCCACATGTACAACCCCTTCGGGCCAACGACTGGGCTTGCCTTGCGAAACCAGCCGTTCTTAGGGGCATCGGGTAGATTCAAAACAGCCGCTCGGACACGTTCCAGCGACGCCAACGCAGCCCGCTGCACCGGATCTTCGTGCAACGTTCCCGCATCTACGCGGGCTTGATATTCTTCTTGAACCGTTCCCATCCTGCCTTGTTTACGCAGACCGACCCCGCCCCGCAATCCGCGTCTCGGGGTCTTTGGTTCAAAAATAGCTGTTCAGATCATCCACGCCCGACCGTTCACAACGTTGTGGAACAGATCGCCCAAACCAAGACGTGTACATACAGGTTGTGTACAGCTTGTGTACGCAATGTGTCACCTGTGCGCACAGCGGCGTTTATACGTCCTCACGCAGCACGTCGCGCAGCACTTTAACGACCTGCGCCGCGTGGGTATAACCAACGCGGTGGTCCGCCTCAGAGATCACTTCTTGGCGCACGCTGCGGTTCCATTGCGTCAATGTTCCAAGCGATTTCAACGGGATAACGTCGTCATGTTCGGCCCAGATCCCGATCACGGGAATGCCGTCGCGGCCGATGGTCCGATGTTGGTCCTCTTGAAAATCATTCAGCATATGGCGGCGGCTGGAAAGCACGGACCGAAGAAACCCGCGGCTCTGATATTCCGCCAGCTGTAATTCGATTATTCCCTCAACATCAAACGCTTGCCCCAACTGGCTGCGCAACCTCTGTCGATCGCTGCGCGCGCCGACAACAGCATGCAACCAGTCGCCAAGGAACGGCATCCTACGGCTTGCCTCTGTCACCTTATCCTCCCGCAACCACATCCCACCTGACGCCAATAAAATAAGGCGTCTGACGCGGTTCGGGTGGCTTGCTGCAAAATGCGTCGCGATTGATCCGCCCATGGAATAGCCCATCAACGTGACGTCTTCGGTCAGCCCTTGATGATCCAATAGATCGGCCAGCTGCGTCGCAAAAAATTCGCCATCCTGCACCCCGCGCGGCGCATCCGAAAAGCCGCGCCCGTACAGGTCATAAACCAGCACGCGGTAGCCCAATTTCGCCAGCCCGCCAGCGATGGCATACCAGACCGGACTGGGTGTCGTCAGCCCATGAATGCAGACAACAACTGGCCCACGCACACCGCCAAGCCATTGATAATGCGTGACACCTTGGCTGAGCTTGGCAAACCGACCGGGTGCTTTGTCGCGAAAAACATCTACCGCGTGTCGACGACTTTCAGCGAGCCATGGCAGCACCGCCAATCCACCCAGAACCAGCAGCGGAAACACCCAACCCAGCATATTTAGCGACCCTTCCAAACATCCAGAATGTAGCGGCTGGTCATCAAGTCCAGATGCGCCCCACCACCATTTTTGAACAGTGTAATATCGTCGTCTGACCCACGTTGAAACAAGTCCAGTTCGTAATAATCGGCCACAATATGGTCAGGCGAAATCACGCCAGCTTCAAGTGGGATTTTGAGCTCTCCGATGTGGTTCATCGTTGTGGCGTAACTGTCGACAAACACGCGCGTTCGCAGCAATGCCTCGTCGTCGACTTCGCGCATGTCGGGACGGTATGCACCAATCAAATCAATGTGTTGCCCCGGCTGGAACCACGCGCCTTTTAGCAATGGTTCGGTGGTCATGGTTGCGGATGTCACGATGTCCGCTTCGCGAACCGCCCGTTCCAGATCCGTCGCGACAGTCACACCGTCGCAGTCTTTCGCGAACTGTTGCGCGCCCTCGGGTGATCGGTTCCAGACCGAAAATTCCGCGTCAGGAAACGCGGCCGAATAGGCCTGCCAAAGCGATCGCCCAACCGTGCCCGCACCCACAATCAAAATGCGTTTGCTGTCAGGGCGCGCCAGTCGCCGCGCCGCCAAAAGGCTGTCACCAGCGGTCTTCCACTTGGTGACGAGGTGGAAATCCAATATCGCCTCAAGTTGGCCATCGTCGTCGGAAAACAAGTTCACAGCGCCGTTGACCATGGGCTGGCCAGCAGCCTTGTTCGCCGGAAAAATCGTTGCGCATTTAATGGCGAGGCCCATGCCATCAATCCACGCGGACCTGTTGAGCAGGGTGTCGCCACCACGATACAAAAACACGTCCTCGACTTTTGCCTTTGCGCGTGAATGCCCGTCCGACAGCGCGTCGGTCAGGGCGAGCCAATCAAGGCCAATTTGGCCGTCTTCAAAGGGAATCATATGCGTCATTGGGCAGCCTCCGGTGTTAGTAATCCTTCGCGAACCAGTCGCGCGGCCCATCCATCTGGACCATCGAAAAGGTGGGTTTGCCAACCGCGTTCGCGCGCAGCTGCGATGTTTTCAGGTCGATCATCGGTGAACAGGAGTGCATCCTGCGCCATGCCGCACTCCGCCTCAACCCGTTGATAGATTGCTGTGTTAGGCTTGCTCATCCCCAACTCTGCCGAAATAAATCTCCGCTCAAACTCGTCTAGGAACGGGTAGGTACGCCGCGCAATTTGAAACGTTTCATTGCCAAAATTCGACAGCGCAAAGACAGGATGCCCCGCGCGGCGCAGGGCGCGCAAAAGGCGAACGGAATGGTCAATCGCGGGCGCGGCCATTTCGATCCAACGGTCACGCCACAGGGCCAGTTCATCCGCCCAATTTGGATGTGCTACAATCATTCCCGCCACAGCATTTTGAAAGTTTTCACCTGCATCGACACGGTCGTTCATCTCCAGGATTGGGACCGCCGCGAAAAAGGCCGCGCGGCGATCCACGCCAATCACGCGATCAAAAAACCGCTCTGGCTGCCATTCGACAAGCACGTTTCCAATGTCGAACAGAACGGCTCGTACAGTCATATGGCGTATTCCCCGCTCATTTGGCTAGTTTGGCGGCGCGCAATTCACGTTCCAATGCGTCCAAAAAACGGGAACGGTCGGCTTTCGAGAAGGCCTTACCGCCCCCCTGCCGGAATGGATCAGCCGCGCGAATATCTGTCATCAGATCGCGCGTCGCAAGGACGTTGCCGATGTTGGCTTGGGTCAAAGCCTCACCATTGTGTTTGAGCACCCGCGCGCCCGCCGCAACGCATTTGGCGGCCAATGGGATGTCGCCAGTGATAACAATATCGCCGGTGACCGCGCGATCAGCGATCCACATGTCGGCAATGTCCGGGCCATCAGGCACGATGACGGTTTCGACCAACGGGTTTTGTGATGGTCGCAGACCGCCGTTGGACACAACAAATATGCGCACGCCGTGGCGCGTTCCGACTTTTTCGACTTCCGCCTTAACGGGGCATGCATCCGCGTCGATGTAAATCATACGCGCACTTTTTGTGCGACGCTGTTCACGCCCACAACGCGTCTGCGTGGAAGTTTACGTGATCTTCCATGAACGTCGAGATGAAGAAATAGCTGTGATCGTAGCCTTTTTGCAGGCGCAACAGACCTTCTTGCCGCTTGGCGGTCATCGCGGTTGCAAAGGCCTCAGTGCCGAGCAAATCCCAGAATTGGTCGTTCGTTCCCGTATCGATCAACATCGGCCCGTCAAAGCCCGATTTTTGCATCAACAGGGTTGCGTCATGCAGCCCCCAATTGGCTTCATCGCCCCAATAGGCGGTGAATTGTTTGCGGCCCCAGTCGCTTTGCGTCGGGTTGCAGATTGGCGCGAAGGCAGACACAGACCGGAACCGCCCGGGCAGTGCCATCGCCATCGTCAGCGCGCCGTGGCCGCCCATGGAATGGCCGGTGATAGACTGTCGGGTCAGGTCGACCGCGAAGTTTTCACCGATAACGGCAGGCAGTTCTTCTGCCGTGTAGGTCCACATTTTGAAATGATCGGACCACGGCGCCTCAGTCGCGTCGATGTAAAAACCTGCCCCTTGGCCGAGGTCAAAGGCGTCATCGTTTGGCACACCGTCACCGCGCGGGGATGTGTCGGGAAAGACGATTGCGATCCCCTGTTCGGCCGCCCACGCCTGCGCGCCTGCTTTGGTCATCGCGTTGTCATGGGTGCAGGTCAGACCCGACAGGAACCACAGCACTGGAACCGGTCCGTCGGCGGCTTCGGCGGGGAGGAATACCGCAAAGGTCATGTCGGTTCCTGTTGCAGTCGATTGGTGCTTGTAGACACCCTGTACACCGCCAAAGCAGCGGTTTTCTGATAATATTTCCATCATACATCACCTTGATAAGTGGTCAGGATTTCTTGCAAATCCTTCTTTTTTTTCGCAATGGCAGGCACTGTGGCATTGTCGGCAGGATGCCCAACGGCAAGGATCATGATTGGCTTTTCGCTCTCGGGACGGGCGCACAGCTCATTCAGAAATTTCATCGGGTTGGGCGTATGGGTGAGGCAGGACAGGCCTGCGGTATGCAGGGCCGTGATCAGCATTCCCGTGGCAATTCCGACGCTTTCGGGGACGTAGTAATGTTTGACGCGCGCGCCATCCCGTTCACCCCAGCGTTGGGCGAAAACCACGATCAACCAAGGTGCAATATCGAGGTGCGGCTTGGACGCATCGGTGCCGATCGGTTCCAAGGCCTTGAGCCAAGCATCGCCGCCAGCGCCGCTGTAGAATTTTTCTTCCTCATCTTCGGCCGCTTTGCGAATGGCGGATTTCATCACCGGATCGCTGATTGCCACGAAATGCCAAGGCTGTTGGTTTGCACCACTCGGGGCGGTTCCGGCGGCAAGAACGCAGGCTTCTATTACCGCCTTTGGCACGGGTTTATCAGTGTATTCACGGATCGAATGTCGGGTTTTGACATGGGCATAAAAACGCTCAGCCTCGGCCTGCATTCGGGCATCGTCGTAATCACTGCGGTCGGGCAGTGGCAGGGCCTGATAGCTTGGAAGGACTTCTGTCATGGCAGGCTTTCTATCAGGTCACAGCGGCAATCACCGCAGAGATCGTTATGACGCTTAGGGCGGTGGAAATCAGAATGGACGCCGACACCCGCGATGGGGCGACGCCGTAGTGTTGTGCAAGAATGTAGACATTTCCGGCTACGGGCAAGGCAGCACATGCGATCATGACACCTGCAGCGTATGCGTCGACCGGAAACATCACCAGCGCAGCAAAGGCGACAGCGGCTGGATGCAGAACCAATTTGGCAAACGACAGCCAGCCCGCCACGACGACGCGTTCGGCCGACTTGGTCGCGAGGGACGCGCCAATTGCAAACAACGCGCCGGGCGTAGCCGCTGCCCCGAGAAGGGACAGGAATTCATT
>JAGGNB010000006.1 GCA_017886375.1 Octadecabacter sp.
TAATACCACAATTCATACCACTCAAGGAAAGTATACAGGGGCAATTTGGTGAAAGCCAATGAAACGTCAAATCATGCCGATGGCCTTGCAAATAAGCATTTAAGGCGACGTTAGGCGATTGAATGAAATGGGCAATTGGCGGAGAGACAGGGATTCGAACCCTGGGAAGGCTTGCACCCTCAACGGTTTTCGAGACCGCCACGTTCGACCACTCCGCCACCTCTCCGCGACTGCGATCGTCGGCCTGATAATCTGACAAACCACATCGCGCAAGGGCATTCGGTGACAATCGCGTGCGCGCCCTGTGCTGCCCCTTGGAAATACCGACCACCATGCCTATTCCTAAGGAGTTAAGAAAGAGAGGCCCCCTATGTTTATGCGTTTTGCAACACTTGCCACCGTCGCCACCCTCGCCATGCCAGCGATGGCACAGGAGAGCGAGACGGATGTGCTGTTTGATCTGCTCATGCTGCCTGATATTATCGAGATCATGCGCGAAGAGGGGGTCAGTTACGGCGATACCATCGGCCAAGACCTGTTTGGCGGGCCACCCACAGCGGAATGGGCTGCGACGGTAGAACGGATTTATGACTACGACATGATGGAAGGCATGGTGCGCACCGATTTCATGATGTCTTTAGAAAACGCTGATCTGGAACCGCTGATTGAATTCTTCGGCTCCGATCAAGGCCAGATGATTGTCGGGCTTGAGGTCAGCGCGCGGCGCGCATTGCTGGATGACGCTTTAGAAGAAGCTGCCAAGGAGGCGGCAGCGATTGCGTCGGCGGACGGCGACCCGCGCATCGCGTTGGTCGGTGAATTTGTCGACATTAACAACTTGATTGAAACCAACATCGAAGGCGCGCTGAATTCAAACCTCGCGTTTTATGGCGGGCTTGTGGATGGCGGTGCTTTTGATGGCGCGTTGAGCGAAGAACAAATTCTGTCAGATGTCTGGGGTCAGGAACAAGAGATCCGCGAAAGCACGACCGAGTGGATTTATTCGTTCCTGTTTATGGCATACCAACCTCTCGCTGATGCGGATTTGCAGGCCTATATTGCGTTTTCGGAAACGGAGGCGGGCGGTGAAATCAACCGCGCGATGTTTGAGAGCTTTGATCGCTTGTTTACAGGGATCAGCCGTTCGTTGGGCCGAGCGGCTGCCAATGAGATGACGACACAAGAACTTTAGCGACACGATCTTCCCGACGTCAGCTGGACACCACCATTAATGCAACGACCAACGCGTCAAGGTTGCTGTTGTAAAGCGCCAGATCCGATTGCAGCCGCAAAGTATGCGTTGCACGGACAGATGGCGCGACGTTGGCGATGTCGAACGCTTGATCTAACGTTGAACCACCGCCGCGCTGGATATCGGCGATCAGGGCAGGGTGGTTGGTTTTGACGAAGATTTCGACCTGACCACGCGTCTGATTGTACGCCGCATTCGAGGTCGCATTTCCAATCGCGCGAACTGGCAACATCAACGGATTGCCGATATGATTGGCGTCGTTGGTGCAACCCGCCACAAGGCATAAGATAACTAAGGTGAGTTTGCGCATTTGATGCCTCGCTTCGGGTTGACTTGAGGGGCAGTTGGGCAGATAAGCCGCCATCCGATCAAGGTATTTGTTCGGTCATAAGCGAAAACTCGCCCCCTTGACGGGCGCGCTGTCCACGGGTCGCGAAAGCGATGAACGCCTTAGGAATAAGGGACCCCAGAGACGCGAATGAAAAAAGGAAGACACTATGTTTGCGGTTCTAAAAACCGGCGGCAAACAGTACCGAGTCACCACTGGTGATGTACTGCGCGTCGAAAAGATCGCTGCCGAAACTGGCGATAAGATTCAATTCAATGAAATTCTGATGGTTGGCAACAACGTGGGCTTGCCCCTCGTTGAAGACGCTGGCGTGCAGGCCGAAGTGATCGACCAGATCAAAGGCGACAAGACGATTAACTTCGTTAAGCGCCGCCGGAAGCACTCCTCCAAGCGCACCAAAGGCCACCGTCAGCAACTGACACTGGTTCGCATCGGTGACATCTTGGAAACTGGCGCAGGCAAGTCCGGCGTTATGGCCGCACTGAACGGTACGGGCTTTATGTCCGCCTCCATGATCGAACGTGCCGCTAACAAAGGCGCACCGTCGTCGTTGAAAGCTGCAGCAAACGCGGAACGCGCGTCTCAGCCTAAGAAAGCTGCGAAAGCCGCCACGCCAAAGGCCGCCGCGCCTAAGGCCGATAAGCCGACTGCTGAAAAAGCGTCCGCCGCAAGCGACGATCTGACAGCAATCACCGGCGTCGGTCCTGCCGCTGCCAAAAAGCTGATTGAGGCTGGTATCACATCTTACGCAGCATTGGCCGCGGTTGACGTGGACACCTTTGACGCGGTTAAAGTGAAGCCCGAGTGGGTGGCGCAAGCTGCCGACCTCGCGAAATAAGGAGAGACACCAATGGCACATAAAAAAGCAGGCGGTTCATCCCGTAACGGTCGCGACTCCGCTGGTCGCCGTCTTGGCATCAAAAAGTTTGGTGGCGAGCTCGTTATTCCAGGCAACATTATTGCACGTCAGCGTGGCAACAAATGGTGGCCGGGTCAGGGCGTTGGCGAAGGCAAGGATCATACGATCTTCGCAGTCGTTGAAGGCAACGTGACCTTCCGCAAAGGCTTCAAAGGCCGCACCTTTATTTCTGTTGCTCCGCTTGCCGAGGCAGCCGAGTAACCGAACTTTAGGTTTTAAGAATTTAAAGGGGTCGGTGCAAACCGGCCCCTTTTCCTATTCGCAGCCCGTTTTACAAGGAGGGGTACTATGTCTGTCGCTATTCTACCCTTTCTCGCATTCGCAACGGCGCAAGTCGGCACCCCCGGTCCGGCCAATATGGTCTTGCTGGCGACAGGCGCGCGATACGGATTGCGCCGTGCTCTGCCGTTTGTGGCGGGCGTCGCGCTTGGCAAGCAGCTGATCATCTGGCCCCTAGGGTTTGGTCTGCTCGCGTTGCAAGGCGACTACCCCTTTGTTTTCCAATCACTAAAATGGATTTCGCTCGCCTATATCCTATGGCTTGCCTACCGCGTTGCAGGCATGCGTCTTAAGGTCGGGGAGGCTGATGGTCCGCCACCTGGCTTCTTGGCCGGCCTTATCGTACACCCACTGAACCCCAAGGCATGGGGCATGATCACGACGGGGTTCACGACCTTCGTGATCGCAGGCACGCCCCCCTTGCAAGCCACAGCCACCATCGCCATCTGTCTATTGGGACTGCAATTGCTGCTGCACCCGATCTGGACCTACGCCGGTCAGTGGATCGCAGCAGGCTTGGCCGGAAAACCCGGAGAGAAATATCTGATGTGGACGCTGGCGGGTTTAACCGTTGCCTCGGTTGTCTACGCATTATTCGGCCAATCGTTTTTTCACGGCGCCCCTTTGCAAGGAACACCCCAATGACTGTAGCCGACCAGCGCATCGCACAGCCCGTGATCGAAACCCCGCGATTTACGCTGCGCCCTTTCAACAAATCCGACGGTGGTCTGCTGAATATGCATCTGTCAGACATGCGTGTGGCGAACATGACGCGTGTGATCCCGCATCCATTGCCACCCGAATACATTGCCAATCTGATCGAACGGGCGTCCGATCCAAACCGCACCGAAGATTTCTGGGCGATCGATGGGTCTGCAAATGGCCACGCTGAGGTTATGGGCGTCATCAAGATGTTTAAACTTGATCGCAACCAGTCCGAGATCCGCTATTGGGTGGCACCGGCGTTCTGGAATTCAGGCATCGCCACCGACGCGGTTGAGGCCATTCTGCGTGCCAACCCGCAAGGGGCCTGCGACATCTATGCGGAAGTCTTTCAAGACAACCCGAGTTCTGCCCGCATTCTGACCAATGCTGGCTTTGCCTATCTGGGCGATGCGGAAACGTTTTGCGTGGCGCGCAATGCCGTGACGCCGACGTGGACCTATGCGCGTAAGATGGGCCAACCCACGCCGCAAGGCCGTCCTGCTGCCAAAGGATTGGTCAAGCCCGCTTGAGCCACGCCCGCGTTTCGCGTAATCCCTCCTAAACCTGTTAGAAAGCCCACCCTATGAAGTTCCTCGACCTGTGCAAAGTCTACATCCGCTCCGGCACTGGCGGGGGCGGATGCATCGCGTTCCGGCGTGAGAAGTATATTGAATACGGTGGCCCAAACGGCGGCGACGGCGGGCGCGGCGGCGATGTGATTGTCGAAGCGGTTGATAACCTCAACACGTTGATCGATTTTCGCTATCAGCAGCACTTTTTCGCTAAAAACGGTGAGGCTGGCAAAGGTCAGCAGCGCACGGGTGCGGATGGCAACGACATTCTGCTCAAGGTTCCAACAGGGACTGAGATTATGGACGAGGATCAGGAAACTGTTCTTATCGATTTGGCCGAAACAGGGCAAACGGTCGTTCTGGCCAAGGGTGGCAATGGCGGTTGGGGCAATCTGCATTTTAAGTCCGCCACCAACCAGGCACCACGTCGCTCAAACCCCGGTCAGGACGGGATTGAACGCACGGTCTGGCTGCGCCTGAAGCTGATTGCGGACGCGGGGCTGTTGGGCCTACCAAACGCCGGTAAATCAACGTTTCTGGCCGCGACATCGAATGCACGCCCGAAAATTGCCGATTATCCTTTCACCACCCTGATCCCGAATTTGGGTGTCGTGGGCGTTGACGGGTCGGAATTTGTGGTTGCAGACATTCCGGGCCTGATTGAGGGCGCGAGCGACGGTAAGGGCCTTGGCGATTTGTTCCTTGGCCACGTCGAACGTTGTTCGGTGTTGTTGCACCTGATTGATGGCACGTCGGGCGATCCGGTCGGCGATTATAAAACCATCATCGGTGAGCTGGAAAAATACGGTGGCCATTTGGTCGACAAGCCGCGCGTGACTGTGTTGAACAAAGTCGACACGCTGGACGCAGAAGAACGAAAATTCATTGCCGATGAAATCAAGGCAGGAACCGGCGTCGATGTGATGTTGATGGCGGGTGCCACGGGTGAGGGCACGGTCGACGTGCTGCGCGCGCTGAAAGCCACAATCGCCGCGGACAAGATTGCCCAGAATGCCGTCGAGGAGGAAGCGCCTTGGCGGCCCTAACATCGGCAAGGCGGCTGGTCGTCAAAATCGGATCGGCATTGCTGGTCGATCAAAGCACGGGCCTGCGATCAGACTGGTTGCGATCACTTGCAACTGACGTCGCGGCAATACGGGCGCGGGGCACAGACGTGATTCTGGTCTCGTCCGGGTCAATCGCACTGGGGCGCGGTGTGCTGGGTCTGCCGCGATCAGAATTGGCACTTGAGCAATCACAAGCAGCGGCAGCGGTCGGGCAAATCCGGCTCGCGCGCGCCTACGAAGAAGCGCTTGCGCCGCATGGGATCACAACGGCGCAAGTGCTTGTCACGCTTGAGGATTCCGAGGATCGGCGCCGCTATCTGAACAGCCGCGCAACGATGGAAACATTGTTGTCGCTTGGCGTGACGCCGATTGTAAATGAGAACGATACCGTTGCAACGGACGAAATCCGCTACGGCGACAATGATCGCCTTGCAGCACAAGTCGCCGTGACGATTGGCGCGGATTGTCTGGTCTTGCTGAGCGATGTTGACGGGTTCTATTCCGACAATCCGCACACGAACTTAGATGCGCAACATTATGATATAATTGATAAAATAACGCCTGAAATCGAAGGTCAAGCGGGCGATGCGGGGTCCGGTCTTTCCAAGGGTGGTATGAAGACCAAGCTTATGGCGGCAAAACTGGCAACAGACGCGGGATGTCGCATGGCGATTGCATTAGGAACGCCGCTTAATCCATTGAAAAAACTAGATGATGGTGGGCGTTGCACGTGGTTCACGGCGCAAACAAACCCGCAGGCCGCACGCAAACGCTGGATCGCGGCGATGAAATCTCACGGGGACATTACCGTTGATGATGGCGCGCAAGCCGCATTGAAATCTGGTCGGTCTTTGCTGCCCATTGGCATCACCGCCACTGCGGGCACCTATCAACGCGGCGACCCTGTGGCGATTGTGACAGCGCGGGGCGAACGCATTGGCCTTGGGCTGTCGCGTTATTCCAGTGATGAAGCGCAGGCCATCAAAGGACTACGCAGCCAAGACGTTGCGGGCGTGTTAGGATATGAAGGGCGCGGCGTATTTATTCATCGCGACGATATGGTGATTTGATGACAGAGACGATGAACATTCCAGACCTTATGGCCACTATCGGTGCGCGCGCGAAAGCAGCCGCCCGGATATTGGCGATTGCCACGCCGCAGGCAAAAGCTGACGCCTTGGTCGCGGCGGCGGACGCTGTTTGGACCGATCGCAGTGCAATCATTGATGCAAACGCCAAGGACATGGCGTTTGGCCGCGATAAAGGTCTTAGTGCGGCGATGCTGGATCGTTTGATGCTCGATGAAGAGCGGATTGAGGGCATGGTCAGCGGGTTGAAATCCGTCGCAGCACAGGACGATCCTGTCGGGGTTGTACTGGAAGACTGGACGCAGCCAACGGGCATTCACATTCGCCGTGTGCGCACGCCACTGGGCGTGATTGGCGTGATATACGAAAGCCGCCCCAATGTGACAGCCGACGCGGGGGCCTTGTGCCTCAAGGCCGGAAATGCGGTGATTTTACGCGGCGGGTCTGAAAGCTTTCACAGCTCAACCGCGATCCACGGCGCGTTGCAAAGTGGTTTGCTGAGCGCTGGACTGCCTGCAGATGCTATTCAGCTGGTGCCAACCCGTGACCGTGCTGCGGTGCGTGAAATGCTAACGATGACGGACACGATCGACGTGATTGTACCGCGTGGCGGCAAGGGGCTGGTTGGACTGGTACAGCGCGAAGCCCGCGTTCCCGTGTTTGCCCATCTTGAGGGCATTGTGCACATTTATATCGACAAAGATGCCGACGCCGCCAAAGCCCGCGCTGTGGTTTTGAACGCAAAGACTCGGCGCACCGGAATTTGCGGTGCGGCGGAATGTTTGTTGGTTCACAAAGACGCGACAGAGCTTGGCCAAGCGATTGTTACCGATCTCATGGCGGCAGGCGTGGACGTGCACGCGCAGGGGTTGAACGGCACCAGCGTCGCGACGCAAGATGATTGGGGTATGGAATTCCTCGACATGAAGATCGCCGCGAAAGTTGTTGATAACATTGAAGATGCGATTGATCACATCCAGACATATGGGTCCAATCACACCGACTGCATCCTAACGGAGGATGACGAAGCGGCAGAGACATTCTTTGCCCGTCTCGACA
The DNA here is from genome assembly GCA_017886375.1 of Octadecabacter sp. Taxonomy (GTDB): domain Bacteria; phylum Pseudomonadota; class Alphaproteobacteria; order Rhodobacterales; family Rhodobacteraceae; genus Octadecabacter. The sequence goes on from JAGGNB010000006.1 coordinate 7,291, forward strand.
GCGCAATTTTGATGCGCAATGCGTCGACCCAGTTTGCGGATGGTGGTGAATTTGGCATGGGTGGTGAAATCGGCATTGCGACGGGCAAGATGCATGCGCGCGGACCGGTCGGTGCGGCGCAATTAACCAGTTTCAAATATCTTGTTGTCGGTGATGGCGCTGTGCGCGCCTAGCGTCAAAAACCAATTGCAACCCAATCGACGCCATGGGTCAGGGTCAGGGTGCGCCCAGCCTCAATTGCCATTTCGGGCAGCAATCCAAAGTGGACCTTCGACGCACTAAGATCGCTCTGGTATGCGCCCTTGCTGAGGGGGACCCAAAGGTCGGGATCAAGGGTCAGACGATCGTGTTTGGCCGTGATTGTCCAACGGTTTTGATCCAGCGTAATTTCGATGTCGCCGCCCATGGGCAGTGCTGTTTCTACGCACATCACAGATAAAAGCGCTGTTCGCACTTCTAGGCGCTGCGGATCTCCTGCGACATTCCACGAATAACTCAACCGTCCGCCGCGGGCCATAGCCTCAAGCGTGCTTAGAATTTCACCGCGCGAAACGGTCTGATCTTGCGCCGCTTCACCAAAGGCCAGTCGCAGGAATTTAATCTTGGCGGTGGCGTTTTCAACGCTTTCGGACACCAGCGCCATTTCAGGCCCCACTGCAACACCCGCAAGGCCGAGCAATTCAATGCCGTTGCCGATCGCGCCCAATGGGTTAATGAGGTCATGACAGATACGAGAGCCGATAAGGGCGTTAAGATTGGACAATTGGGAGCTCCGGATAAATGACAGGGCCGTCGATTTTTGGACCAGGTATGATTGTGAAACACCCGACCCAGCCAGATTGGGGGCTGGGACAGGTCCAGTCTGCCATAGGCGGCAAGGTGACAGTTAATTTTCGTGAAGTCGGTAAGGTGGTCATCGACGAGGCGCAGGTAAACCTCGTGGTTGTGTCCTTTGGTTGATACACACGTTATAATTGTATTGAGACTACTGGTCTCAGGCAAGGTTTATGGCTTTCCCAATGGCGTGACGTTACGGAAAGTCCCAATGATATGAGTATGATCCGGAAAAACTATCAAGAAATCGTAAATTCTGCGCCCCAGTTTACAGTGCGGTTGGCTGAAACAGCGGCGGATGTGCGCCAAGCACAGGCGTTGCGCTACAGCGTGTTTGTCGAAGAACTCGGCGCGGATGGTCAGTTGATTGACCATGACGCACGCCTTGAGATGGATTGTTTTGATGATCATTCAGAGCAATTGTTGTTGCTTGATATGGCAAGGTGCGATGGCGACCGGGTCGTTGGTGTCTACCGATTGATGGATGGCGGCGGCGCGGTATCCGCAGGCCAATATTATTCGCAACGCGAATTTGATTTGGCACCATTGATCGGGTCAGGGCGCGCGTTGCTGGAACTGGGACGGTCCTGTCTACACGCCGATTATCGTGGTGGCACTGGCATGATGCATCTGTGGCGGGGATTGGCCAAGGTCGTGCGCGACCGCCAAATAGAGATCTTGTTCGGTGTCGCCAGCTTTCACGGCACCAATCTTGAGGCGCTGGCGCCATCCTTGTCGCTTTTGCACCGCGAGCATCTTGCGCCGAGCGACATTTGTGTACGCTCCAATACCCATGAAGCAATGGATCGCGGCGCAGTTTTGGATCGCGTAGCGGCGATAAAACAGGTGCCAGCACTCATCAAAGCCTATTTGCGCCTTGGCGGCTTTGTTGGTGATGGCGTGTTTGTGGATCATGCATTTAACACAACAGATGTCTGTGTGGTCTTGGATCTGGCGCGGATGAACCCGCGACAGTCGGCACTGTATCGGAAACGTGATGACCTGGACGTCTGACGATTTGCCGCCAACCCACACGATCACGCCGTTGGGCTGGGTGCGTGTTGTGGTGCGCGGGGTGGCCGTTGGGGTGGTAACGTTTGGCTGTTTGGCCCTGCTGTTATTGCTGCGCATCTTTGAACGGCCCCTGTTCGGGCAGGGGCGACCTGTGACGCCATACATCACGCAATTTGTCTGTCGTGCGGCATTTGTGCTGATGGGCATCGGCTACACCCGCATTGGCACACCCATGGTGGGCGCGGGGGCTGTTGTGGCAAACCATTCGTCATGGCTGGATGTTTTTGCGCTGAACGCCTCAAAACGGATTTATTTTGTCAGCAAAGCTGAGGTCGCAGGTTGGCCCGGCATTGGCTGGCTGGCCCGCGCCACGGGGACAGTGTTCATCGCACGCGATCGCACGCAAGCGGCGGCGCAGGTCGATGTGTTCCGTGAACGGTTAAGCCATGGGCATAAGCTGTTGTTTTTCCCCGAAGGCACATCGACGGACGGGCAACAGGTGTTGGAGTTCAAACCAACGCTGTTTGCGGCGTTTTTTGATCCGGCGTTGCGCGACACCTTGGCGATCCAGCCCGTGTCCGTTGTGTACAGCGCGCCGAACGGCGTTGATGCGCGCCATTACGGTTGGTGGGGCGAGATGGATTTCGCAACACATTTGCTAGCAACATTGGCGCAATCACCCCAAGGCGGCGTGACGGTGATTTATCATGACCCCGTGAAGGTCGCAAATTTTGACGACCGTAAAACACTGGCGGCGCATTTGCAGCGTGTCGTGCAGGATGGTCATGGAGAACGCCTAGATCATCGCAGCGGCGAGGGTTCTTAGGGTCGCAACTGGATCATCAGACGCCCAGACTTCATCGCCAAGCCCGAAGAAATCCGCGTGTGGCGCAAATGTTCGGATCAGAGCTACGTCCAATGCGCCCTCTGCGACGCAAGGGACTTCGATCATTTCGGACCACCACTGGAACAATTCAAGTTCGGCGCGATGGCCATTGCCCAAGTTGGTTTCACCAACGGGACCAAAGCTGACGTAATCTGCGCCAAGTTCGCACGCCGTCATGCCGTTGTGGCGCGACGCGTAGCAATTTGTGCCAATAATAGCATCCGCACCGAGATCTTTGCGCACCGCTTTGATTGTGCGGGCCGCGTCCGACAGGTGCACGCCGTCCAGACCAAGGCGTTCCACCATCAACACATGGCTGTCAATCACCAGCGCCACGTCGCGATCGTGGGTAATCACGCGCAAGGCGTCGGCAGATTTGGCGATACGTGTGTCGTCCGTGGTGCCCAGCGACAGGCGCACGCAAGCGATGTCAACGGCGTCAAGGCACCGCGCGAGTGTGTCTGGAAAGGTCACGAGGTCTATCTCGGACGGCGTGATCAAATAGATTTGCGGCGTTTCTTTTTCGTCAGCGATTATATCGGTCATGTCTTGGTCCTTTACGGGTCGCCTTTACGGTTCGGGTCGCTATAGCGTCCATGTTGCGTATTGAATAGGGGTGCGCTACGCCAAGCGCTGAAATTTGGAGAGATGGCATGCCCACAGACGCCCCACAGCCCACGATCGTGCTGATCCGCCCGCAAATGGGCGAGAATGTTGGCGCTGCAGCGCGTGCCATGTGGAATTTCGGGTTGGACCGGATGCGGATCGTGGCCCCGCGCGATGGCTGGCCCAATCCGGCAGCGGTCGCCATGGCGTCTGGCGCGGGGCGGCTTTTGGATGAGGCAGAGGTGTCAGGCGACGTGGCGGACGGAATCGCGGACCGCACCTATGTCTATGCAACGACGGCGCGCCCGCGCGAATTGACCAAGCCCGTGTTTTCGCCCGAAGCGGCCATGAAAGATGCCGCAGCGCGGATCGCACGTGGTGAAAAGGTCGCGGTGATGTTCGGGCCTGAACGGTCGGGAATGGAAAACGCCGATATTGCCCATGCAAATGCAATTATCACCGTGCCGGTTAATCCCGAATTCCCGTCACTGAACCTCGCGCAGTGTGTTCTGCTGGTTGGGTACGAATGGCGTCGTGCGGTTGGCGAGGTCGTGGATGTGGTTGTGCAGGGACAAACTGTTGAACCTGCCGATCAGCGCGATATCGAGGCTTTGGCCCGCCACTATGAGGATCGGTTGGACGATGCGGGGTTCTTTTATCCCGACCACAAAGCCGACAGTATGAAGGTGAACCTGCGCAACCTGTGGAGCCGGATGCCGATGACGCGGGCGGACGTTCAGATGTTGCATGGCATGTTGCGACAATTATTGCGGGGAAAGACCTGAAGGTCCGCGCCTGCGGCGAGCACAGAGGGGGCCAGCCCCCGTCCTGCGGACTCCCCCAGGATATTTTA
>JAGGNB010000134.1 GCA_017886375.1 Octadecabacter sp.
GTGAATTGCGCAAACCCGCACAGTGACCAACCATCAGCCACGCATGTGGGCGCAGCACCGCAATGTGATCAGTCGCCGTTTTCGCGTTCGATGGCCCAACACCGATGTTCACCAATGTGATGCCAGCCTGCCCTTCGCGACACAGATGATACGTCGGCATTTGCGGCAACTTTTCGACCGTTTCCAGCGCAGCGTCCGACTCGGTGATGACCTGATTTCCGGTTGACACAAATGACGTGTAACCGCTGTCAGGATCCGCCAACATTTTGCGCGCGTAGGCTTCGAATTCTTCAACGTAGAACTGGTAGTTTGTGAACAGAACATGGTTCTGAAAATGTTCCGCCTTTGTCGCGGTGTAATGCTGCAACCGCGCGAGCGAATAATCGATCCGCTGGGCGGTAAACGGCGCAAGTGGGCTGGACCCGTCAGGGTGGTGAAAATTGGTACCATTGACGATGTCGTCGTTCGTTGTCGCCAAATCCGGTACATCGAACACATCACGCAGACTGAATTCCAACGCACCCTCTTGCGGCACTTCGACCTCTCCAGACACCGCGAAATGCACAGGCATCGGGGTTGTGGATACACCAATCACGACCGGTTCATCATGGTTTTCGATCAACAGGCCGATTTGTTGCAAAAGGTAGCCTTCAAACAAATCGGGCCGCGTTACGGTTGTCGAATAGTCGCCCGGTCCCGCGACATGGCCAAAACTCAGCCGCGAATCTGTCTGCGCATATGTATAGGTGCGGATCCGAATCTCAGGATAGAACGCGCGAAAACGGGTTTCTGGTCGCGCGCCCGTCACGTTTTCAGCGAATGTCTTAGTCAGGAACCCCACCGCTATCTGGTAAAGTTCCTGCAAACGTTCAACGGCAGCCCGCGCATCGCTGAATTCCTGCGCAACCGGAACTTCGGGGGAGACAATAGGCAGATTTAAATCTGATCTCATCATAGGGTTCGCCTCCAGATATTTTTATTCTTATGTCCGTTTACGCAAAAAGCCGCAGAATGAACTGCGGCAAGCGTTATCATGTGTGCGTGTGTATTCATGCACCATAATGCCACCAGAATATGACACTCCGCAAGACCTCGCCCAACGTCATGACAATGTCGCTTTTCCACTAGTAAGGGCAGTCTAGCTCGTGTTGGGTGGGAAAAAGGGGAACCTCCATGATCGACACAAACTTGAAACCGAACTTGTCGAACTGGCAGGAACGCGTCGACCTCGCCGCGGCCTTTCGCTGGACAGCGCGGTTGAACATGCACGAAGGGGTCGCAAACCACTTCAGCTTTGCCATCAACGACGACGGAACGCAGTTTCTGATGAACCCCAATCAAATGCATTTCAGTCGCGTTAAGGCCAGCGATATGATTGTGGTGGATGCCAACGACCCCGAAACACTGTCCGGCCCCAACGCCCCCGATCCGACCGCGTGGGGCCTGCACGGCGGCATCCACCGCCATTGCCCGCACGCGCGTTGCGCCATGCATGTCCATTCGATCCATGCGACAGTTCTGGCAACGCTCAAGGACAGCCGCCTGCTGCCCATCGACCAGAACTGCGCCACGTTCTTTAACCGCTACGTGATTGATGATCATTACGGCGGTCTGGCGTTTGAAGAAGAAGGCGAACGGTGCGCAGGTTTGCTGAGCGATCCAAAACAGAAAGTCATGATCATGGGCAACCACGGCATCATGATCATCGGCGCAACCGTCGCTGAAACCTTCAACCGTTTGTATTATTTTGAACGCGCCGCCGAAACCTACATCCGCGCCCTGCAAACCGGCCAGCCGCTGCGCGTGCTGTCGGACGAAATTGCCGAAAAGACGGCGCAAGAACTTGAAGATTACCCCGAACAGGACGAACGCCACCTCTCCGAACTCAAGGCGATCCTCGACGACGAAGGGTCCAACTATGCCGCCTAGGCTGTTCTTTGAGAATCTGCGCGCATGGACCAGCACCCGCCGCCTTGGCAGGACAGAATAGGCGCACCCTATTCTTCAAATCCAAAAAGGCGGACACATGACAACTTATGGCCTCACAGACGAACATACGATGATCGCGGACACCGTCCGCAGCTTCGTGGAAAAAGAAATCTACCCGCACGAAGACCTCGTCGAACGCACCGGCGAAGTCCCGCAAGACATCGCTGATGAGATTAAGCGCAAGACAATCGAGCTTGGGTTTTACGCCTGCAATTTTCCTGAAAGTGCGGGCGGTGCGGGTCTAAACCACCTTGAATTTGCACTTGTCGAACGCGAACTGGGTCGCGGATCAATGGCGCTGAACCACTTTTTCGGGCGCCCCCAGAACATTTTGATGGCCTGCGAGGGCGAACAGATCGAACGCTACCGCGACCCTGCTGTGCGGGGTGAACGAATGGATGCCCTCGCGATGACAGAACCGGGCGCGGGATCGGACGTGCGGGGCATGAAATGTTCGGCAGTGCGCGACGGTGGCGATTGGGTCCTAAACGGCACCAAACATTTCATCTCCGGCGCAGATCACGCTGATTTCTTGATCGTCTTCGTCGCCACGGGGGAGGATCAAACCCCGCGCGGCCCCAAGAAGCGTATCACCACATTCCTTGTGGATCGCGGCACGCCCGGCTTCACAATTCGCGACGGGTACAAATCCGTGTCCCATCGCGGCTACAAAAACATGATCCTCGATTTTGATGATTGCCGTTTGCCCGATGCACAGGTTTTGGGCGAGGTTGACGGCGGCTTTGCCGTGATGAACGAATGGCTTTACGCCACCCGCATTACCGTCGCGACAATGTCCGTCGGCCGCGCGCGCCGCGTCTTTGATTATGCGCTGGGTTACGCCGCAGAACGTGAACAATTCGGCCAGAAGATTGGCAAGTTCCAAGGCATCAGTTTTCAGCTCGCCGATATGATCACAGAAATCGACGCGGCAGATTTGCTGACACTTGCCGCCGCTGACCGGCTTGATAATGGACTGCCCGCCAACCGTGAAATCGCGTCTGCAAAACTTTATGCGTCAGAAATGCTGGGCCGTGTGACCGATGCTGCGATTCAGGTTCATGGCGGCATGGGTCTCATGGACGACTTCCCGCTCGAACGCTTCTGGCGCGACGCCCGCGTCGAACGCATCTGGGACGGCACATCCGAAATCCAACGCCACATTATCAGCCGCGAAATGCTGCGGGCACTTGGTGCATGACGCGCACCTTATCGAGACTACTTCGCCCCAAAAGCGTCGCCGTGATCGGTGGCGGCGCATGGTGTCGCGCCGTGATCCAACAACTTCTCAAGGCGAACTTCAGCGGCGATATCTGGCCAATTCACCCCACCGCTGATGAGATTTGCGGGTTGCCCGCCCACCCATCGTTGCACGATCTGCCGAACATACCGGACGCCGCATTCATCGGAATAAACCGCGATGCGACGATAGATACCGTAGCGCAGCTGTCACTTCTCGGCGTTGGAGGCGCCGTCTGTTTTGCCAGCGGCTTTGGCGAGACCGACGACGGCCAAGACGCGAACCGCCGTCTGCTTCAAGCCGCTGGTGATATGCCAATTCTTGGCCCCAACTGTTACGGCATGATCAACGCTCTGGATGGCGTATCGCTTTGGCCGGATCAGCATGGCTGCGTTCCCGTTGATCGCGGCGTAGCGATCCTGACGCAAAGCTCGAACATCGCCATCAACCTCACGATGCAACAACGCGCCTTGCCGATCGCGTATGTCGTTACGTGCGGAAATCAGGCGCAAATGTCAGAGGCCCAGATCGCCGATGCGTTGCTCGATGATCCTCGTGTCACAGCGATTGGCCTTCACATCGAAGGGTTCGGTGATCTTCCAGCATGGCAGGCCCTTTCCCGCAAAGCGCACACAAAAGGCATACCGCTGGTCGCATTGAAAGTCGGGAAGTCCATCGAGGCGAGGAACGCGACAATCTCGCATACCGCATCATTGGCTGGCAGCGACGCAGGCGCCAATGCACTCTTGGAACACCTCGGTATCGCGCGGGTGGATGACCTGCCAACTTTTCTAGAGACGTTGAAAATTCTTCACGTTGCCGGGCCCCTCCCGTCTGGACAGATCGCATCAATCAGTTGTTCAGGAGGAGAGGCGAGCCTGATCGCCGACATGGCACACGACACGACGCTGACTTTCCCCCCTCTCACAAACCTGCAAGAAACACGCCTTTTGGCTGCACTTGGCCCCAAGGTCACATTGGCAAACCCGTTGGATTATCACACCTACATTTGGCGCGACGTTGCGGCGATGACGCGTGCCTTTTCCGCCATGATCGTGCCTGAAATCGCAATCACATTCCTGATCGTGGACTTCCCGCGTGGCGACATATGTGACCCATCAGATTGGGAGTGTGTGATTCAATCCACGTTAGATACCCGCGCCGCAACAGGTGGCACAATCGCCATGGTCTCGACCCTGCCCGAACTCATGCCCGAACATGTGGCCCGTCGCCTGATGGCAGGCGGTATCATCCCAATGAACGGTATTCGTGCGGCTTTGGCCGCGGCAGAAGCCGCACATCAGCGCGCACCAAACTCCGCAGACTTGATCGTTCCGAGCAAATCAATGCCAGCCGAAACGATGTCTGAGGCTGACGCAAAGCGCGCTTTGCAAATGGCAGGCGTCACTGTCCCGAAGCTCATGACTGGCGACCTCGAAACACTCGCCAGACACGCCGATATTGAACAGGGGCCGTTCGTGCTGAAATCCACCGGAGTCGCCCACAAAAGCGACGTCGGTGGCGTTGCGCTATCGCTGACCAATGGTGACGCGGTGCGCCAAGCTGGCGCAAAAATGTCGTCAGCGGCCTTTATCCTTGAAGAGATGATTGCGGACCCTGTTGCGGAAATTCTCATCGGTGTTGTAAAGGACCCAGCCCATGGGTTTGTCATCACAATCGGCGCTGGTGGGCTTTTTGCTGAACTGCTGAAAGACACCGCATCCATTCTGATACCTGCGTCCAGAAATCATCTTAAGCAGACACTAAATAGGCTGAAAGTGGCAAAAATCCTCAACGGGTATCGCAATCAGCCCGCCGGAAATATCGACGCGTTGCTAGATGCCGTTGAGGCGATCCAATCCTACGTACTTGCCAATCTCGACACCATTGAAGAGGTTGAAGTGAACCCGTTCATCCTCACCCAGACCCGTGCGGTCGCCGCTGACGCCTTGATAAGGAAACGCAATGACTAACCCGATCAGAACACGACGCGAGGGCGCGATCCTCGAAGTTACGCTGGACCGCCCCAAGGCAAATGCAATTGATCTGACAACAAGCAGAATTATGGGTGAGGTCTTCGCCGATTTTCGCGATGACCCCGAACTACGGGTCGCAATCCTCACGGGGGCGGGGGAAAAATTCTTTTGCCCCGGATGGGATCTCAAGGCGGCAGCGGACGGTGACGCGGTTGATGGGGACTATGGCGTCGGTGGATTTGGTGGCCTGCAAGAATTGCGCGACATGAACAAGCCCGTCATCGCCGCAGTAAACGGCATTTGCTGTGGCGGCGGATTGGAATTGGCGCTGTCGGCGGACATCATCCTTGCTGCCGATCACGCAACGTTTGCGTTGCCCGAAATCAGGTCCGGCACCATCGCGGACGCGGCATCAGTCAAACTGCCCAAACGCATCCCCTACCACATCGCGATGGAACTGTTGTTGACGGGTCGGTGGTTCGACACGACCGAGGCGCTCAATTGGGGATTGATCAATCACACCTACCCAGCAGCCGATCTGATGGCGCAAGCTTGGGATATGGCACGGTTGTTGGCGTCAGGCCCACCGCTGGTCTATGCCGCGATCAAAGATGTCGTACGCGACGCTGAGGATTCGAGATTCCAAGACGCGATGAACCGCATCACCAAACGCCAACTGGCGTCGATAGATCGGCTCTATTCCAGCGAAGATCAGCTTGAAGGCGCGCGCGCGTTTACGGAAAAACGTGATCCCGTTTGGAAAGGCAGCTAAGCCAAAAGCGTCTTGATCCGTCGAAGCGCAAAGCCGTAGCCATCCGTCCCGAAGCCCGCAATCACACCGTCAGCGCGGGCCGATACATAGGAATGGTGCCTGAATCGTTCGCGTTTGTGGATATTGGAAATATGCACTTCCATCACTGGACCCTCGAACACATTCAGCGCGTCTAGAATCGAAACTGACGTATGGCTTAACGCGGCGGGGTTAATGACAATGCCTGCCGCGACTCCGCGGGCTTCTTGGATCCAGTCCACCAGCACGCCTTCGTGGTTGGATTGGCGCGCATGAACGTCCAGCCCCAGCTCAACACCCAATGCGGTGCAAGACGCCACAACATCGTCGAGCGTTTCCGTGCCATAAATCTCAGGCTGGCGTTGCCCCAAAAGGTTCAGATTCGGGCCATTGAGAAGCAGTATTTTATCCATGAGCGACCATCCTTCATGACCAGCATTATGGCAAGCCCTCAGGTCTTTGTGAATTGGACAAGACGCGCGATGTCGTAGCGATGTGACAGGTCGGCCTTGTCGCTATAGATGCGCACGTCTTCAAATGTAAGGTCAACAATTTGTGGGTCTAACTTGGCGAAAAGCGCCTCAAACCCAGCACTTTTATAATGCTGCGCATTGACTGACATAACGAACAAACACCCTTTCTCGGCAATTTCAAGAAGCGGCAAGATTCCCTCGGGTCCGACATGGCCCAAGGTAAATGTGCCCGCACTTACGATTCCGCGATATCCAGTCAAGCCCAATGGCTCAGTCACGTCAGCCGCAAAGAAGTTGCGGTAAACGCCTTTGCCCTTGGCGACGCGCAACATGTCTTCGGATAGATCAAGCGCATCAATCGGCCCAATGCCGACAGCGGCCAGTCCTTCGCCAACCAACCCAGTCCCTGCACCAACGTCCAGAATCGGACCATGCCCGCCTGCACCGGCGAATACCCGCACCACCTCGCGTGGGATCAAATAGCCCTGCGCGTCGCTGAAATCATCGTCGTAGGTATCTGCCCAAGCCGCGTAAAGCCGCTTGGCATCCTGCGGCGTCTTCAGCGCATAAGCGCCCTCTAGATTTAGATCATCTGTCATGGATTGATCATAACACACCTTGCACCGCTCCACATCTTGCGCGACCAAGAGGCATGACAAAAACCCTTCTCTCCTTTGGCCACGGCTATTCAGCCCGCGCGCTTACAACGCTCTTACCCGACGATTGGCGCGTGATCGGAACGACCCGCAGTGAAGATAAGGCGGCCACGCTGTTGGCAGAAGGCGTCGAGCCGCGCATTTGGCCGGGTGCGGACCTCACGCCAGCCCTTAAATTCGCGACACACCTGTTGATTTCTGCCGGTCCTTCCGAGGCCGGCGACCCAGTCCTTAACGAATTGCGCGACGAAATCGCTAACCGTCGCGACCAATTTGAATGGGTTGGCTATTTGTCGACCACAGGCGTTTACGGCGATCATAACGGGGGCTGGGTGGATGAAAACACGCCCCTCGGCCCGTCTACCAAACGCGGTCAGATGCGGGTGGACGCCGAATTGGCTTGGCAGTCGCTCGGCCTGCCACTGCACATTTTCCGACTTGCAGGAATTTACGGACCCGGTCGTGGGCCATTTTCCAAAGTGCGCAACGGCACCGCACGGCGGATCATCAAAGACGGTCAGGTCTTCAGCCGCATCCACGTAGCCGACATCGCCCAAACACTTGCTGCTTCTATCGCGCAACCAAATCCCGGTGCGATCTATAATCTGTGTGATGATGATCCAGCCCCGCCCCAAGACGTCATCGCACATGCCGCTGAATTGCTTGGCCTGCCAATCCCACCAGCGCAGGACTTTGCCAATGCTGATCTGACCCCGATGGCGCGCAGTTTTTATGCCGAAAGCAAAAAGGTTCGCAACGACCGGATAAAAACCGATCTCGGTGTAAAATTGATCTATCCCGATTACCGCGCGGGCCTTGCCGCGCTTCTGGCGGCAGAAACCGGAAATCCATAGTGCGCGGCTTGCCCTTGGGGAATCCAATAGCCATATGAATTTCAACCAAGGGGCCATTGATGACAGTACGAGAGAAGACCGCGCAAATTCTGGCGACCAATTGGGTCCAAAGATTGATTATTGGCGTTATTCTGTTCAATGCAGTGATTCTTGGCTTAGAGTCTTCAGACACAATCATGAACAACGCGGGCACGTTGATCGACACGCTCGACACGATCTGCCTGTGGATTTTCGTGCTCGAAATTCTGGCAAAACTCTTTGCGCAACATTTCCGCTTCTTTAGGTCTGGCTGGAATGTCTTTGACTTTGTGATCGTGGGAATCGCGCTAATCCCTGCGGCGCAGGCGTTCTCGGTATTGCGCGCGCTTCGGATCCTGCGGGTGCTTCGCGTCGTCTCAGCAGTGCCAAGCTTGCGCCGCGTCGTAGAAGGGTTTTTGACCGCTTTGCCCGGCATGGGCAGCGTGTTCATGTTGATGTCTCTGATCTTTTACATCGGGTCGGTGATCGCCACCAAACTGTTCGGCGAAACGTTCCCGCAATGGTTCGGCAGCTTGGGCCATTCCGCCTACAGCCTGTTTCAAATCATGACATTGGAAAGCTGGTCGATGGGCATCGTGCGCCCAGTGATGGTTGAATTCCAATACGCATGGGCGTTCTTCATTCCGTTCATCATGGTCACGACTTTTGCGGTCGTGAACCTGCTTGTCGGCTTGATCGTAAATTCAATGCAAGACGCCCACCACGAAGAATCAAACGCGGCAACCGACACCTATCGCGACGAAGTCCTTGTGCGTCTTGAAGCGATCGAAAAGCGCCTACCAAGACAACCTTAAGCGCGTTTGCCAATCACCTCGACACCCAAAACATCCAGCACTTTCGCCTCGATATGTTCAGCGTTCATGCCTGCAACTTCGTACATCTCGCGCGGGCCCGCTTGGTCGATGAAGATATCGGGAAACACCATGGACCGGAATTTCAGACCATGATCGAACACGCCTTCCTCTGCCAGCAATTGCGCCACATGTGACCCAAACCCACCGATTGCGCCCTCTTCGACAGTGATCAGCGCCTCGTGATCGTGGGCCAACCCAAGAATCATCTCACGGTCTAACGGCTTGGCGAACCGTGCGTCCGCAACCGTCGGCTTGATACCTTTCGCGGCCAGCGCTTCGCAGGCTTTTTCAACTTCTTGCAACCGTGTGCCGAACGACAAAATAGCAACCCTAGACCCTTCGCGGATCATCCGGCCTTTGCCAATTTCCAGCGGCTGCGCGTCATCGGGAATTTCAACACCGACACCTTCACCACGTGGAAACCGGAACGCGATAGGTCCGCTGTCATGGGCCACAGCTGTCGCGACCATACGCGTCAACTCAGCCTCGTCCGCGGCGGCCATCACAACAAATCCCGGAAGGTTCGCCAGAAACGCCACATCAAAAGATCCCGCATGGGTCGCGCCATCAGCGCCGACAAGCCCGGCGCGATCAATTGCAAACCGCACAGGCAAGCGCTGAATGGCCACATCATGCACGATCTGGTCGTACCCGCGTTGCAGGAACGTCGAATATATCGTGCAAAATGGCTTCATCCCACCCGCCGCAAGGCCGGCACAAAATGTCACCGCATGTTGTTCGGCAATTCCGACATCAAAACAACGCGACGCAAACCGTGACATGAACCGATCCAAGCCTGTGCCGTCTGGCATCGCCGCCGTCACCGCCACGATCTTGTCGTCCTTGGTCGCCTGTTTGATCAGGCTTTCCGCAAACACCGACGTGTAGGATGGCGCATTGCTCGGCGTTTTCTTCTGCTCGCCCGTGACAACATCGAACTTCGCCGTCGCATGACCGCGATCCGCGCGATTTTCAGCGTAGCCCTTACCTTTTTTAGTGATCGCATGGATCAGGATCGGCCCCGTTGCGCGGGTTTTCACGGTCCGCAGGACCGACAGCAATTGTTCCATATCGTGCCCGTCAATCGGCCCCAGATACGAAAAGCCCAACTCCTCAAACAAAGTGCCGCCAACGGTCATATGCTTTAACATGTCCTTGGCCCGCCGCGCGCCTTCTTGCAAAGGTCCGGGCAAGAACGAAACGGCACCTTTGGCCGCCGCCTTAAATTCCTGAAACGGATCACCCGCATAAAGCCGCGACAAATATGACGACATCGCCCCGACGGGCGGTGCAATCGACATTTCATTGTCATTCAAAATTACGATCAGACGTTTCTTTAAATGCCCTGCGTTGTTCAATGCCTCGTAGGCCATGCCCGCAGACATTGCCCCATCGCCTATGACCGCAATCGCGTCGCCACCCTCACCACCCAAATCCCGCGCAACAGCAAAGCCGAGGGCGGCAGAAATCGACGTGGATGAATGCGCCGCGCCAAAGCAATCGTAAGGCGATTCAGACCGCTTGGTGAACCCGCTCAACCCGTCCTTTTGACGCAAGGTGCGGATCCGGTCCCGCCGTCCTGTAAGGATTTTGTGCGGATAGGTCTGGTGGCTCACGTCCCAGACAATCTTGTCCTTGGGCGCATCAAAAACCGCATGCAGCGCCACGGTCAATTCAACTACACCAAGCCCGGCCCCCAAATGTCCGCCGGTTTCTGACACAGCCGAAATCGTCTCTGCCCGCAACTCATCGGCGAGCGTGCGCAACTGCAAATCGGACAACCCGTTTAGGTCACTCGGCAGATCGATCTGATCCAAAAGCGGGGTCTTTGGTCTCTCAGCCATATCAGGCCATCCTTCAGCAATTACGGTTCAAGACGCTCAATGTGTGCGTTGCACGACAAACCGCGCAGCAGCCTTCAACGTGTCAGCCGCCTCTCTATAGACATCTAATGCATCACATGCTTCGTCCACTAACTCAACTGCGCGGCTTTTCGCCCCATCCAGCCCTAAAAGAGAGACAAACGTGGCCTTACCGGCAGCATGATCTTTCCCGACGGCCTTACCAACCGCCTCCGCATCGCCTGTTACATCCAGAATATCGTCCGCAATCTGAAATGCACGGCCCAGCGCACGGCCGTACTGGCGCATAGGCATATCATCCGCGCCAGCAATCCGTGGCCCTGCCGCGCAGGCCCATTCAATCAAAGCACCGGTCTTCTTGGCCTGTAAACTTTCAATCTCACCCAGCGTCAGCGCCGCGCCCGCAGATTCCGCTGCGATGTCCGCGGCTTGCCCGCCGACCATTCCGCGCTCACCAGCATCGACAGCCAACGTATGCGCAAGAACGACCTTCGCCTCTGGCGTGATATCTGCCGTCATGATCAATTCAAACGCCAAGGCCTGCAACGCATCGCCGGTCAGCACGGCCGTCGCCTCGTCCCACTTACGGTGCACTGTTGGTTTACCACGTCGCATATCGTCGTCATCCATACAGGGCAAATCATCATGGATCAGGGAATAAGCATGCATCGCCTCTATTGCACCAGCAACCGGTGCCGCGATCTGCTCCTCGACGCCGTGTAAACGCGCGCCC
>JAGGNB010000094.1 GCA_017886375.1 Octadecabacter sp.
AGTTAAAGACGCGGTCGGGAAAAATATGAATACGCTTGGCGATCGTGCCACGCTCGAGGTGATGGGCCAGCAATTTATCATCCGCCTCTTGACCTAAAGCGTCCCGCCTTTAACCTGCAACATTTCTGGCAGCCGTGAAGTAATTCCAGCGATGATCTCGGCAAAAAAGTCTCGATGCGGGTCTAGCTTGCCCTGGCCTTTCGGCCGACCCTGCACAGCAGCTTCCGCTCGGCCCATCCGCAGGATCGCAAGCGCCCATCGCGCTCCTGGCGCAGGTGAGACCTTCAGGCGCAATGCCGCCGCACGACCGCTTAACCCTTCCTCAATATACCGCTGAAAACGCGCCCGAAGCGCCTCTGGCAAAGGTGCTGACATATTCCATCCTCCCAAACAGGATGAATCACAAAATCACACTTGTGGGAATCCCCGCGATTCAGGTTTCAGGCGGGACGCTTTAAGAGAGCGCTTCAAAACTAGGCTCGGGACTCATTGGTCAAGACAAATACTCTAAGTGTGAACAGCTTCGTTCATCTCGACGGTGAAAAAGAAGGCTTCTTCATTATCGCGCCACACGACCTCGTCAGGCACGCTACCGGGTCCCGACAGGAAGACGTTAGTGCCAAAATGGCTATGCATACGGGACAGTTTCTGCAGTCTCGCTCCAGTCAGGTCCTTATAAAAGTACTGATATTTTTCGGTCTTGAGCAACGCATCGACCCTGTCGCGATGCCTAGCCACACTATAGGCGTGGGCCGCTGCGATTTTAGGGTCTGACATCAACCGGTCAAGCTCCACCTGTAGGGCAGGCATCATGCGCTGGATCGACAGATCTGTAGTGGCGTTATTGTTCATACGAAACCAATAGGCTAGGCCTTGGTCGCGATCTACGTGATTGACCCGCCCACGATCGCGCTTGACCAGAAAACTCTCGCTCGAGCGCACCGCGTAATGGTTCAGCTGGACCAGGTCATAGCCCACGGTATCCGTCGTGGACCGCCAAGCATTGCGATACATCGAATGTGGCATCGGACGACCCGAGCCGTTGACCCAGTGCAATTGTTTGTGCAACTGCGGCTGTAGGCCCTTGGGCCTGTGAACCCCCAACTTTTTGAAGATGCCTTGGTTCTGGAAAAGGGTCTTGAACCCCCAGGCCACGTGCGGTTTGCGGGTCATTTCGGGGGCGCAACGCGCGAACTGGCGCATCAGGGGCTCATCCGCAAAGCGATGAATGTCCGCGTTGCCAAAAAGGCGCCATGTCATTGAAATCATGTTGGCATCGGGCTGCGCCTCAAACAACGCATCCAATGTTCCATTCCCACACTTGACGTTGATAAATTCGTCCACGTCGATACAAACCAACCATTTAGCTTGGTCAACGACGGGCTCGTCCAGCGCCGCCGCAAGGGCTGCATGCTGCGGCTTCATTCCTGATTGCCGATAGGGGTTGTCACGATGTTGCACCAGCCCCTTATCCTGCAACAGTTGCAGCAGATCGTCGGTCCCGTCGGTGCAGTCATTCGTATAGATCAGGAAATCATCGAAACCGATGGCCCGGTGGTAGGCAATCCATTCGAGGATAAACGGCCCCTCGTTCTTCATGGTAGTGACGATGGCCCTCCGCCCACGACCCGGATCGATCGGTTTTGCGGTCACCTCTGGCGCACGCACGGGCTTGTGCCCGAACCGGGATCTGGACAGGGTAAGCAACTCGCCATTTTCAATAAGCGCGGTTTTCGGCACGATCTGCGACACAGCCTCAGAAAAATGGCGTAACCCCATGAACCGAAAGAACCGCGCGCCCTTTGCCGTGCCGGCCTTGGCCTTGCCAATATGTGTAGGACGCCAGACCGCGGTCGACGGGGCCGCCGAGGGCGCGATACACCAGCGGCGGTTGCCATGGTGACTGTCAAATTGCACGCAGATATGATCCGCGAACCGCGCAGGCGCATTCGACCGGACGCGCCACGGATAGCAGGGCGTTCCCAGCAGATGGATAACCCCACCGGACGCTGCCTTGGCCCTGTCGAAAACGGTGCCCTCACCATCCTCCATAATCAGGTCATTGACTTCAATATTGGCGATGGCGTCCGCCCGGCCAAGGAACCGTTCGCGCAGTATTTCGTAGATGCTCATCTCTCCGAGTGGCGATCTCTGAGGATCTGCCGGAGGGACCGTCATCCGGTCCTTGCCCGGTGCCTCCGGGGCGCAATAGGGATGGGATTCGGCGGGCAGATCCTGCTTGCCCAGCGTGTGATGGCTGCGCAGCACGGTAACACGTGGAGGCCGGGTCATCGCCTCCAGCCCCGCCTTCAAGTCTTCATGAATTTCGGTGTCTCCCGGGGCTGCCCGGTCCAGGATCACCACCGCGGTCATACCTTGTGTTTCGCAGTGGTAGGAAATCCACTCTAGGACCGTGGCTGCATCTTCGCCATTCCGATGGGTGGCTATAGCATGCGTTCCGACAAACCGATCGGTCTCGGGCTGGCTGAGAGGAACCTCGACCTCCTCCTGTCCGATCGCTAGGATAACCGGCTCGCCCTCCGGCAGTGCGAGCCTGATAACTAGAGCACCGCTGATAGTAAATCGCGCTTTTTCTTCTGCCGTACCCACGACCGACAGGCACTCCGGGTCCGTCGCTTTTGTGAAATAGAGCGAGGCATGACGCATGCCGTCGACTTGCTCCGACTCGATCGCGTCGATCAATGTGACACCGTCCCTAGACAGGCCAGTCATTTC
>JAGGNB010000071.1 GCA_017886375.1 Octadecabacter sp.
CTGCGGCCATTTTTGATGGCCGGCTTGGCGCGCTGGACTGGACAGAGCAACGACCGCTGTCGAGTGGACAACAAGCCTTTGCTGATATTCGCGCTGGCAAAGTAGCCGCCCCTAAAATCATTCTGGAGCCCTATCATGTATAATAAAATTATCGTCCCAATGGCGCTGGATCACGGGATTGGCGAAGCCGCCCTTAAGATTGCGCGTGTCCTACTAAACGACGGCGGGTCCATCATTGCATTGCATGTCCACGAAGCCCCAAGTGGAACGGTCAGCGCCTACCTCGACGAGGATGTCGTGCGTGAGGCTTTTAAGAAAGCCAAGGCCAAGCTCGAAGATCGCGTCAAAGACTCTGCCAACGTTGCGGCCCTCGTCACGAAAGGTCATAGCGGGCGCGGTATTATCGACGTGGCGGCGCAACAATCTGCAGACTGCATCGTCATCGGGTCCCATAAACCTGGCTTGATTGACTATTTGCTGGGATCAACGGCTGCGCGTGTTGTGCGCCATGCACACTGTGCCGTCCACGTCTTACGCGACCCGAATTGAACCCAACCCATGACTTTTCGCGAAGGAGCGAACCTTGAGCATTGATAAGAAAATTGTGGACGATCTGGTGGCAAACGACGTGTCGTTCATCACCACCGTCCCGTGCAAACAACTCGCTGGTGTGATCGACGAAGTCGAAGCGCGGCCGGAAATCTTTCACATCCCGTCTAACAAAGAAGACGAAGGCATGGGCCTGTGCGCGGGCGCGTGGATGGGCGGCAAACGCCCGTGTATCATCATGCAGAACACGGCCATTGGTGTGACGATCAACACGCTGGCAACGCTGACGCAATATTACCGTATGCCGTTGCCGATGCTGATCTCATATCGCGGTGAGCTGCGCGAACCCGTCGCGTGTCAGGTTGAAATGGCGGTCCACACCAAGGCACTGCTAAACCAGTTGAACATTCCGACCTATCACTTCCACAAGGAATCTGATGCGGACGAATTTGACGCGATCCTGAAATATACATTCATGTGCAACAAGCCGGTCGCGATCCTGACCGATGCATCTTTCTGGGGAGGCTACGGCGACCAATGATCAGATCTGAAATCCTGCGCGACATCGCGCCAATCCTTCGTGACCAACTGGTCGTCTGTAACATCGGTTTGCCCAGCCAAGAGCTGCATATGATTGATGACCAGCCCACAAACTTTTATATGCTTGGAACGATGGGCCTGTCTTCGTCGATTGGTCTCGGCCTCGCGCTTAGCCAGCCGAAAACTGTCATTTCCATTGATGGTGACGGGTCCGTGCTGACCAACCTTGGTACGCTTCCAACAATCGCAAATAACGTGGCTGACAATTATATCCTGATGATCATCGACAACGGATCGTACGGATCAACCGGTGACCAGCCAACCTATGCCGGTATGAAAACCAAGCTTGAAAAAGTGGCTGAGGCCTGCGGTTGTGAAAACGTCGTCGTCTGTCAGGACGTCGACACAGGAAAGACCCTGCAAGCTGCGTTAGACAGCAAAAAGATGACGGTGATCGTGGTGAAATGTGACAGCGGCAATATCAAACTGCCGGTTATCACCATGGACCCTGTCGTCATTCGCGACCGGTTCATGAAAGCGGTCGCGAGCTAAATGGCCAGGGGCGCTGTATGAAAACTGGTATCCACTCAAGTGCAGACGCGCGGCGCATTGCGCGGCGCCGTTTGCCTTGGATGGTATTTGACTACATCGACGGGGCCGCTGGTCGCGAAATCGGCGCGGCGCGCAATCGTGCGGCTTTTGATGATTTGGAACTGCGACCGCGTATTTTGCGCGACGTGAGTGACAGATCACTGGCTGTTCCCTTGTTCGGACGATCGGCCAAGGTGCCGTTCGGTATCAGCCCGATGGGCATGTGCAACCTGTCCGCTCCGGGTGCTGACATGATGCTTGCGCGACTGGCAGCGCGCGAACATGTGCCGCTTGGCGTATCAACAGTTGCATCCACCGCAATGGAGCCATTGATTGAGGCTGCTGAGGGGCACGCGTGGTTTCAGTTGTATTTTACGGGTGAAGGCGACGGCACATTCAAACTCGTCGAACGTGCCAAGGCCGCCGGTTATGAAACAATTATCCTAACGGTCGATGTCCCAGAAGTGGGCCGTCGCCCCCGTGAATTGCGCCACGGTTTCACCATGCCGTTTAAGATCGGCCCACGTCAGTTTATCGACTTCGCGTGTCACCCGCGTTGGTCGTTGACGGCGCTGGCCAAGGGCAAGCCGCAGATGGCGAATTTTGACATGGCTGGCTATGATTTTGATCGCACCGAAAGCCGTGCTAAAGCGAACTGGGACACGCTGGCGCAACTTCGCGACATGTGGCCAGGCAAGCTGGTCGTCAAAGGTGTGTTGGACGCGCAAGACGCAATGATGCTGCGCGACGCGGGTGTCGACGCCATTCAGGTGTCCAGCCACGGATCCCGCCAGCTTGATAGTGCACCACCACCCATAACCGCGTTGGCCGACATACGCCAAGCCGTTGGCTCAGACCTCCCGCTGTTTTACGATACAGGTCTGCGCAGCGGCGAAGATGTGGTCAAAGCGTTCCAACAAGGCGCGAACTTCACCTTTCTGGGGCGCATTCTGCAATTTGCGATCGCCGCTGCCGGGGAAGAAGGTCTCGCCGCCCTGTGGGATGTCTTAAAAACCGAGACGAGCGTTACGCTTGCCCAGATTGGCGAA
>JAGGNB010000015.1 GCA_017886375.1 Octadecabacter sp.
CTACGGCAATGATGGCGTAACACATCCACACCGACGGCCCGACATTGTCCCAGACCACCCAAGAGACCGCCATGACCGACACCATCCTGTCCCGCTGCGAGGCTATTGGCCTGCGCCTCACTGAACAGCGCCGCACCATCGCGGGTGTGCTTGAGGCGTCGGATGACCACCCCGATGTAGAAGAACTGTACAACCGCGCGTCAGCAGCCGACCCGCGCATTTCATTGGCAACGGTCTACCGCACGGTCAAATTGTTCGAAGAATCCGGTATTCTGGAAAAACATGACTTCGGCGATGGTCGCGCACGCTATGAAACGGCGGATCGTGAACATCACGACCACCTGATTGATCTGCAATCGGGCGAGGTGATCGAATTCATCGATGCCGAAATTGAAGCCTTGCAAGAACGCATCGCCGACAAGCTCGGATTTGAGCTGAAGGGTCATCGGCTGGAATTATACGGTGTGCCAAAAAAGCGCGATTAGAACGACACCGCGACGCGCCAATCGGTTGATTGCTCCGCGCATACAGTTGGTGCGACGAACGCTAAAGTCACAAAATCAATACTCAAAAACCGTTTTAACTCAATAGCCTTGCTCTCCAATTGGCACAGGCGTACCAGCAAAATTGAACGGTTCAGGCACAGCCCCACATTAAGGACAGCAAGTATGGAAAACCTCCGCGGTGCGGCGTTTATGACGTTTTCGATGCTGGCGTTTGCAATCGAAGACGTGTTGATCAAAACCTTGGGCGCGCGCATCCCCGGTGGCCAAATCATCTCCGTCATTGGGGCGGGCGGTGCATTGGCATTTGCACTTTGGTTTATCGCCAAGGGCCAACCGGTGTTCGTAGCTGCCCACCTGAACCGACGCGTCTGGCTGCGCGGTTTCTTTGAGGTTGCGGGCACGATGTTGTTCATCACCGCCCTTTTGCGGCTTGACGTGACGATGCTGTCGGCAATCATCCAAGCCACACCACTTGTGGTCGCCATGGGTGGCGCGGTGTTTTTGGGCCAAACTGTAGGCTGGAAACGCTGGACTGCGATCCTTGTGGGCTTTGTCGGGGTTCTGATCATCATCCGTCCTGGGCTGGACGGCGTATCCGTTGCGATCCTGATCGGCGTTGGCGGGATGTTTGGCCTTGCGGGGCGTGATCTGGCAACCCGTTCGATCAAAGTCCCGATCTCTGGCGCGCACCTATCCTTGCATGCCTTTCTGTTGTTGGTCCCCGCTGGTTTGGCCCTGTGCTGGCTAAACGGCGAAACGATTGTGGCAATGTCAGCTTTAGACAGCGCGACCCTGTTGGGTTGTATCGCGGTCGCATTGGCGGCCTATCTCAGCATTGTTGCCGCGACCCGTGCGGGCGATGCTGCGTTCATTTCAATGTTTCGCTACACGCGGATGTTGTTCGCACTGGTCCTTGGCATGGTCATTTTGAACGAACGCCCCGACGCCATGACGCTGATCGGCGTCGCCATCGTCATCGCCGCGGGATTGTTCACTTTCATCCGCGAAGCCCGCGCGCGGCGCACTTCCCAAGCTGCAGCTGAGCCGCTATAGGTGCGGTAACATCCCATTGTTTGCGCTAACACCGCTCACCCTGATAAATATTCGCCAAAGGAATAACCCATGAGCACGATCATCGACATCCACGCCCGCGAAATCCTCGACAGTCGGGGCAACCCAACGGTAGAAGTCGACGTCACGCTAGAAGACGGCACAATGGGCCGTGCGGCGGTGCCATCGGGCGCGTCCACAGGTGTCCACGAAGCGGTTGAAAAGCGGGATGGCGACAAGTCGCGCTATATGGGAAAAGGCGTGCTGCAAGCAGTCGACTCCGTGAATGGTGAGATCGCTGACACCATTGTGGGCTTTGACGCAACCGAACAAGTCGCCATCGACATGGCGATGATCGAACTGGACGGCACCGACAACAAGGGCCGTTTGGGGGCAAACGCGATCCTCGGCGTGTCTCTCGCCGTGGCCAAAGCTGCCGCAGATTACATGGGTCAGCCGCTGTTTCGCTATATTGGCGGCACATCCGCGCGGGTCTTGCCCGTACCAATGATGAACATCATCAACGGCGGTGAACACGCTGATAACCCTATCGATATTCAAGAATTCATGATCATGCCGGTGTCCGCGACAAACATCCGCGACGCGGTGCGCATGGGATCTGAGGTGTTCCACACCCTCAAGGGTGAGTTGACAGCAGCAGGCCTGTCCACGGGTATTGGTGACGAGGGCGGCTTTGCACCCAACATCAGTTCCACCCGCGACGCCCTTGATTTCATTCTGAAATCCATCAAAAAGGCTGGATACAAACCAGGTGAGGACATCTATCTCGCACTCGATTGCGCCGCGACGGAATACTACAAGGGCGGCAAGTATGAGATGAAGGGCGAAGGCAAGTCCCTGACGTCGGCTGAAAATGTGGACTACCTCGAAGCCCTAGTGAACGACTATCCCATCATCTCTATCGAAGACGGCATGTCCGAAGACGATTGGGACGGTTGGAACGCCCTGACCCAACGCCTTGGTGATAAAATCCAGCTGGTCGGTGATGATTTGTTTGTGACCAACCCTGCCCGTCTTGCCATGGGCATCGAGCAAAAGTCTGCCAATTCGATGCTGGTGAAAGTGAACCAGATCGGCACGCTGACAGAAACCCTCACGGCGGTCGACATGGCGCATCGTGCGCGCTTTACTAATGTGATGTCGCACCGCTCCGGTGAGACTGAGGACGCGACGATTGCCGACCTCGCCGTTGCCACAAACTGCGGTCAGATCAAAACCGGTTCATTGGCCCGTTCCGACAGGCTCGCGAAATATAACCAGCTGATCCGTATTGAAGAAATGTTGGGCGAAACCGCTATTTTTGCAGGCCGTTCGATCCTGCGCTAATTCTTGCACAACACCCCATTGGGCCCCCGTGCGCGGGGGCCTTTTGCCATTGATACCGCCTACTGGAATCGATTGGGACGGTACGGGGCCAAAAGGGCGTGATACTCCGCACCCTGCCCCAAAACCTCCGCCGCCACAGCCTCACCCGCAATCGCAGCCAAGGTCACACCCGAATGCATCACCGCAATGTGCAGGCCCGTCGGTCCCGCGGCCCCGATCACAGGTAAACCGTCTGCGGGCATCGGCCGATAGGCCAGCGCTACACGGTCCCAGTCCAGCGTTGCACCCGCCACCATCGGGTCCAGCCAGCGCAACACCCGTGCCGCGATGTCTTCTGGCCGTTCCGTCACGTCTGTTGCGTTATCGCCTTGGTGGTTGGCAACCGCTGACGCCAATATCCGACCATCTGGTAACTGGCGCACTTCGCCGTGCGGCGTCACCAAAACATGTGCAATTTTCACCGCAACCGGCTTTGTCGTCACCAATACACCGGGGCGCACCAGCATTGGCAATTTGACCGCAACACTGGATAAAACGTCGGGCGATCCCGTGCCAGCCGCGACCACAACACGCGGCGCTTCGATCCGCCCGACGGTCGTCTCAACCCCGCAAACTACACCGGCGTTCTGGGCGATGCCAAGCACCCGAACGCCCGACACAACCTGCGCGCCCGATGCCGTCAGTAACGCCTCTGCCACAGCGCCCGCGTCCGCCGCGCCCTCGTCAGGGAACTGCAACAGATCACCGGGCAACGCGCGAACG
This sequence comes from Octadecabacter sp., assembly GCA_017886375.1. Lineage (GTDB taxonomy): Bacteria > Pseudomonadota > Alphaproteobacteria > Rhodobacterales > Rhodobacteraceae > Octadecabacter. The sequence continues at coordinate 3,666 of JAGGNB010000015.1, forward strand.
TCAGGCTCCAACGCCTGCGCCTCTCGGCGGCTCAAATGCGCAACCGGATAGCCCAAAGCCGCCAATTCTGCCTTCATCTTATGCAACGCAGCGCCCTGATCTTCCCACCAAAGTGCACCTGACATCTGTATAGGCAGATCGGGCTGCACCGCCATAAGCCGCCCATACGCCGCAATACCTGCAACCCGCAAACGGTGATGCGCGGCATCGGCGTAAAAGCTCGCGTTGATCCAACCGAACGACTGCGAACTGGCACCAGCAGCACCGCCATCAATCACAACAACCTCGCCGCCGCGCCGTGACAGATGCCACGCAATGGACGCCCCAATAATCCCCGCGCCGACAACGATTACTTTCATGGTGTTTCCCTTGTACACTTTCTCGTGGTCTTTCCTGATGCAGAGCCTAACTTGCAACCATGACAGCACAAGACATCATCGACGCCCTGAACCTCGCGCCCCATCCCGAGGGTGGATTTTATCGCCAAACATGGGTCGACAGCGCCTCTGACGGGCGCCCGACCGGAACCTGCATCTACTTTCTGCTCAAATCTGGTATGGCAAGCCATTGGCACCGCGTTGATGCCGTCGAAATCTGGCACTATCACGCTGGCGCGCCCCTGATCCTGAGCATCTCTGAAACAGACTCTGGCCCAAAGACTGATCACCGCCTCGGCCCGGATGTTTTGGCAGGTGATCGCCCCCAAGGGATCGTTCCAAAAGACGCTTGGCAGGCCGCACGCACCACGGGCGATTGGACGTTGGTCAGCTGCACGGTCAGCCCAGGTTTCTCATTTGACGGCTTCACCCTCGCCGCACCGAATTTCACCATCTCCTGACGCCCAAGCCCTGACTTACCCCGTCTTTGCTTCAAAAATATCCCGGGGGGAGTCCGCAGGACGGGGGCTGGCCCCCTGGTTCGGATTTGCGATGTCAACGGTCGTCAGACCAGAGACCGTGACAGTCCCAATCCATTTTCGCGTTATGCCTCAATATTATGCATCGCGTTTCAGAAGAGTGCGATTTTGTGCAAGTTTCGTCGTTGATGCGTAAAAAACCCACCCGCTGATAGCAGAGGCGCAGTTTGCGTGCGCAACGGTAACTCGTGTTGAATGACCTTAAAATTATCGTTGTAGAACCCGACCCGCAACGCGCCCGCGACATTATCGATGCGCTCAAGGATGGCGGCTGGACGGATGTCACAATGATCGGGGCGGCGGCGCAGTTGGACCGCTTTGTGAGGACACAGAACCCCGACATAATACTGATCGACCTTGCCAATCCGGATCGCGACACGCTCGAACACCTAAGTCTTGTGTCGGCGGGCATTTCCTAAGAGATCGTCCCGGGTGTGACGGCGGCCAGCGGTGCATCGGCGGCTTTGGGCGGATTTTTGACGCAGCGCGGGGCGTGTGACACGCTTGTGCTGACGACGGGCCAGACGGCGCACCCTAACCAGACCCCGAATTGGCTGGCGACCCTGCGACCGGGCACCCGGGTCGCGATTTACATGGGGCTGGGTGTCGCGGGCGATATTGCGCGCGCGGTCATGGACACCGGACATGCCAAGCACATTCAGATCGACATCGTGGCCAACGCGCAGGCGCGCGATGAAATCATCGCGTCCTGCACGCCGGACCGCCTTGTCAGCACCTTGGCCGCCCACGGAATTTCCAATCCTGCAATCTTGTTTCTGACATGGCCCGCGTTCGCCGACGGGTCAGTTCGAGCGGCGGCCCGATAAATTACGGCAACACAACCGCTACATTGGCCCGTAAATAGTAAAACATCCCCTTTTTTGACCATACTGCAAAAAAAAGCTACTTTTTTGGGAATATCTAGGCAGACTGATGGTCTATAAATACAGGAGGATTCCAAATGTCAGACGATAGAAGTATAGGCCCCCCGTTAACGGAGCTTGATATCAACACACAAGACGGCGGCTTTTATAATGGATTTGCGACATCGGTCGCAGTGCCGGCAAAAATTATCATAGCCATAATAGTGGTCTGGGCTATCTTCTGGCCGATCCAGTCGGGTCTGGTCCTGAACGGTCTTAACAAGGTCATTCTGGAAGTCTTCGCATCCTGGTATATCTGGGTCGTCGCATTCTTTGTTCTCGTTTGCATCATTCTGGCGCTTTGGCCGGCTGCGGGGCGATTGAATCTCGGGCTTGAAGGTGAGAGGCCGGAATTCAGTAACTTTTCTTGGTTCTCCATGATGTTTGGCGCCGGTATCGGTGTCGGCATGTTGACGTGGGCCGTGGCGGAACCTGTTTCGCACTTCGGGTCGAACCCAGAAACGATCATGGGCCTGACCACGGGCGGCACAGCAGACAATATTCGTATGGCTTACAAATGGTCATTCCTGCATTGGGGCTTTAGCGCATGGGCGTGTTATGCAATCTGCGGCTTGTCGCTGGCTTTCTTCAGCTATCGTCGCGGGCTGCCGCTGACGATCCGCTCTGGTTTGACACCTCTTTTCGGTAAGGCGCTTGCTGGAACGCTCGGCAACGTCATTGACGTTGTCGCGGTCGTTGCCACGATTCTAGGTGTCGCCCAGACACTTGGTTTTGGCGTTGATCAATTCGTTGCGGGCCTGACCCGTATCGGGTTCAACGGTCTTACGGATGCCGAAGGCTCGGCCTCGACAGCGGGCATTATCATCGCCTTGCTGGTGATCATGGGCCTGTCGACTTTGTCGGCGCTTTCAGGTGTCGGCAAAGGCATCAAGTGGCTTTCCAACATCAACATGGTGCTGTCGATCATCTTGCTCGGCTTCTTCATCATCTTTGGCGCAACTTGGTTTGGCTTCAACGCGATGTTCGTCGGCCTGTGGGACTACCTCCTCGCGCTGCCGGAACTCAGCCTGAATGTCTTCCGTTCAGACGGTGTTGAGGGATCTGAATCCTTCCTGCTGGCACAATGGCAGGGCTGGTGGCCCGTGTTTTATTGGGCTTGGTGGATCGCATTTGCACCTTTTGTTGGGCTGTTCCTTGCACGCATCTCGCGTGGGCGGACAATCCGCGAATTCGTGCTGGGCGCCCTGATCGTGCCTGCGCTGATGTGTTTCGTGTGGTTCGCTTGGGCCGGTGGCACAGCGATCGATCTGGAACTCAATGGTGGCGCAGACGGCATCATCTTTGCAGCGGGCAACGGCGACAAGATCTTCGCGATGACGGAATTCATGTTGTCGCCGATCTCTGCGGTGTTGTCTTATGCCATGACGCTTTTGATCGTGGTCCTGCTGCTGACCTTCCTTGTAACCTCCGCTGACTCAGCGGTGCTGATCGTGAATACAATCAACGCGGCTGGCGACGAGGGACCAAAATCGCGTCCACACATCCTGTTCTGGGGTGCAGCGCTTGCGTTTGTGGTGGCTGGCCTGCTGATATCAGGCGGTACGTCTGCGATACAGACTGCGATGGTGATCGGTGCACTGCCGTTCTCGGTCGTTATGGCGCTTATGGCGATAGCGCTGCTGAAGGCGATCTATAATGACACGCGCCGTGAGAAAGCTGGCGTGCCAACAACCTTTGACAAGATCGAAGGCGCGACTGGCAATGGAATTCCGTCCGGTCTTCCGGCGGAGTAACAGCACACACACAATAGAGGGGCGTTGCACATGCAGCGCCCCTTTTTTTGCGCGCTATTTTATTGGGCTCTGTCTTTGGCCCTATATTTGATCACGTCTGTTGGGTTTTGCGAGCGCTGAACAAACACACATCCCTGTTGGTCTTCGCGCCAAAAGCAACCCGGACCCTTTGTACGCAGAGAAGCCTAGCGGACACATTTTTCAAACTGCACTTCTAAGGCGATAAGGCCATTCATAAAAAAGGGCCCCATAAAGGGGCCCATTAGTTTTGCTGATCGGGCTCGAAATTTACTGCTCGTCGTTTTTTGCCTGCGGCCCGATCTGCACCAAGGGTAAGCGCACCGACCCCGGATCTCTAGTTTGTTTCAATTCGCTCAGGGGTGCTTTGTCCGGTATTGGGACAAAGCACCCTTTATCTGGCAGGACCGATGGTAAGACCGACCCTGTTTCGCTACAGCCCGTTAACTACAGCCTGACGTTCCCCCACAGGTGTTGCACTTCATGCAAGTGCCGTTGCGCACCAGCGTGTAGTTGCCGCATTCGCCGCAGGCTTCGCCTTCATAGCCTTGCATCTTCGCCTTATCGCGTGCGGTTAGACTGATGGCACCGGATGCGATTGTTGTCGTCGTCGTGGCTTTTGCCATTGCGCCACCGGCCACAACGGCTGGGATCAGGGTTTCAAGTGCGACTGCCGCATCAGCGCCACCGAATGCCACCGCACCCGCTCCGCCCTGCAACACGTACAGATCGTTTGGCACGCGCTTGCGCAAATAACCTGTTGAGCTGATCTGCTTGAGAACTTCTAAAGACCGCGATGCCGCACTGTCCGACATTTCCTGAATGTTGGACACGCCTTCTTCTTCGCCGCGACCTAGACTGTCGAATGTCGCGCCTTCTGGTTTGACGTGTGCCAGATCGGTGCGATCGAGGTAAGATACAGCCAATTCACGGAAGATATAATCAAGGATCGACGTCGCGTTCTTGATGCTGTCGTTGCCCTGAACCATGCCCGCAGGTTCGAATTTGGTGAACGTGAAGGCATCGACGAATTCTTCCAGCGGCACGCCGTATTGCAGACCAACCGACACCGCGATGGCGAAGTTGTTCATCATGGCGCGGAAACCAGCGCCTTCCTTGTGCATGTCGATGAAAATCTCACCGAGGTTGCCGTCCTCGTATTCGCCTGTGCGCAGATACACCTTATGGCCGCCGACGTTGGCTTTCTGGGTGTAGCCCTTGCGACGCTGCGGCATCTTTTCGCGGTGGCTTTTGATGATCTCTTTGATGACGACCTTTTCGATGATCTTTTCGGCAATGACCTGCGCCTTGGCGTGGATGTTGCCGTTCTCAAGGATATCAGCGGCTTCCTCATCGTCTTCGATCAAGGCTGCAGCCAATGGTTGCGACAGTTTTGATCCATCACGGTACAGCGCGTTGGCTTTGATGCCCAAAGACCAAGACAACTCATACGCCTTTTGACAGTCTTCGATCGTGGCGTCGTTCGCCATGTTGATCGTCTTGGAAATCGCGCCTGAGATGAACGATTGTGCTGCGGCCATCATGTAGATGTGGCTGTTGACGGACAGGTAGCGTTTGCCCTTTTTGCCACACGGATTGGCGCAATCGAACACAACGTAGTGTTCTTCTTTCAGGTGCGGCGCACCTTCCAGCGTCATTGTGCCACAAACGTGGTCATTGGCCAGATCGGTGTCTTCCTTGGAAAAACCCAAAGATTTCAACAAATCAAACGTCGGATCGTTCAGTTTGTTGGCGGGAATGCCCAGCACCTTCGTGCAGAAATCTTCGCCCAGCGTCCATTGGTTGAACACGAACCGGATATCAAAAGCGGATGGCAGTGCCTCTTCGATCTTTTCGATCTCTGCCGGACCAAACCCATGGCCGATCAATGCTGTGTGGTTGATGCCCGGTGCGTTGCCCAGCGTGCCGTGCCCCACCGCATAGGCCTGAATTTCTTCGGCTTGAGACGTGGAATAGCCCAGTTTCGCCAAAGCCGCCGGCACCGATTGGTTGATGATCTTGAAATACCCGCCGCCGGCAAGCTTCTTGAACTTCACCAGCGCAAAGTCAGGCTCGATTCCCGTCGTGTCGCAATCCATCACCAGACCGATGGTGCCTGTGGGCGCGATCACCGACACTTGGGCGTTGCGGTAGCCATGCTTTTCACCAAGACGCAGCGCTTCGTCCCACGTCGACATAGCGATGTCGATCAGGCGGGCATCGGGGCAATTTGCGTGATCCAGCGGAACTGGTTTGATGTCGAGCTTTTCATACCCGTCAGATGCGCCATACGCCGCATTGCGGTGGTTGCGAATAACCTTGAGCATGTGATCTTTGTTGCGCCCATAGCCTGAAAATGCGCCAAGCTCCCCGGCGATTTCAGCCGATGTCGCGTAAGACACACCCGTCATGATTGCGGTCAGCGCGCCAGCCATGCTGCGGCCTTCGTCTGAATCGTAACCGAAGCCCATGTTCATCAACAAGCCGCCGATGTTGGCATAGCCAAGACCCAGCGTGCGGAAATCAAACGAGCGCTGCGCGATTTCCTTGGATGGGAACTGCGCCATCATCACGGAGATTTCCAGCGTGACCGTCCAAAGACGCGATGCATGCATGTAGTCTTCGACTTGGAATTCACCGTCTTTGAAGAACTTCAGCAGGTTCATCGACGCAAGGTTACAGGCTGTATCGTCAAGGAACATGTATTCGGAACACGGGTTGGACCCACGGATCGCGCCATCTTCCGGGCAAGTATGCCACGCGTTGACGGTGTCGTGATACTGGATGCCTGGATCGGCGCAGGCCCATGCCGCGTGGCCAACCTGTTCCCACAAATCGCGGGCTTTGATGACCTTGGCGACTTCGCCGTTCTTGCGGTTGATCAGTTTCCAGTTTGCGTCATCTTCGACAGCCTTCAAAAACGCATCCGTCACGCGGATCGAGTTGTTGGAGTTCTGACCACTCACCGAATTATACGCCTCTGAATCCCAATCGGTATCGTAGGTCGGGAATTCGATGGCCGTGTGACCTTGGCGGGCATAATCCAGCACGCGTTTGACGTAGGTCTCTGGAATGCAGACCTTTTTGGCTTCGCGCACAGCATCTTTCAACGCCGGGTTCACCTTTGGATCATAGGCATCGTCAGCTTTGCCGTCCCATGTGCGGATCGCATCAAAAATCAGGTTGAGCTTTTGTTCGTGCATCTTGGAACCCGCAACGATGGACGCGACTTTTTGTTCCTCAAGCACCTTCCAGTTGATGAATTCCTCAATATCGGGGTGGTCTGCATCCACGATCACCATCTTTGCTGCGCGTCGTGTTGTGCCACCGGATTTGATAGCGCCTGCTGCACGGTCACCAATCTTCAGGAACCCCATCAGGCCGGACGATTTACCGCCCCCCGACAGGCTTTCGCCTGACGCACGCAGCGAAGAAAAGTTCGTGCCAGTCCCGGACCCGTATTTGAACAGGCGCGCTTCGCGGACCCAAAGGTCCATGATCCCGCCCTCATTGACCAGATCATCTTTGACCGATTGAATGAAACAGGCATGCGGCTGCGGATGTTCATAAGATGACTTTGACGCGGTCAGCTTGCCGGTTTTGTAATCGACATAATGGTGACCCTGTGCAGGACCATCGATGCCGTAGGCCCAGTGCAGACCGGTGTTGAACCATTGTGGTGAATTTGGCGCGGCGCGCTGTGTCGCCAACATATAACGCATCTCATCGAAATAGGTCTGGGCGTCTTCTTCGGTAGTGAAATAGCCACCCTTCCAGCCCCAGTAGGTCCATGCACCGGCCAGACGATCAAACACCTGCTTGGCCGAAATCTCGCCGGACATCTGCGCGCCCTCGGCGGGAACGGAGCGCCACAAAAACTCTGGCACACCCTTTTCAGCGACCCGCACGGTTTCAGACGGCACGCCTGCTTTGCGGAAATATTTCTGCGCGATGACGTCTGACGCGACTTGCGACCAGCCTTTCGGAATCTGACAATTTTCAAGTTTGAAAACGATTGTCCCGTCAGGGTTTCTGATCTCGGATGTGGCGGCCTTGAACGGCACCTCCGCGTATGCGTCTTGTCCAGATTTTGTGAAACTGCGTTCAATCTTCATCGTGCACTCGCCTCTGTTTTATATGGGGTCCGTCGTTGCGGCCCCCGTGTCCCTCACCGACCCGTTCTGGACCGAAATTTAGTGCGCTGAGTGAGTCTTCAAAACGCGTAAAACAAAGCTCTGTGGCCCCCAAATGAAGGGGTCACTTTCAAGCCGAAGATACTGTTCAGCATCCTGTGTCCCGAAACCTGTCCCACGCCGTGCGCGACACTCAATGTTGTGTCGTCTCATCCAGCTTTCACAACATTGCTCATCTACACCTAGGGGGTCAATGAAATTTTTACCCTAAATATAGATTAAACAGTCTTGACCGGACCTTAACCATTCCGACCCAAAAACCACCCTCGATTCTCCCTCAGAGTTACACACAGACCTGTGCAGCCGCGCCGCCTGTCAGCCAAATTGCGAAAACCCCAAGGATGCCAGAACGCTATGCCACAAACTTCACTTTCTGCATGAGTTATCCACAAGCCCGCGAATGTGACCGCGCATCGGCCAAACGTGACTTGCACAACCGCGCGGCTGTGTCAGTCTTGTCACGTAAAGCAACGAGGAGATTTACATGCGTTGGGTTATGTTAACTTTTGCAGTGGTATTGACAGGATGCGCCGAAGCGCCGGTCTCTCGCGTGGCCCCAACCGCTGGCGACGCAGCCGACGGTGCGCAACAGGCTTATTTTCCTGACTATCCCTCCAACTTGTTTGTCGCGGCGGCCGCAGTTTGCGACGGACCGGCCCAAACTGTCATCCAACCCAGCCGCAACGAGGTCCGCTGCGAGTCGTTACCGGACACAGAATCAGCCGCCGCCCTCATTTTGCAATTTAATGGCACCGTGCAAGCCCTACCCAAATTCGTCATCACGTTCACGGGGCGCGACACGTCGTTGGGGTATTTGGTGACGGCTGACAATTACATCCGCGTGCCACAGCGGTCAGGCGGCGCACAACAAGTGCGGTTCCCAGATATATCGGTGTCTAATGAAATGACTGCCCTGCTGAGAGCCGCCGGTGGGCAGCCTCTCTGAGGCAGTCGAGTGCCTGCAAAGATCCGACGTTGCAGACTTGGGTTTTGATCTTTGTTAGAAGTGGTCGGGGCGAAAGGATTCGAACCTTCGACCCTCTGTTCCCAAAACAGATGCGCTACCAGGCTGCGCCACGCCCCGAACCAAGGCCTCATCTAAGGGGTGTTTGCGCGGTTGCAAAGACCCTAAATACATTTTTTTAATTTGATTTCTTAGTTGGTTTCACAGGGCCAAATGGCATCGTTGCCAAAACTGATGTGCTGCATCTGGTCTCCGACGTCCATGCCGAGCCGATCAGCCAGCCCGCCATTGATCTCAAGCACAAACTGGATCTCAGTGCCGCCAAATATCGATGTCTCATCGAGGGGTTGCGCCATGGAATGGATATTACGGATCACGCCCGTGTCGTCGACAAAAACCATATCAAGCGGGATAAGTGTGTTGCGCATCCAGAAACTGACGCTCTGTGGGCGGCCATAGACAAACAACATGCCCTGCGTCGTCGCCATATGTTCCACGAACATCAGACCGCGGGACCGCTCTGCAGGTGAATCAGCAACTTCGACCGTAAACTGCGCCGACCCGAAATCACCGCGCACAGACACTGTATCTTGCGAACACGCCGCTAACGATGCACCCGCAAAGCCGAATGCGGCGACTGTCCAAGCTATGATTGTTGTCGCTATGAAGGATGCGGAACGGCGCTTTCCCATGACAAAACCTCAGCGGCCATAAGCCCGCGTTTGCCTTTCATGGCCCGCAGCGCAATGGCCTCGCCTGGAAACAGATCAGCAAGACCCGCAAGGCGCAAGACTTCGATATGCACAAAAATGTCAGCGTCATCGCCAAACACATTCGCAAATCCGAACCCTTTGCCTTTGTCGAACCATTTGACCCGTGCAGGTTCGATCGCCACGGCGGCAATGTCTGCGGGATCAAACTCGGCAAAGTCAGCAAGCCCTGATCCAGGAGGTGCTAGGTTTTGTTCAATGGATAAAACTTCTATCGCTTGCAGGCCGCGCTCTGTTTCGGCAACCAACACTTCAATTCGGGTGTCGTCGGCGACGGAACTTTGTCCAAAGTTTCGCAACACGTTGGCGTGTAGCAAAATATCTGCGTTACCATCTTGGGCAAGGATAAAACCAAACCCTTTTCCCGCGTCGAACCACTTCACGTGCCCCGTCATGACGAAGGCATCAGTACTAATATCGTCCATTTTTAAGACCAGTTTATACCCAGGCTCGCGTATCCACTAAAACAACCGCAAGCAATTTACTGCATAGATACTTGACTGGTTGGTCAACAAATACAAGCGCTCAGATCGGCCATATTAACTTATCGTTAATAATTATGGGTATAACCGATCTATTTTCCAAGGCTCTACTCGCCCTTTCCGCGACCACCTGAACCGATCGTGCAACCTAGACGCGCCATCGGCCCAGAATTCAATTTCGACCGGACAGATTCGAAAACCGCCCCAAAATGGCGGCCGAATCGGATCTGGCCCCTGCTCTGCCGCCGCCTGTTCAACTTGTGCAACCAACACATCACGCGAGGCGAGCGGACGCGATTGCTGGGACGCCCATGCGCCAAGGCGGCTCTTGGGATTACGCGTCATGAAATAGGAATCCGCCTGTGGGCCGTCTTCGCGTGTCACGGTGCCGCGCACACGGATCTGACGTCGCAGGGATTTCCAATGTATAACAAACGCGGCTTTGCCGGACTGATCCAACTCTTGGCCTTTGGTGCTGCCGTAATTGGTAAAAAAGACAAACCCGTCGTCCTCAACATCTTTAAGCAGCACAATCCGCGCATTTGGCATGCCGTCACCGTCAACCGTGGACAAGGCCACGGCATTAGGATCGTTGGGCTCTACCTTTTGCGCCTCTGCCAACCAGGCCCGCACGATGTCAAAGGGATTATCGCCAGCAAATAGTCCACTGCGGTCTGTCATATCATTCGCCTTTCAATACATATTTTCATCTTAAGTGGCCTTGCCGTTGGATCGGTCAAGAGCCAAACGCGACGCGCCTGAAAGTCTTGTGGCACCCGCTCCTATCGCTTACACCCAAACAACAGCGGCCGCCAACGCGTGGCTTTGAGGTTCGGCCAAAATGTCCGATCGTGCGAAGGGGAATTCATGCCATCCAATTTGATGCAGGGGAAACGTGGCCTTATTATGGGTCTCGCCAACGACAAATCCATCGCTTGGGGTATCGCTAAGGCCCTCGGGGATGCGGGTGCAGACCTCGCGTTTTCCTACCAAGGGGATGCGTTGAAGAAACGGGTCGTTCCATTAGCCGCCTCCCTTGGGTCAGATTTCGTTCTGCCTTGCGACGTTGGCGACGAAGCCTCGATCGATGCCCTGTTTGATGGCCTGAAGACGCGTTGGGACAACTTTGACTTCGTTGTCCATGCCATTGGCTTTTCAGATAAAAATGAACTTCGGGGTCGGTACGTTGATACCAGCCGCGCCAATTTCATGATGACGATGGATATTTCGGTGTATTCGTTCACCGCCGTCATGCAGCGCGCCGAAAAGATGATGAACAAAGGTGGGTCTGCCATAACCCTTACCTATTACGGCGCCGAACGCATCATGCCGCATTATAACGTCATGGGGATCGCCAAGGCCGCTTTGGAATCCTCGGTGCGTTATATGGCCGAAGACCTTGGCAAGGACGGCATCCGGGTGAACGCCATTTCGGCGGGCCCGATCAAAACGCTTGCGGCCTCCGGGATTGGTGATTTCCGCTACATCTTGAAATGGAACGAATACAACTCGCCCCTGCGCAAAAACGTCACCATCGACGAGGTTGGCGGTTCGGCCCTTTATCTGCTGTCTGACCTCAGTTCCGGCGTAACCGGTGAAGTGCATCACGTTGACGCGGGCTACCACGTTGTTGGCATGAAGGCCGTCGATGCCCCCGATATGTCCCCGAATAAAGACTAACAAAGCCTGAACAAGGACGACGCCATGACCGCCAAAGACGAAAGCCGCCTGCCCCACGAAAAAGGATTCCATATTTCATGGGATCAAATCCACCGCGACAGCCGCGCGCTTGCATGGCGCCTTGACGGCAAGGGTCCTGATGATGGGGCGTGGAAAGCAGTCGTTGCGATCACCCGTGGTGGCATGGCGCCTGCGATGATCGTGGCGCGCGAACTCGACATTCGCACGGTCGATACAATTTCGGTCATTTCGTATTATTCAGGTGGCGGGGCAGCCGATCAACGCCGCGAAGCCCGCGTGTTGAAATCCCCCGATGCGACGATGATGGGCGACGGAACCGGTATTCTGGTCGTTGATGATCTGGTCGACAGCGGCAAAACCCTTGAACTGGTGCGCGCGCAATATCCAAACGCGCATTTCGCGACTGTTTATGCCAAACCTGAAGGCGAACCGCAGGTCGATACGTTCATCACCGGCGTGTCCCAAGACACATGGATTTTCTTCCCATGGGACATGGCGCTGCAATACGTCGAACCGTATCGCGGCAAAGACTAGGGTGGCCCACTTTCGGCACCACGATGCTATCGAGGTAACGTTCGTGCTGAGTTTGCTGGCAAAGGCGGCTTTGGCTGTCTTTCAATTGGCCGCCGGTTTTGCTTTGCTTGTGCTGCCCGCGAACGCGGCGACGGGCCTGATCGGGTTCATGGCGCGTAACGAATTGGCCGAAGATCCCACAGATCCTATCGCGCAAATGATCAATAGCTGGGTTACATCATTTGATCCGCAGGCCAGCCATTTTTACGTCGTTTACCTGCTGGGTCATGGCGCGATCCATACGATTGTCGTGTTGAGCCTGTTGTTGAAATGGCGGATTGCCTATCCGTTTTCACTCACGTCGCTGTTTGCATTTGTCGCCTATCAGCTTTGGCACTTTACACAATCGCCTGACATCATATTGCTTGCCTTGAGCGTGGTAGACGTGTTCGTCATAGTCATCGTCATCCTTGAACACCGCCGGACTGCTTCGCAGTCCACCTAATTCAAATTCATATTGATCGGGGCCCTAACTATGGTTTCTCGCACCGCCACGACATTCTCCCCACCCGTCATGGAGGCGCGCCGCTGGTTGGACGGCGTCGATTTCAGCGCCCGCCCCCTTATTAACGTCAGCCAAGCAGCCCCCGTGGACCCGCCCCCTTTGGCGATGCGCGAAGCGATGGCGCGGATGATTGTTGAAGACGATACGACCCATTTATATGGCCCCGTCCTCGGCCTGCCTGACTTGCGCGCAGAAGTCGCGGCACAGTGGTCACAGGCTTATGGCGGCACAATCACACCGCACAACGTCGCGATCACGTCTGGTTGCAATCAGGCGTTTGCGGCCGCGATTGCCACACTTTGCGGTGAGGGCGACGAAGTTATCCTCCCCGTGCCGTATTATTTCAACCACCGCATGTGGCTGGATATGGCGGGCGTAACGACGGTGCCCCTTGCCGCACCCAATGGCTTAATCCCCAGCGCAGAAGATGCCGCAGCACTGATCACCGACAAAACCCGCGCTATCGCGCTGGTCACACCAAACAATCCGGGCGGCGTCGAATATCCGGCTGAAACGGTGCAAGCCTTCGCCAACCTCGCGCGCGAGCGCGGCATTGCGCTGATCATTGACGAAACCTACCGCGATTTTGACAGCCGGACAGGCGCACCGCATCCGTTGTTTGGCGACCCGAACTGGGACGACACATTGATCCAGCTTTACTCGTTCTCAAAGGCATATCGGTTAACGGGCCACCGTGTCGGTGCCTTGATCGGGTCTTCGGAACGTTTGGCCGAAGTGGAAAAGTTCCTCGACACGGTCACGATCTGCCCCAACCAATTGGGCCAACACGCCGCCCTTTGGGGCATGCGCAACTTGCGCGATTGGCTGGCGGGGGAACGCCGCGAGATACTTGATCGTCGCGCCGCGATTGAGGAACAATTTCCGCGCCTTGCGGCCAAGGGTTGGAAATTGGAAGGCTGCGGCGCCTATTTTGCCTATCTGAAGCATCCGTTTGATATGGCGTCGGATGCGCTGGCACAGGACCTTGTGAAACAGGCAGGCGTCCTTACCCTGCCGGGCACGATGTTTATGCCTAATAATGGTGGCCAACAGCACCTTCGCATTGCCTTTGCCAACGTGGATCGCGCTGGGATAACGGCATTGTTTGACCGTCTGGTGGCCTATCAGCCTTAAGTCCGCTTGCACCCTGCCCACCGCGCGCCTATTCAGTTGCAAACGTGAATTCTGACTTATTATTTGGGCGATTGCATCATGGCCAAGGGCAAAACGAAAAACTTCTTCGTGTGGATCATACTGGGCCTGCTTTTTGTGGGACTGATGGGCTTTGGCGCATCGGGTCTGTCGGGCAACCTGCAATCCATTGGGGCGGTGGGCGATAAAACCCTGTCCGCGCAACGCTATTACCAAGAATTGCAAACCCAGATCAGACTTCGCAGCGCGCAAGAAGGCCGCACAATTTCATTCCCCGAAGCACAGGACGCACAGGTTCCCGGTCGGGCGTTGCAGATCGTTGTTGCCGAACGCAGCTTGGACAACGAAGCAGCGATGCTTGGCCTTTCCGTTGGCGACCGCGTCATCAGCGAACAGGTTCTTGCAGACCCGAACTTTCGCGGCTTCGAGGGCACCTTTGATCGCACAACCTACCGCGAAACGCTGTCACGGTCCGGTATGAACGTTCGCGAATATGAAACCGACCTGCGTGAAGGTGCTGCACGTGCCTTGCTGCAAGGCGCAGTCTTTACAGGCGTTCCCGATCCGTCCGTGTTCGGTGAGGTCGTTGCGCAGTTTATTCGCGAAGGGCGCACATTTACATGGGCACCGCTGAGCGCCGCTAACATCGAAATCATCCTCCCAGAGCCGAGCGAAGATGATCTGCAAGCGCACTACGACGCCAACCCCAATCTCTACACCAGCTTGGAAACCCGCGAACTGCGTTATGCGTGGATCGTTCCGTCGATGATCCAGGATGACATGCCAGTGGACGAAGAAGAACTGCGCCTCGAATATGACGAACGCATTGACGAATTCGTGCAGGCGGAACGCCGTCTGATTGAACGTTTGGTTTTCGCCGATGAAGAAGCCGCACAAACCGCACTGGATGCGATCAACGCAGGCGACACCACGTTCCCGCAATTGGTGGCCGATCGCGGCCTTAGCCTTGACGATGTCGATGGTGGCGATGTCAGTCTGGCCCAATTGGGCGCCGCGGGAGAGGCCGTGTTCGCATCTGAAACCGGCGGTGTGTCCGGCCCGTTCCCAACCGATCTTGGCCCTGCGCTGTTCCGGATGAACGCGGTTCTTGCCGCGCAAAACACGACATTCGAGCAAGCCCTGCCCGCGCTGCGCGAAACCCAGTCCGCCGCGCGCGCGCAGCGTTTGATCGAAGACCAGATCGACCCGATCACCAACCTGTTGGCGGGCGGCGCGTCTTTGGACAACTTGGTCGCGCAAACCGACATGGTGTTGGGGGAACTCGACTTTACCAGCCTCACCACCGATGATATCGCCGCCTACGCCGCCTTTCGTGATGTGGCCGCAACGCAAGACGTCGGGGACTTTCCGGAACTGGCAGAACTTGATGACGGCGGCTTGTTTGCCGTTGATGTGATCGACGTGCGCCCACCTGCCCTGATCCCGCTGGATGACATTCGCGACCAAGTTATTGCGGGCTGGGAAGCCCAAGAAACCGCCGCAGCGGTCATTGCCGCCGCCGAAGCTAAGCAGGCACAACTCATGTCGGCGGTGCAGGATTTCGCATTCCTTGACCTGAACGCGATCCAGGAAAACAACATCACACGGCGCGGCTTTATCAATGGCACGCCACCAACATTCCTTAGGGATGTGTTTGAAATGGAAATCGGCAACGTGCGCGTGCTGCCTAATGCGGACGGCGCGATCATCGTGCGCCTTGACGCGATCACCGCCGCCGACACGTCCGACGAAGCCTACACAGCCGAAGTCGCGTCCGTCGCAGAATCCGCAGGCGAAGGCATCGCGCAGGACATCTACGAGTTGTACAGCCGAACCGTGCAATTGCGCACCGATGTGCAAGTCAACGAACAGGCGCGCAACGCTGTTCACACAAACTTCCGCTAGATCATGACGCCCGATTTTGACACTTTCAGTGCGGGATATGACGCGGGCGAAAACCAGATCGTCTACACCCGTCTGACCGCCGATCTCGACACGCCGGTGTCGCTGATGCTGAAACTCACCGCCGCTGGCAAACACGCGTTTTTGCTGGAATCTGTGACGGGCGGCGAAATTCGGGGCCGCTATTCTATTGTCGGGATGAAGCCGGATCTGATTTGGGACTGCAACGGCACACAAAGCCGCATCAACCGCGACGCACGCTTTGACGAAGACGGATTTGTTGATCAGTCCGGTGATCCCCTTGATAACTTGCGCGGCCTGATCGCGGAAAGCCGGATTGATCTGCCAGCTGATCTGCCAGCCGCCAGTGCGGGCCTGTTTGGCTACCTCGGCTATGATATGATCCGGCTGGTCGAACACCTGCCCGATGTAAACCCCGACCCGCTTGGCTTGCCCGACGCTGTGATGTTGCGCCCCTCTGTGGTGGCCGTGCTTGACGGTGTTAAAGGCGAAGTGATCCTTGTGGCACCTGCCTATGCGACCTCTGGCCTCACGGCCAAAGCCGCCTATGCGCAAGCTGCTGAACGGGTGATGGACGCGCAGCGCGCGCTGGAATTGCCTGTGCCATTGACCGAACGCGCCTTGGGCAGCGCAGCCGACGTCCCCGACCCCGTGTCGAACTTTACCAAATCGGGCTACATGGATGCAGTTGAAAAAGCCAAAGACTACATTCGTGCGGGCGATATTTTCCAGTGTGTGCCGTCACAGCGCTGGACCCAAACCTACAGCGAACCGCCCTTTGCATTGTACCGGTCCTTGCGGCGCACCAACCCGTCGCCGTTCATGTTCTATTTCAACTATGGTGATTATCAGGTCATCGGCGCCAGCCCTGAAATTCTGGTCCGTGTATTCGGATCCGAAGTCACGATTCGCCCGATCGCGGGCACCCGCCCTCGCGGCGCCACACCAGAGGAAGACAACGCGTTTGAGGCTGATTTACTGGCCGACCAAAAAGAGCTGGCAGAGCATTTGATGTTGCTTGATCTGGGCCGCAACGACACTGGCAAGGTCTGCAAGATCGGCACAGTGCGCCCGACCGAACAATTTATCGTCGAACGCTACAGCCACGTGATGCACATCGTATCCAACGTCGTGGGCGAGTTGGCCGACGATCAAGACGCACTGTCGGCGTTTTTTGCTGGTATGCCCGCAGGAACTGTATCGGGCGCGCCCAAAGTCCGCGCGATGGAAATCATCGACGAACTGGAACCCGAAAAGCGCGGGCTTTATGGCGGCGGTTGTGGCTACTTTTCAGCGAACGGTGACATGGACATGTGCATCGCGCTGCGCACCGCCGTACTCAAGGGCGATCAGCTTTATATTCAAGCGGGCGGCGGCGTTGTCTATGACAGTGACCCAGAGGCTGAATATATGGAAACCGTCCACAAATCGAACGCCATTCGTCGCGCCGCTGCCGATGCGGCAATGTTCAGATCAGGCAATTCCTAGCGCAGATTGTGCAGAACCGACGTGTATCGCTGCACAATATCTGGCAGCCGTTCTTGTGCCTACTGAGCGTTCAAGACCGCGCTGAGCGGCACAATCGCAATCTGGTTATCCTGGCTGGTCGACCCCCAAAGAATCAACGCCGAAATCGTGTCGGGGCGCATACGACCCACCAGCACGACGCCGCTTTCCTGACGGGCGCGAAACGCGGCTTGATCCACAAAACGGCGCACGATCCGCGCGTCCTGACCGTCACCGTCCAGATCGGTGTAAACCACCGCCGCAGGCACGTCCGCCTGTTCAGCGGCACGGACGGCCATGTTCAATCCTTGGCTCACAGTCACGAAACCGCGCCCTTGCGATGCCAGTATATTCATCACCTGATCGGTCACAGCGCGGTCCGTCTGCAAGCCACCGTTGCCAATATCAAGCACCGCAATCGTTTCTGGCAAGGTGCTAAAAACGCTTTCGAATGTGATCTCAACATCGCTTGGCAACGCGCCCTCTGGCAGCTTGGCCAATACTGCGACCTCGAAACCGTCGTCGCGGTAGCGCGCCATCAGTGCTGCAGCATTTTCCTGCAATGGATCCAACGCAATTGTCACCGGAAACGCGAGGCCCGCCAATGCTGCTGCCGCCGCCGACATGGACCCGTCATCAATCAAGACGATCGACAACAGCGGTTTTGATCCGTCGTCACCCGACAACGCCGCGAAATCCACCAGCGCATTGATCTGCGCCGTTGTCTCTGTTTCTTCGGGCGCGGCCACGGCGTCGTCAGTGGGTCGTCGCACGGTCACACCCGTTGCGCGCTCAGCCAGCAACGTGTTTTCGCCGCCCTGCAACTGAAGGCGCGGTATCGCAGGCGCGTCCTCACTCTGGGTGCCAGAGGCCAAAACCTCATCCGCGGGTTGGTCTGTCGGGGCGTCTTCAATCCCCTCAGGCGCTGCGCCCAAATCCACCACAAACGTGTCCTCGGATGGCGGCACCGCAACGTCCGAAACTGCAGGCGAATCCACGACAACTGCATTCTCGTCCGCGTCCGGTTCAACGATGATGGTCGGCTGGGCGGGTGTGGTTACAATGGTCAAATCCGCCTCGTTCACGGGCGTTTGTGGCGCCAAAGACTGCGGGTTAGGCAACACCGGATCAACGGGTTGGGCCAGCAAATTAACGGTTTCGGGCGCATCCGGCGCGGTCATTACACCTTCGATTGATAAAACCTCAGGCTCATCAAGCGGATCCGTGTCCGCGCGCGGCGCTTGGGCTTCCGGTGCTGCGGGTTGCGGCGCACCTGGTTCTACAATCGCCGCCTCACCGTCGGGCAAATCCGGTGCCTGTGGTTCTTGGATGGACAGGCTGCCAACCGGTGTAGACAGAGTGTCCGTCTCATCTGCATCTACCGCAACGGGCTCTGCCAGCGGTGCGTCAATCAATGGTGGCGCGGGGGGTGTCAGCCCTGCGGGCAGCTCGCTCATTATGGAGGCTGCACCCAAGCCCAATGCGGACACCAAGCCGCCCGTCAATATCCCACCTATCATTCCGCGCATATGCTCGTCGCCTCTTTTGTCGGTCCCAATTGGCCTCTTATGGGCCGGTTTGGGGTGTAATGCGGGTCTTGACGCAACTTGCGCTCCAGCCCATGTATGGCCACACTATACAAGGGGCCACGGCATGAAAGTAGCCCCAATTTAACCCATCCCAAAGGTGGCAATTCCATGCTTCTTCTGATCGATAACTATGACAGCTTTACCTACAATCTGGTGCATTATTTCGGCGAACTTGGCGCGGATGTTGTTGTTCGGCGCAATGACGCGATTGACGTTGAAACGGCGATGGGCATGGGGGCATCCGGCATCGTGCTGTCGCCAGGTCCGTGCGATCCGGCGCAGGCTGGCATCTGTCTGGCGCTGACCAAAGCTGCTGCCGAAACAAGAACCCCGCTGATGGGTGTGTGCCTTGGTCATCAAACCATTGGCGAAGCCTTCGGCGGCAACGTTATTCGCTGCCACGAAATCGTCCATGGCAAGATGGGCACCATGCACCACAGCGGCAAATCGGTGTTCAAAGGCCTGCCCACCCCGTTTGAGGCGACGCGCTATCATTCCCTCACGGTTGAACGCGAAACGCTTCCCGATTGCCTCGAGATCACTGCCGAGTTGAGCGACGGGACAATCATGGGCCTGCAACACCGCGACTTGCCAATCCACGGCGTGCAATTTCACCCTGAAAGCATCAAGTCCGAACACGGTCACGCTATGCTGCAAAACTTCCTGAACGTAATGCCCTCAAAGTCGAAAGTCCCAGCATGAGTGATATGATGAAGCCCCTGATCTACGCCGCATCCGAGGGCCCGCTTAGCCGCGCACAGGCAGAAATGGCGTTCGATGCCCTGTTTGAAGGTAGCGCGACACCTTCACAAATCGGCGGGCTGCTGATGGCGATGCGCGCACGCGGCGAATCTGTGGCCGAATATGCTGCTGCCGCCACCGCCATGCGCGCCCGCTGCGTGCCCGTCAAAGCCCCGATCGGCGCGATGGACATCGTTGGCACTGGCGGCGACGGCAAAGGCACCCTCAACATTTCAACGGCCACCGCCTTTGTGGTCGCGGGCGCGGGCGTGCCCGTCGCCAAGCACGGCAACCGCAATCTGTCATCACTGTCAGGTGCTGCAGATGCGCTCGGGGAAATGGGCGTCAATGTCATGGTCGGGGCGGACGTCGTCGAGCGCTGCATCAAAGAGGCCGGTATCGGCTTTATGATGGCCCCGATGCATCATCCGGCCATCAAACACGTGATGCCGACCCGTCAGGAACTGGGCTGCAAAACGATTTTCAATATCCTCGGCCCGCTGACCAATCCAGCCGGCGTCAAACGCCAACTGACAGGGGCCTTCGCCATTGATTTGATCTTCCCGATGGCCGAAACCCTCAAAGAACTTGGAACCGAAGCCGCATGGTTGGTCCACGGCTCAGACGGTACGGACGAAATCACGATCTGCGGCACAACGTCTGTGGCGGCCCTGTCACAGGGGATGATCACAGCGCGCGAAGTCCATCCCGAAGACGCAGGTCTGCCTGTGCATCCGTTCCATTCCATCTTGGGCGGATCGCCCGCAGACAACGCCAAGGCCTTCCGCGCCTTGCTAGACGGTGAAGCCTCCGCGTACCGCGACGCGGTGTTGCTCAACGCCTCCGCTGCATTGCTGGTGGCAGGCAAGGTCGAAGGCCTCAAGGCCGGCGTGGAAATGGCCAAGGAAAGCATCGACAGCGGCGGCGCGAAAAAAGCCCTGCAAACCTTGGCCAAAATCACCCAAGGCTAAACTCAAAACCCCCTGCCTCGCGTCTTTGCTTCAAAAATATCCCGGGGGGCAACGCGGGGGCAGCGCCCCCTCCACATCTCCCAAACGGCGCCACCTTTGGGCGTCCACAAAACGACTCGCCGCACGACCCACGTCGCGACCCCCAACGCGGACCACTGCAAAATTTGTAGAATTTTGCCCCCCGCCCGCGGCACGCGCAATTGCACACGGCAGCCAGCGGCGCTAACACTACACCATGGATATCTTAGACAAAATCAAAGCCTACAAACTCGACCATATAGCCGCCTGTAAACAGGCGCGCCCACTGGCCGAACTCGAAACCGCCGCCCGTGCCGCCTCCCCGACGCGCGGCTTTGCAGATCGCCTGATCGAAGCCAGTCGCGAGGGCTTCGGGCTGATCGCCGAGATCAAGAAGGCCAGCCCTTCCAAGGGTTTGATCCGCGCAGATTTCAACCCACCCGAACTGGCTGCAGCCTACGCCCTTGGCGGTGCCACATGCCTGAGCGTGCTGACAGATGGTCCATCCTTCCAAG
The DNA here is from genome assembly GCA_017886375.1 of Octadecabacter sp. GTDB lineage: Bacteria > Pseudomonadota > Alphaproteobacteria > Rhodobacterales > Rhodobacteraceae > Octadecabacter. The sequence continues at coordinate 24,880 of JAGGNB010000015.1, forward strand.
GTGCGGACGAATTTCTGACCTCCGCGCGCGACGCCGTCGATCTGCCCGCGTTGCGCAAAGATTTCATGTACGACACCTATCAAGTCACCGAAGCGCGCGCCCTTGGGGCCGACGCGATCCTGATTATCCTCGCCACTGTCAGCGACGCGCAAGCTGCTGAACTAGAAGCCGCAGCACTTGAGTGGGACATGGATGTCCTGCTTGAAGTCCATAACGCGGCAGAATTGGAACGCGCCAGCGTTCTCAAATCGCCGCTGATGGGCATCAACAATCGCAACCTCAACACGTTTGAGACCACATTGGACACCACACGCACGCTGTCGCGTCTTGTTCCTGAGGATCGTACAATCGTATGCGAAAGTGGGCTGAACACAGCCCAAGACCTCGCGGATATGGCACGATATGGCGCGCGCAGTTTTCTGATCGGGGAAAGCCTGATGCGCCAAGACGATGTGGCCGCCGCCACCCGCCGGCTGCTGGCCAGCCCCGACATTATGGGCGGTATGTAGATGCCCCAAAAGACGCCAGACACGCTAAGCCATTTCGATGCGCAGGGACAGGCGCACATGGTTGATGTGTCCACCAAGGACATCACGTCGCGCATCGCAACGGCCGCCGCGTGGATCAAGATGTCACCTGAAACGCTGGCCCATGTCACCGCAGGCACCGCCAAAAAGGGTGATGTCCTCGGTATCGCCCGCATCGCAGGTATTCAGGGCGCAAAAAAGACATCAGACCTCATCCCGCTGTGTCACCCGTTGGCGATCACAAAGGTCGCGGTCGATCTGACGCCGGACCCCACGCTGCCCGGTGTGCGGATCGAAGCGACGGTTAAAACCACCGGGCAAACTGGCGTCGAAATGGAAGCCCTAACCGCGGCCTCAATCGCGGCGCTTACGGTCTACGACATGCTCAAGGCGGTGCAGAAAGACATGGAAATTGGCGGGCTGCATGTGACGCTGAAAGACGGCGGTAAATCCGGCCGGTTTGAAGGATGATCACCGTTGAACAAGCGCAGGCGTTTTGCCTTGCGCTGGTCCAAACCGGACCTGTCGAAACGGTCGCGCTCGCCGACGCCCATGGTCGCACTTTGGCAGAACCACTACAGGCCAAACGTGACCAGCCACCGTTTTCCGCGTCGGCGATGGATGGATATGCGATACGCAGCCGCGACGCAAAGATTGGTGCCACCCTCACGGTCATCGCGGAATCCGCGGCGGGACACGGTTGGGACGGCACTGTCAACGCTGATCAAGCTGTCCGCATTTTTACCGGTGCGCCGGTGCCGAACGGCGCGGATCAAGTCGTTATTCAGGAAAATGTAACCCGCACGGATGAGACGATTACTCTTGGCCCCGACGCGATAGGTAACATTAATATTCGACCGCAAGGCCTTGATTTTAAAGAAACCTTCACGCTTAATGCACCTAGAAAATTGACGGCCTCCGACCTCGCCCTGATCGCGGCGATGAACCACGGATCGGTGCGCGTCACCCACCGCCCAAAGGTCGCGCTGATATCCACGGGCGATGAATTGTTGATGCCGGGGGGCGATCCTGCGCCCGATCAAATCATAGCCTCCAACATTTTTGCGCTTCAGGCCATGCTGATCGACGCTGGCGCAATCCCCAACGTCCTGCCCATCGCGCCAGACACGCCAGACGCCCTTGACGACATCCTGCAACAGGCCAGTGATTGGGGTGCGGACATTATCGTCACCATAGGCGGCGCATCTGTGGGGGATCATGACCTCGTGGCCCCTGCATTGGACCGTTTCGGTGTGACACGCAGCTTTCACAAGATCGCCATGCGTCCGGGCAAGCCGCTTATGGCAGGCTCTTTGGGCACGACAGCCTTCCTCGGGTTGCCCGGAAACCCGGTTTCTGCGGTGGTCTGTGGCCACCTGTTCTTGTTGCCGATGGTGCGCCGCGCACTTGGCCAATCTGACGTTTTGCCGCGCGGTGTGACCGCCCGACTTGATGCGCCCTTGCCCACAGGTGGCCCACGTGCGCATTACATGCGCGCGCACTTCAGCGAAGGTAAAAACGCCCGCATCGTCACCGCGTTCGACAAGCAGGACAGTTCCATGCTGACCGTCTTGTCGCAGGCCAATTGCCTGCTGCTGCGCCCGATTGACGATACCGCAAAAGCGTCAGGCGATCCGGTCACCATCTACCCGATCTAGATAGAACATATTGACACAAAACGGGAACAAGGATAGAACATCACAAAGCAATTGGTGTTGAGGGAGAGTGCATATGCTCACAAAGAAGCAACTTGATCTGTTAGAATTCATTCAGAAACGCGTGGCCCGCGATGGTGTCCCGCCGAGCTTTGATGAAATGAAAGAAGCCCTTGATTTGCGGTCTAAATCTGGCATCCACCGCCTGATTACAGCGCTTGAGGAACGCGGTTTTATCCGCCGCCTCGCGCACCGTGCCCGCGCCCTTGAAATTGTGAAACTGCCCGAGGCGTTGCAAAACAAGCTTGATGCAGCGTCCGGATTCACCCCCCGCGTGATTGATGGCGACCGTCCCGACAGCCGGCCGCACGCAGCACAACCACTTGAAACCGGCGGCGCAATTGAATTGCCCGTGATGGGCCGCATCGCTGCGGGTGTGCCGATCGCGGCGATTTCCGAAATTAGCCATAACGTTTCAGTGCCAGCCTCTATGGTTGGCAAAGGTGAACACTACGCCCTTGAAGTTAAGGGCGATTCGATGATCGACGCGGGCATCAATGACGGTGATATCGTGGTGATCCGTGAGACATCGACGGCAGACAACGGCGACATCGTCGTGGCTTTGGTCGAAGACGCCGAAGCGACGCTGAAACGCTATCGCCGCAACGGCAACGCCATCGCACTTGAGGCGGCGAACCCAGCTTACGAAACCCGCCTGTATCGCGATGATCAGGTCAAGGTTCAGGGCCGTTTGGTGGGCCTCATCCGCACCTATTAATTAGTTCCACGCTTGCGCGAGCAGGGTCATTAGCGGCCGCTCGCGCCTGCGCACGGACGCGGTGTTCCAGATCCTATCCCCTGTGTGGTCACGCACTGAAATCAGCCGCAGTTTGCCCGCCTCGATCCATCCCGCCAGCGCACCCGTTTGGCGCAAGCGTACGATGTCGTCACCTCACACCCCGCCAAGCCCTGCATTTCTTGGTTGGTGATCACGATATCAGCCCCACCGCAGCCCTCAATCGCCGCAAGCGCCGTCGCCCCGCGCAGGTTCAACACCCGCGTGCCTGCCACTGTCACGGATACCGCGCGGTCCTGTTCCAACAATCCGTCCCGCCCATAGGCCACCGATTGCGCAACCGGTGCGCCGTCATTTTCCAGCCAACTTTCGGCGGCGAACGCTTCACCGCTTTCTTTGGACACAACCCGACCAGTTTCTGTCATCACGCCGATCAGGGACCCGGAGTCAGCTATCAATACCGCCGGACGCTCCGCCACATGCCAAAGCACAAACGCTAGGATCACCGGCGGGACACCTGCCCAACGGATCGACCCGCGCCATTGCACCACGAATATCCCACCCAATGAGATCAGGGCCAAAATCTCTGGTCCCGGTGTTGCAACATGGCGCAACGCGCCGTCCTGATCGGCGACAAAATGCGCCACGCCCAAAATCCAGCGCAGGCCCAAATCCATGGCCCACAGCCCGACCATCTCCAATCCCAAGGGCGCGAGGACCGCGGCCAACACTGCCGCAGGCATCACCAGCGTCCCCATCAAAGGCACCGACATCAGGTTCGCAATCAGCCCAAGCTGCGCGATCTGGTTGAAATGGAACGCCGCGAAGGGGGCTGTTGCCAACCCTGCCACGAGGGACGAAGTGATTACCGCGCCGACGGATTTCGCCCATCGCGGCATGCGCGGCAAGTCCATTTGGCGCATCACACCAAACACCGCGACTAGGGCTGTCGTGGCCGCAAACGACATTTGAAATCCAGGGCCAAACAGCGCTTCTGGCCGCAATGTCAGCACGATTAGCGCTGCAATCGCGACGGCGCGCAACGTCAGGGCACGGCGATCAAACAATACCGCCACCAACATCACCGCGACCATAACAAACGCGCGTTCCGTCGATACATTGCCACCCGACAGGGCCAAATAGCCCGCCGCCGCGATCAATGCGCCAATGGCGGCTATTTTCTTGGTCGGCCAATACAGCGCGGCCGTAGGCCACAGCGCGAACCCATAGCGTAGCGTCGCAAATATGAAGGCGGCCAAAATGCCCATATGCATGCCGGAGATCGCCAACAAATGCGCCAGATTGGACGCCCGCAGCGCTGCCAGACTGTCCTGCCCCATCCCAGATCGGTCCCCCGTCATGATCGCAGCAGCAAAGGCACCGGATTCGCCGTTCAATCGGTCCTGCACGCCGCGACTGATTGCGACCCTTTGGCGATAGACCCACAGACCCGCCGCGCCCTCGCTGGCCTCAGCGCCCAATAAAACAGGGGTGCGTGTATAGCCGACCGCGCCGAGCCCTTCAAACCATGCCATGCGTTGGAAATCGAAGCCACCCGGTTCCACAGGGCCGGATGGCGGCGACAGGTGCCCCGTCATCAAGACCACCTGCCCCGGCGCGGTCGCAATAAACCCTTGATCGCCATGCAGCGAAATGCGCACCGTTGCGGGCGTGCGGGCTGCGTCCATCCGCGCCAGCACAACACGATCAAGCGTCAGGCGCACGGCGTCTGATCCGGACCGGTCAATTTCGATGATGCGCCCCTGGATGGGGCCATAATAGCGAAACCCCAACACCGGTTCCGCCACGATATTCGCCCGCAATCCGGCCAAACCGAACCCGGCCAGAAGCAACGCCACACCGACAACGATGATGCGCGCACCATCTGACAAAAGCCGTTGCACAGCGATCCCGAACAGCCCGATCCCAAGTAGCATCACACAAGTGATCGCTGCGGGTTCGGTCTGCGCTGCAAAGTAGCCGCAAATGCCAAGGCCCAGCAGAACAGGTGTCCAACCGAACAGATGGCCCCGCTGGGCACCGAACTGTGTCCCAAGGTCGTGCAGCCTGCGCACTGGATATTCCCTCAAGTTGTTAGTATTGCCCGCGTTAGCCCACCAACATACCAAAATGGTGGTTAGCAAAAGGTTAATTTCCCATGCCCGAAACGCCCGTCGTCACCCGCTTTGCCCCGTCACCAACGGGGGCGTTGCACATCGGCGGCGCACGTACGGCGCTGTTCAACTGGCTTTATGCGCGCGGGCGCGGCGGCAAGTTCTTGTTGCGCATTGAAGACACCGACAAGGCGCGCTCCACGGACGAAAACACCCAAGCGATCCTTGACGGGCTGACATGGCTGGGGCTGGATTGGGACGGTGCGCCGACATCGCAAGCCGCACAAGCGGATCGTCACGCAGAGGTCGCGCACCAGATGCTTGCCGATGGGCATGCCTACAAATGTTTCGCCACCCAAGACGAGATTGAGGCGTTCCGCGAGGATGCGCGCGCCAACAAGGTATCGACCCTCTACCGCTCACCTTGGCGCGACGTGGCAGACGCCGACCACCCTGACCTGCCCTTCGTTGTGCGCCTCAAAGCCCCGCGCACCGGTGCGACGACGTTGCATGATGAGGTCCAAGGCGACGTCACATGGCAAAACGAGCAACTCGATGACATGATCTTGCTGCGCTCTGACGGCTCGCCGGTCTATATGCTTGCGGTGGTGGTGGATGATCATGATATGGGCGTCACCCATGTTATCCGTGGTGACGATCACCTTGCAAATGCGTTTCGCCAGAACCTGATTTACGACGCCATGGGCTGGAGCAAACCCACCCTCGCCCACATACCGCTGATTTTTGGGCCTGATGGCAAAAAGCTGTCCAAACGCCACGGCGCAACGGGTGCGTCCGAATATCAGGCTTTGGGCTATCCTGCGGCTGGCATGCGCAACTATTTGACCCGTTTGGGCTGGTCGCATGGGGATGATGAATTCTTCAGCGATGCGCAGGCGCGTGACTGGTTCGATTTCGGTGGCATCGGCAAAAGCCCCGCGCGATTTGATACCAAGAAGCTCGAAAATCTGTGTGGTCAACATATTGCAGTCGCAGAAAATGCTGCACTGCTGCATGAACTTGAGGCGTTTCTGCTGGCAACGGACACAACTGCGCTGACGGCCGCGCAACGTGACGCCATGTTAAGCGCCATGCCCAGCCTGAAGGAACGTGCGAAGACGTTTCCAGAACTTCTTGATAAAGCACACTTTATCTTGACGTCGCGGCCTATATCCATTGATGAAAAGCCTGCCAAGTCGCTTGACGATGTACACAAAGGTATACTGACAGAATTGACGCCGCAGCTGCAAACTGCTAGCTGGTCCAGAGACGAACTTGAGGGGATCGTGGCCGCCCTCGCTGAGGCCCATGACACCAAACTCGGCAAACTGGCTGGTCCGCTTCGCGCGGCGCTCGCGGGTCGCGCTGTGTCCCCTTCGGTTTTTGACATGATGCTGGTCCTTGGACGCGAAGAAACTATCTCTCGCATTCAAGACGCCACCTGCTGAAACGCTTTTGTTACCTTTCTTGGGTAACGAAAAGTGAACCAGATAACCGCTGACGCTGCTTGGGTCCCCCAAGGGCGTGCCTTGAAAGGGAAAAAACATGGCCGAACAGAAAACCGCAACGCTGACAATTGATGGCATTTCCTATGAGCTGCCGATTCTTTCCCCGACCGCTGGACCAAACGTCATCGATATTCGCAAGCTGTACAGCCAAGCAGGCGTGTTCACCTACGATCCCGGTTTTACGTCGACGGCGGCCTGCGACAGCACGATTACCTTTATCGACGGCGACAAGGGCGAATTGTTGCACCGTGGCTATCCGATCGACCAGTTGGCCGAAAAATCCCACTATCTCGAAGTGTGTTTTGCGCTGCTTTACGGCGATCTTCCATCCGCGGATGAGTTGGAGAAATTTGAACGTCTCGTGACGAACCACACAATGATCCACGAACAGATGCACAACTTCTTTCGCGGGTTCCGCCGCGATGCGCATCCGATGGCGACGATGGTCGGCGTGGTTGGTGCGATGTCGGCTTTCTATCATGACAGCACGGACCCCAACGATCCGCACCAACGCGAAGTGGCGTCCATTCGTTTGGTCGCGAAAATGCCTACGATTGCAGCGATGGCGTATAAGTATTCAATCGGTCAGCCGTTTGTGTACCCGCGCAACGACCTCGATTATGCGTCCAATTTCTTGCATATGTGTTTCAGCGTTCCGGCAGAAGAATACCATGTGAACCCGATCCTTGCGCGCGCGATGGACCGTATTTTCACGCTGCATGCAGATCACGAACAAAACGCATCTACGTCCACAGTGCGCCTTGCGTCATCATCCGGTGCCAACCCGTTCGCCTGTATTGCCGCTGGCATCGCCTGTCTTTGGGGCCCCGCACATGGCGGTGCAAATCAGGCCTGCCTTGAGATGCTGAAAGAAATTGGCACGGTTGATCGGATACCCGAATTCATTGCCCGCGCCAAAGACAAGAACGACAACTACCGTTTGATGGGCTTTGGTCACCGCGTTTACAAAAACTTCGACCCACGCGCGACGGTTATGAAAAAATCTGCTGACGAAGTTCTCGAACTGATGGGCGTCGAAGACAATCCGCTGCTTCAGGTCGCGATGGAACTTGAAAGACAGGCACTCGCTGATCCCTACTTTGCCGAGAAAAAGCTGTTCCCGAACGTGGACTTCTATTCAGGCATTATCCTTGAGGCGATGGGTTTCCCGACCTCGATGTTCACACCAATCTTTGCATTGGCGCGCACCGTCGGTTGGGTTTCACAGTGGAAAGAACAGCTTGATGATCCACAGCTGAAAATCGGGCGTCCCCGTCAGCTGTATATGGGTGAAACGGCCAATGACTATGTGGATATTGAAGACCGTTAATTTTTTGTCTGGACGACAGACCAAAGGGCCTCCAAGTTCATCTTGGGGGCCCTTTTAGTATGTTATACACCAAACGACTGATCTTGCGCGGGCCACAGCCGGGCGATCTGGACGATATGTTTGCGATCTATTCAGACCCTCGCGCCATGCAGTACTGGTCCACCGCGCCCCATGAAAGCCGCGCAGTTACGCAACGACGCCTTGAGTGGCGTCTGAACGATTGGCACAGCCGAAAAACCAACTTCCAGATCGAATTGGACGGACGGCTTATTGGCAACGCGGGCAATCACGTCGACAACGAAGTCGGCTTCATCCTGCACCCCGATCATTGGCGCAAAGGCATTATCACCGAAGCGATGGGTGCAATCATCCCCTTTTTATGGGCGAACACGGATCACACTGAACTGACCGCCGATGCAGACCCGCTCAACACCGCATCAGTCGGGCTGCTTACGTCCCTTGGTTTTACCGAAACCCACCGCGCCAAAGGCACATTTTGCATCAACGGTGTGTGGTCCGACAGCGTCTACCTCGCTCTGCCGCGGCCCGCGTAGATACTATTTCGATTCAGGAAACAGTTTGTCTCCCGAATTCGGCTGACTCGGTCAATTTCCTTGGATATTGGTTAATTTATAACGTGTTACGTCTTGGGGGACATAATCATGGAAATTCTTCTCGCACTTTTGGTTGCATTGGGTCTTGGCGCGCTCATTTCAGGGGGCAGCGATGATGACCCTGACACCCCATCGCCAGACGAGACGATTGATGACGATGATCCCGCTGTGGGCACCGATGGTGATGACACCGTTGTTCTGACAGGTGGCCCCGATCTTTACGATGGCGGCGCTGGAAATGACAGCATTGATGGACTTGCAGGGTTTGACACGATCGC
>JAGGNB010000047.1 GCA_017886375.1 Octadecabacter sp.
GTCAAAAATGTTGAAAGTATCTCCTGCTACACTATTTTTTACCAATCAGGGGCGACGTAACACCTGTTCGCACCGCCTATTTTGTAATTTCCCATTCTGGAGAACCGACAATGACAAGGCTCACCGCAAAAGACTTTGATCCCAAGCTTCTGGAACTTTACGATTTTTATGCCCATGGCAAAATCACCAAGCGCGAATTTCTGGACGGCGCTACGAAGTTTGCAGTGGCGGGTTTGACGGCAACAACAATTCTGGGATTGATGTCGCCCAACTATGCCTTGGCAGAACAGGTGTCATTCAATGACCCAGATATCGTGCCGGAATACATTATGTATCCGTCGCCCAATGGCCACGGTGAGGTGCGCGGTTATCTGGTGCGCCCCGCAGGTGTCGAAGGCAAATTGCCTGCTGTCGTCGTGGTCCACGAAAATCGCGGGCTGAACCCGTATATCGAAGACGTTGCACGCCGTTTGGCTAAGGCGGGTTTTATGGCCTTGGCACCTGATGGCCTGACGTCTGTTGGTGGATATCCCGGCAACGATGCCGAAGGGCGCGAGTTGCAAAGCACTGTGGACAGCACAAAACTGATGAACGACTTCTTTGCGGCGGTTGAGTTTCTGATGGCGCACGAAGGATCGACTGGAAATGTTGGCATAACCGGATTTTGCTATGGTGGCGGGGTCGCGAATGCGGCGGCTGTTGCCTATCCGGAACTCAAGGCCGCGGTGCCCTATTACGGTCGCCAAGCGGCGGCGGAAGATGTGCCAAACATTCAAGCGCCGCTTTTGTTGCACTACGGTGAACTGGATGAGCGGGTAAACGCGGGCTGGCCGGATTACGAAGCGGCATTGATCGCCAACGGAAAAACCTATGAGGCGTATATCTATGAAGGCGCAAACCATGGCTTTCACAATGACAGCACGCCCCGCTTTGATGAAGCGATGGCAGACCTGTCGTGGGACCGCACACTGGCGCATTTCCAGCGATATCTGGTATAATTGACCCATAAACCCATAGGAGGCCGCTACATGACTGACGTCATCATCACACGCCGCCGTGTTCTTGCTGCCGCTGGTGCGGTTCTGGCGACAGGGGTGTCCGGCCTGATCCGACCCGCCCATGCGCAAGCGATCATGGCGACGCCGACGATGCGCGGCGGGGCGAACAATTACCTGCCTGGTGCACCGATCGTGGATCGCATCGGCGGCGGTGGCTTCTGGATGTCAGGCAGCGTGCGCCGCGCGGGTGATGGTGCGCCGCTGGCCGGACAACGTATCCAGATATGGGCCCACACCACTGAAGGACACGAGCGCGACCCCCATAGCCACGGTGCAACGCTAAGCGATGCGAACGGTGCATTTCGCCTTGAGATGCCACAGATCGTGCCCGCGTTCGGTCAGGCCCACGCCCACCTTGCCTATGACGATGATGCGTTTGAGACTGTTTTTCTTCGGCCCGTCATGGCGAGCGCACGCGACACCAGCCTTGTCGTGGACTTCGTCCTTCAACCGGTCTGATTGGGGTGGGTCCCACCAGATTTAGCTGGCTCCGCAGCACAGTTATCTGGGTCGTCGTCATGATCGCAGTTGTGGTGCCAATTGCTGCGGCAGCGGTCAGCCCGCTGCTCGCATGGCGAGAACCGGTCTACATCTTGGCAGGGTTTGCGGGGATATTTGGGATGACGCTTTTGTTGGTTCAACCGTTATTGGCGGCCGGGGAACTGCCGGGCCTGTCGGTGGTGGCCTCTCGACGTTGCCATCGCGGGGTCGGGGTGGTTTTGGTGCTGGCCGTCTTGATCCACGTCGCAGCACTTTGGATCACTAGCCCGCCGGATGTTATCGATGCGCTTTCGTTTGCATCACCAACGCAGTTCTCGGCTTGGGGCGTTATTGCAATGTGGGCCGTGTTTGCCACGGCGCTTTTGGCGGCGGTTCGTCGACGTTTACGTTTGCGTCTATGGGCGTGGCGCATCGCCCACACGGCCTTGGGCGCGGTAATCGTTGTGGGAACTGTTGTTCATGCGGTTCTGATCGACGGAACCATGGAGGCGATTTCAAAAGTCGCGCTAAGCGTGCTTGTTGTCGCCGCGACTGCGAAGGTCATTCTTGATATGATCGGCGCGGCAAATCGGCGGCGATCAAAGGGCACGTTGGATTGACCTAAGTAGCACCTTAGACATTGGTGCGAAGCAGGATGTCGATCCGAATATTTTCCTGCGATCCAAGGGTTTGACGTTTGTCCACTTTGCCTTTGAGGCGTCGAATGGCACTGCGCACAAGGTGACCGGCGTCTTGGGCGATGATTCCGTTGAGCGCTTTTTTGCGCAATGCGTTTACAGTAAATGGCGTCCGCTCATGGGCGATTTTGATGATCATTGGGTCGATTTCAAGCGCCTCAACAATCGTCAGGGGCGTGCGGGCCTCAGTTGTGACGACGTAAATGCCGACCGTGTCGGGGTTGCTGTTTAGCGATGCTGCAATGATTTCTTCGGCGCGCACGTCATTGCCATAGGTTTCGAGGGAGGGCAGGGCGCGCAGGTGCGGGAAGTTGAGGTTTATTTCATCATCAAACCCCAAGCGCCGTTCCAGGCTGTCGCGTGACTGCATGCTTTCAGAGATCACCATAATGGAGCCGGACCGTTGTCCGACGAACTGCCCAAGCAAGAGTGCTGCGGTTGCACCTGCCGCGCGGTTGTCGATTCCGACCCAATCGGCGTCCATCATCGTTTGGTTTGAGATGAATGGCAGTGCCGCGATTCCGCGGTCTTGAAGGCGCGCAATCGCGTCACGAACTTGTGGTGTTTCGGGTGACATGATCGCGACACCAGTGACATCGTTTTGCTCGAGGGTATCAAGGAAGTCCGAGATGCTATGCGGGTCGTTTTCGTCGATGTGGTGGACATCACAAGACACGTTGTCGGACGAGAATATTTTTTCAGCTTCGTCGATGTGGTGGACGATTTGTTCCAGAAACTGATCGCCAGACTGGGGCAGGGCAAAGACAAAGCGATAGCTTTGGGATTTTGCCAGATTTGCAGCCTGCAAATTGCGAACGAATCCTAAATCTTTGATCGCTTGCTGGACCCGATCAACAGTCTTTTGCTTTACGCCTTCACGTCCATTTAGAACACGATCAACTGTCGCGCGGCTGACTCCGGCCGCCTTTGCAAGATCTTTTGTTGTTGGCCTTATCATGAATTTTTGAATGGGCATTGCTTATTTTTCATATTTGTTATCAGTATATTACACCTAAAGAGACACCTTGATTGTTCGTGGGTCACCTCGCCGACATAACAGTTAATGACGCACGTGTCTCAGAAAATGCTTGTTTTGAGGCACGTGCGTCATTATTGATTGGCTCACGATAAAAGCGCGGCGAGGGGGCTGAGCTTGCAACATTCCTTGGGAGGAGAGATCAAATGAGAACCAACTTAATGATGACGGCTGCCGCGGGTGCAATTCTTGCGACGGGCATGACCACAGCAGCGATGGCCGATGGCCATGCGACGGACCTGACGTTGTGCTGGGCCGCTTGGGACCCTGCAAATTCACTGATTGAGCTTAGCAAAGACTTTGAAGAACAATCAGGCCACACGATGAATTTCGAATTCGTGCCATGGACCAGCTTCGCGGATCGCATGCTGAACGAACTGAACTCGGGCGGGCAATTGTGTGACCTGATGATCGGCGACAGCCAATGGATCGGGGGCGGCGCGGAAAACGGCCACTACGTGAAATTGAACGATTTCTTTGATGCCAATGGCATCACGATGGATGATTTCCTGCCTGCGACAGTTACGGGTTACGCCGAATGGCCAAAGAACACGCCTAATTACTATGCGTTGCCTGCGTATGCAGACGTCGTCGGTTGGACATATCGCAAGGACTGGTTTGAACGCCCCGAGCTTCAGGTTGAGTTCATGGACACCTACGGCCGTGCATTGGACGTTCCTGCGAACCTCGCAGAGCTCAAAGACATTGCTGAGTTTTTCCAGGGGCGCGATATTGATGGCACCACTGTGTACGGCGCTGCGATCTACACCGAGCGTGGGTCCGAGGGCATCACGATGGGCGTCACGAACGTGCTTTATAACTATGGATTCGAATACGAAAACCCAGATCAACCCTATGACATTGACGGTTTTGTAAACTCTGCGGGTGCTGTTGAAGGCCTTCAGTTCTACAAGGACCTGTATGACGTGGGCACGCCTCCCGGTTCGTCGAACTGGTATATGGGTGAGAATATTGACGCCTATCGGTCCGGTCAGGTGGCGATGCAGATGAACTTTGCGTTTATCTGGCCTGGTGTTGAAGCGGACGAAAATGTGGGCGGTGGCAATTCTGGTTATTTCCCGAACCCTGCTGGTCCAGCAGGTCAGTTTGCACAGCTCGGTGGGCAAGGCATCTCGGTCGTTGCGTATTCTGAAAAGCAGGACGCAGCGCTGGAATATATTCAGTGGTTTGCACAGCCAGAAGTTCAGCAGCGTTGGTGGGATCTGGGCGGCGCATCTGCATTGCGTGCAGTGGTCGAAGACCCTGATTTCGCAACAAGCCAGCCCTATGCACAGACGTTCCTTGATAGCATGGCGATCGTCAAAGACTTCTGGGCAGAGCCTGCCTACGCGGACCTTCTGATCCCGATGCAGGAACGTATGCACAACTTCGTCATCGCTGGTGACGGTACAGCGCAAGAAGCGCTTGACGGCTTGGTGCGTGATTGGATCGAAGTCTTCGAGGACGAAGGTAAGATCTAGGTACCTTGACCGCCAGCCGGTTTTTATCGGCTGGCGGTCTATTCCCCTGTTACATTCATCTTCACGGGCTGCATCCCGCGCCTGAAGGAATACCAACATGACATATTCCCCCATCGACAGGGCGGCGGCCAAGACGCCCGACGGGGTAGCAAGGCGCATCCGCGGGCTTTCGGATCGCACCATCGCGTGGATCTTTGTGGCGCCGACGATATTCCTGCTGCTGGCGGTCAACATTTTTCCTTTGATCTGGACGATCCGGCTGAGCTTTACCAATTTTCGTGTCAACCGGCCGAATAATGCTGTGGAGTGGGTGGGGCTGCGCAACTACGAACGCATCCTGACCGATCCTGACGTCTGGAATACCATGCAAGCCACGGCGCATTTCCTGATCTGGACGATCACGTTGCAAGTGCTGATCGGGTTTACGCTGGCCTATCTGATCAACAAGAAATTTAGGGGCAACGATTTGTGGACGACGATCATTGTCTTCCCGATGATGCTGTCGCCCGCTGTTGTCGGTAACTTCTGGACATTCCTCTATCAGCCGCAAATCGGGTTGTTCAATTACGTGGTCGCGTTCTTCACAGGCGTTGATCCGGCCAGCTTTTCGATGATTGGCGATGTGCATTTGGCGCCTTGGGCGATTGTGATTGCCGATACATGGATGTGGACACCGTTTGTGATGCTGATCTGTCTGGCGGGGCTCAGGTCGATCCCCGACAGTATTTATGAGGCCGCCGAATGTGACCGCGCCAGCAAATGGCGGCAGTTTTGGACGATCACCATTCCGATGGCATTGCCGTTCTTGATGTTGGCTGTGCTGTTTCGCGGGATCGAGAACTTCAAGATGTTTGATCTGGTCGTGCAACTTACAGGTGGTGGTCCCGGAAATACGACCACGCTGACGTCAATCGATCTGAAGCGCGAGGCGTTTGAGAAATGGCGGACGGGATACTCAAGCGCCTATGCCGTGATCCTCTTTGTGACCGTGTTCGGCCTTGCGTCGATCTACGTCAAAGCCCTCAACAAGGTGAAAGAACGATGAGCTTTTCAGTCACAGAACCCACCAAGGGCACGAAATGGTTCGCAGGTATTCTGGTGGTTGCCTATGCGTGTATCACGCTGGTTCCACTGCTTTGGATTGTCGCCACAGGTTTCAAGTCGCCAGTCGATTCCATCGCCTATCCGCCTGTTGTGGTCTTTGAACCTACGCTGGAAGGTTACGTGAACCTGTTTACCGACCGGACCCGCGCGACCGAAGACATGCTTGAGGCGGCAGGCCCGCCGACCACATGGTACGATGAAATCGCCCGTGAACGCGGCACAGTCATCTCGGGGCCATCGCGGTACGGCCAACGGTTCTTGAATTCGGTCATCATCGGGTTTGGATCGACAGCACTGTGCATGATCCTTGGGACCATGGCGGCCTATGCATTCAGCCGTTTCAAGGTACCGCTCAAGGACGATCTGTTGTTTTTCATCCTCTCAACACGGATGATGCCGCCGATTGCTGTCGCCATACCGATCTTCCTGATGTTTCGAAATTTAGGGCTGAATGACACGCATCTTGGCATGATCCTGCTTTATACGGCTGTGAACCTGTCCCTGTCGGTTTGGCTTCTGAAAGGGTTCATCGACGAGATTCCGGTTGAATACGAAGAGGCCGCGCTGATCGACGGCTACACGCGGTTTCAGGCGTTCTACAAAGTGGTGTTGCCACAGGCTGCCACGGGCATCGCATCGACCGCGATTTTCTGTCTGATCTTTGCATGGAACGAATATGCATTTGCGGTTCTGCTGACATCCGGCACGGCGCAAACGGCACCGCCGTTCATCCCGACGATTATCGGCACCAGCGGCAAAGACTGGCCCGCGGTTGCGGCAGGGGCCACGATCTTCCTCGTGCCTGTCATGGTCTTTACCATTTTGTTGCGCAAACACCTTCTGCGCGGGATCACATTCGGGGCGGTTCGCAAATGATCATGTTTATCAGCACCTTCTTGAGTGGTCTTGTGCGGTTTCGGCGTGGCTCATGGGAAATGTTAGCGACTGTTCTAATTGCCATGGGTGTCGTCATGCTGATGCAACCGTTCCTGTTGGTCCTTTATAGCTATTCGTTCATCGTAACCCTTGTCGGCACGGTGATGTTCATCATCGTCAGCCATTTCCCGGAGTGATAAATGGCACAAATAAGAATTGAAAACGTGCGCAAGGATTTCGGGTCGTTCAACGCGGTCAAATCCTCGACGTTCACGATTGAAGACGGCGAATTCTTTATGCTGCTAGGGCCGTCTGGCTGCGGCAAAACCACGACGCTACGGATGATGGCGGGGCTAGAACTGCCAACATCCGGTGAGGTTTATATTGATGGCGAAGAAGTCGGTCAAAAGCCCGCAAGCCAGCGTGATATTGCCTTCGTGTTCCAGATGTTTGCGCTTTATCCGCATATGAACGTGGGCAAGAACATCAGCTACCCGTTGCGCAGCCAAGGTATGCCAAAGGCACAAGTTAAGAAAAAAGTGGATGAGATAGCCGAGATCCTTGGCATCACGGACATTCTGAACAAACCTGTTGGTGGATTGTCAGGCGGGGATCGCCAGCGCGTCGCGCTTGGCCGTGCGATTGTGCGTGATCCCAAGGCGTTCTTTATGGACGAACCACTGGGGGCGCTGGACGCAGAATTTCGCGAACATATGTCCCAGGAATTGCGGGCGCTGCATGATCGGATGAACGCAACGACGGTCTACGTCACCCATGACCAGCTTGAGGCGATGCAGATGGGCGACAAGATCGTGGTGATGAACCACGGCGTTGTCGAACAATTTGGCGTGCCGCAAGAAATTTATGACTGGCCTGCGACGAAATTTGTGGCGCAGTTTATCGGGTCTCCGTGCATGAACTTCCTCGACTTTAGTGGAAGTGTGTCAAAGGACGCTGACAGCGTGCAATTGGAAAACGTGTCGCTGGATATTCCTAAATCCATTGACGGTGCAAACGGCGATCTGACGTTTGGTGTGCGCCCTGAACACATCTACCTTGATGACGCTGCGGGCTACCGCGGGCGTGTAGTGGCGACAGAATACCTCGGCACGACACAGATCGTGACGCTGGATACGCCGAACGGGCAGATCAAAGCGCGCGCTGCATCGTCTGACCCGATTGCTGTCGGGCAAAACACGGGTCTGCGGTTTGACCCACGCACAATCACGCTTTTTGATGCAACCACTGGCCACGCCTTGCGCAGCCACGCCAACCAAGGAGTGATCTGAGATGGCAGATGTCACCCTTACAAATGTTTCCAAATCTTTCGGCAAGGAGATCGGTTTGGACGACGTGTCCATGACCGTCCCTGACGGATCGTTTGTTGTCTTGCTTGGGCCGACGGGCGCGGGAAAGACGACGACTTTGCGCATGGTGTCCGGCCTCGACAAGCCCGACAGCGGCCGCGTTACGATTGGCGGGCGCGACATGGCAGGCGTCACCCCAGCGCAGCGTGATGTCACGATGGTGTTCCAGCAATACTCGCTTTATCCGCACCTCACCGTGCGTCAGAACCTTGAATTTCCGCTCAAATCTCCGATCCTCAAGACACCGCAGGATGAGATTAACCGTAAGGTCAATGAGGTCGCAGAGGTTTTGCAGATCAGTCACAAGCTCGACAACAAAGCCACGGCTTTGTCGGGTGGGGAAATGCAAAGGGTGTCGATTGGCCGTGCGCTGGTGCGCCAGCCGTCGGTCTATCTCATGGACGAACCGCTGAGTTCGCTGGATGCGAAATTGCGGTCTGATCTGCGGATTGAACTGAAAAGCATTCAGGCCAATTCCGGTGCGACGTTTCTGTATGTCACCCATGATCAGATCGAGGCGATGACCATGGCCACCCACGTTGGTGTTCTGGATCATGGTAAACTGGTCCAGTTTGGCAGCCCACGCGAGATTTATGAAAATCCGGTGAGCGTCTATGCCGCCAGCCGTTTGGGGCAACCGCGTATCAATGTGCTGCCTGCAGATGTGTTCAGCGGCGCGCCTGCGTCTGCCACACATATCGGATTGCGCCCCGAACAGATAATGCAAGGTGACGGTGAAGAAAGCATCGTTCACCGCGTTGAACACCTTGGGGATCAGACACGTTTGCACCTGTCGTTCAAATCCCATGACTTGATAACGGTCACGGATGCACACACCGACTTGAAAGCGGGCGATGTTGTCAAAATTCGCCCGCACGAAGCACTCTATTTTGGCGCAGATGGCGCGCGCGTAGCCTAACGGGGGAAATGACCATGACGCAGTTTATCAATCAAAAAGAAGACATGGTGACCGAAGCCATTGACGGAACGATCGCCGCATCGGGCGGAAAACTGGCGCGTCTGGACGGCTATCCGCACATCAAAGTGGTCGTGCGCAGCGATTGGGACAAATCCAAAGTTGCTTTGGTGTCGGGTGGCGGGTCAGGCCACGAACCTGCACATGCGGGTTTTGTGGGTGCGGGCATGTTGACAGCCGCGGTGTGCGGTGATGTCTTTGCGTCCCCGTCTGTTGATGCCGTTTTGGCCGGTATTCTGGCCGTCACGGGTCCAGCGGGCTGCCTACTGATCGTAAAGAACTACACCGGTGATCGGTTGAACTTTGGCCTTGCCGCTGAGCGCGCGCGCGCCTTCGGTCATAATGTCTCGATGGTGATCGTTGATGATGATGTGGCATTGCCCAACCTTCCCCAAGCGCGCGGTTTGGCTGGTACGCTGTTCGTTCACAAAATCGCCGGCGCGATGGCCGAAAACGGTGCATCCCTCAATGAGTGCAAGATGGCCGCCGAACGGGTCATCAAGAATAGCCGCAGTATTGGCATGTCGCTTGATACATGCACGGTTCCCGGATCACCCAAGGAAAATCGTATCCCCGACGGGATGGCCGAACTTGGCTTGGGTATTCACGGCGAAGCAGGCGTTGAACAGGTGGCGTCGTTGGGCGCCAAGGATGCAATTGCCAAGGTTGTGCAAAAACTGGCGGCGACTATGGCAGACGCGCCCCACGCGATGTTGATCAACAATCTGGGCGCCGCGTCCGTATTGGAAATGTTGATCCTGACGAATGATCTTTTGGCGTCCAGCATCGGGGACCGAATTGCGCTTGTTATTGGCCCAAGTGCCATGATGACCGCGCTGGATATGCATGGGTTTTCGATTTCGGTTGTTGAGATGTCGTCGGATGACGCGGCGATGCTGTCACAGGCTGTAGATGTGGCGGGTTGGCCCGGATGCCAGCCGCGCGCACCCCTAAAGGTCTTGCCTTTGCCTGACGGCCTGTCGCCGATCCGCGCACCTGCGTCGCCGCATCCTGCGACCGCAGCGTTTCTGACAACGTGTTGTGAGATTCTGATTGCCTCCGAGGATCACCTCAACGTGCTGGACGCTAAGTCTGGCGATGGCGATACCGGTTCCACCTTGGCATCGGCAGCACGGGCTTTGATGGGGGCGATGGACACCCTGCCTCTGGCGGATCATACGCAGCTTTACCGCGCTATCGGATTGGAATTGAGCCAGACCATGGGCGGTTCGTCCGGTGTTTTGTTGGCGATTTTCTTTGCAGCGGCTGGGGATGCGTCTGCATCTGGCCAATCGATGCGGTCTGCATTGCAATCTGGCCTTGATCGGATGCGCGACGTTGGCGGGGCAAACCCCGGTGATCGCACAATGGTGGACGCGTTGATCCCTGCACTTGACGCGCTTGACGACGGGCTTGCGCATGCAGCGACTGCGGCGCGTAAAGGGGCTGATTACACCGCCACATTGACGACCGCCAAGGCTGGCCGCGCCACCTACATCAATGCCGAACAGCTTGAGGGTCATGTTGATCCGGGTGCTGAGGCCGTTGCGCGCTTGTTTGAGCATCTCGCATCATAATCAAAGGACGCGCGCGTCGCAGAGGATTGTTTTGGCTTGACGCACAAGGCACACGTGTCGCGGATATGTTTAAGGTTGCCGGACTGCCCCCTTCAGACATATCGTTGTGGGCTCCTGTTCATCGAATGGTTCAAGTCTTTGTCCAGAGCCGGAGTGATCCTGTCCCATGCGCATTGGAGAGATGAAGCGTCTCTGTCCAAGTGGCGGATTGAACCCATGCATCACAGGTCGCAGGCTGAGGGCCGCAACAAGCACTTTAGAGATTACAGGCTGCGCATATCGCATGTTTTAAAAATGTTCCGGCAGAACTGCGAGGCAGAAACATGGACCACGGACGGTGCCGTACAGACGTGGAGGCGACGCCGCCCAGTGCCTCACGATAATTGCCTCAATAGGGAAACCACTCACGGCCAGTGGTGAATTGTTCCATAGCGTGACGGCGGACGGGAGCTTTATCTGCATCGCGGATGCGACTTCACACGATCAGGGCGAAGAGATCGTTCTTGCCGCGATGGCAGATCCGAATGTCACCAGCGCTATGCTCAACAAGCTGCGATTCACGCCGGACGGCACAGCAGGTGGAAAAGCTGGCTGCGCAGCCAGTCCAGAGCGAACCAGTCTCACCTCCAAATTCCCTGTTAACAGGGAAAAACGTGCGTTTTTGACT
>JAGGNB010000011.1 GCA_017886375.1 Octadecabacter sp.
ATGTCACGGGCCAGTTGCACGGAAGCGTTGTGCGGGTTCTTGTCGGCGGCGTATTCTGTCAGCGTTGTCAGCCCGCTGAGCGGTTCAGCCGCGTAGCGACCATTTTGCGGGCCGGGCAGCGGGACTTCGCCGCGCGCCAATGCGTCGATCAGATCAGCCATTTTGGCCGAAGTCAGGTCTTCGTAATAATCTTTGCCGATCTGGGCCATGGGCGCGTTCGAACAAGAGCCGAGGCATTCGACTTCTTCCCATGAAAATTTGCCGTCCGCAGACACGTCATGGGGATTTTTGGCGATCTTGTCCTGACACACGGCCACGAGGTCTTCGGCGCCACAAATCATGCACGAAGTAGTGCCGCAGACCTGAATGTGGGCTACCGACCCGACGGGTTTCAGTTGGAACATGAAATAGAACGATGCCACTTCCAAAGCGCGCATGAACGCGAGGCCGAGCATATCTGCCACGCCTTCAATGGCAGGGCGTGTCAGCCAGCCTTCCTGTTCCTGCGCACGCCACAGCAGCGGAATGATCGCGCTGGCCTGACGGCCTTCGGGATATTTGGTGATCTGCGCATTTGCCCATGCAAGGTTGTCGGGCGTGAAGGCAAAGCTGGCGGGTTGGTCAAGGTGGAGACGTCTAAGCATTGGCACAAGTTCCTGAGGTCAGTCGGAAGCCGTTGGCAGTGGGTTCACTTTCGCCAGCAAGCACGAGGTATTGGGTTATGATCGCCAGCTTATCACGATCAAAGCCGGTTTGCGCCGCAATGGGGACGGCATCGGTGGTTGTTTCGATGGCGCAGCCCGCATCGGTGACTGCGGTCTTAAAGAGGGCGACGTCTGCAGCGCTGACCCCATCTGGCAAAGTCTGCCCGCTAAAGCCGTCACAGCCCGCGAGAAGAACGCCTGTCAGGGTGAGGGCTGCGAATTTCACTCGCACGCCTCGGTGTTCAGCGACATGGATCCGTCGGCTTCAAGCCCGACAAGCCCATCGGCATATAGTGTCGCGATGACGATCAAGGTTTCTTCATCGCTCAGCCCCGATGCGGCCAAAACAGCGTCGCCGTTTTCAGCCGTAACAGTGCAGCCCGCGTCCTCGATGGCTTTGGTCATCGCTGCCATGTCAGCAGGATCGGCAACGTCGGAGTCTTGCGCGAATGCAGGCGCGGCGAGAAGCGTCAGGATCAGTGCGGTGCGCATCAAGACACACCCCCGCCGACTGCGGCGCCGGTGAAGGCCACGAACAGCGCCATTGGCAGAAAATGCGTGCCAAATCCGGTGAGGAAGACAAGTGGGACGACAGTCAACGCGATCATCGGTCAATCTCCCCGAACACAACATCGAGCGAGCCGATGATTGCGGCCACGTCTGCGAGCTGGTGTTTTGTTGCCATGAAATCCATCGCTTGAAGGTGCAAGAACCCCGGCGCGCGGATTTTTGCGCGGTAGGGTTTGTTTGAACCGTCGGCCACGAGGAACACACCGAATTCGCCTTTCGGGGCTTCGACGCAGGCATAGGTTTCGCCAGCAGGCACGTGGAAGCCTTCGGTGTAGAGTTTGAAGTGGTGGATCAAAGCCTCCATGGAGGTTTTCATTTCGCCACGGGTTGGTGGGGTCAACTTACCACGCGCCATGATCGGGCCCTGCCCGTCCGGTTCGCGAAGCTTTACAATGGCCTGACGGATGATCGACACGGACTGACGCATTTCTTCCATGCGGCACAGGTAGCGGTCATAGCAATCGCCATTCTTGCCGACCGGAATCTGGAATTCGAATTCGTCATAACATTCATAGGGTTGTGCGCGGCGCAGATCCCAAGCGAGGCCGGAGCCACGCGCCATGACGCCAGAGAAACCCCAATCAAGGATGTCTTGTTCATTGATGATGCCGATATCGACGTTGCGCTGTTTGAAGATGCGGTTTTCCGTCAGCAAGCCGTCCACATCGACCATGAATTTGGTCATGAACTGGTCTGCCCACGCCTCAATATCTTCAATAAGGCCAGCGGGCAGGTCTTGGTGCACACCGCCAGGGCGGAAATACGCAGCATGAAGGCGCGCGCCGCACGCACGTTCGCTAAACACCATCAGTTGTTCGCGTTCCTCAAAGCCCCAGACGGGCGGGGTCAACGCGCCGACGTCCATCGCCTGCGTGGTGACGTTCATCAGGTGGTTCAGCACACGGCCGATTTCACAAAACAGCACGCGGATCAGCGATGCGCGACGCGGCACGACGGTGCCTGTCAGCTTTTCGATCGCTAGACACCAAGCGTGTTCTTGGTTCATCGGCGACACGTAATCGAGGCGGTCAAAATACGGCAGGTTTTGCAGGTACGTGCGCGATTCCATCAGCTTTTCAGTGCCACGGTGCAGCAGGCCGATGTGGGGATCGCAGCGTTCTACGACCTCACCGTCCAGTTCTAGGACAAGGCGCAAAACCCCGTGCGCCGCAGGGTGCTGCGGACCGAAGTTAATGTTGAAATTTCGGATCTGCTGTTCGCCGGTCGCAGCATCAGTGGACCCGTCGTCGTAGGTGTTCGTGCGAATGTCACCGTCCATCATGTCGCCTCCTTCACAGGTCTGTCGCTAAGCGCCAGAATCCAAAGCAGGATCAATGCGCCCAAGGGAATGATCGCAAAGACCGCGAGCCATGCAGGAAAGCCGAAGCGTGGCAAAAGCTTCCAGAACGGAAACACCAGAGCGATCGCGAGGATCACCATCATCAGCAGGCCAGTGCCGCTGAATTGCATACCCATCATCATTTCGCCTTCTCCTTGGCTTTTCCGTCGGCCTTGTCATCACCCGGAAGGATGTATTGCGCGCCTTCCCATGGGGACATGAAATCGAATTGGCGGTATTCTTGGACCAGCGAAATGGGTTCGTAGACAACGCGCTTTTGCACTTCGTCGTAGCGGACTTCTGTGTAGCCGGATGTGGGGAAATCTTTGCGCAGCGGATAGCCGCGAAAGCCGTAGTCGGTGAGGATGCGGCGCAGGTCGGGGTGGCCTTTGAAGATCAGGCCGAACATGTCGAACACTTCGCGTTCAAACCAGTTGGCGGACGGATGCACGTCAGTGATCGACGCAACCATTTCGTCTTCGCGCACTTTGACACGCAGACGGATGCGGTGGTTTTGGTACATCGACAGGAAATGATAGACCACATCAAAGCGTTTATCACGGCCAGGGTAGTCGACGGCGGTGATATCAACCAACGACGAAAATTTGCACGCGGTGTCGACCTTTAGAAATTCGATGAACCCCGCAAGGTTGGCGGGCGCGACATTCACTGTCAGCTCTCCGCCCGTGACGTCCCATGACAGCACGCAGTCGGGGCGTTTGAGTTCAATGTGTTGACCAAGTTCGTTCAGGTCTTCGACTTTGGCTTGGGCGCGGGCATCTGACATATCGATTACCTTACAATTGTTCCGGTGCGACGCATTTTGCGTTGCAGTTGCAGGATGCCGTACAGCAGCGCCTCAGCCGTGGGGGGGCAACCGGGGACGTAGATGTCCACGGGCACGATGCGATCACAACCGCGCACCACAGAATAGGAATAGTGATAATAGCCACCACCGTTCGCGCAGCTGCCCATGGAAATCACGTAGCGTGGTTCGGGCATCTGGTCGTAGACTTTGCGCAGTGCGGGGGCCATTTTGTTGGTCAGGGTTCCGGCCACAATCATCACATCGGACTGGCGCGGGCTTGCGCGCGGCGCGATGCCAAAACGTTCGGCGTCATAGCGCGGCATTGAGGTGTGCATCATTTCAACCGCGCAACAGGCCAGACCAAAGGTCATCCAATGCAGCGAGCCGGTGCGG
The DNA here is from genome assembly GCA_017886375.1 of Octadecabacter sp. Lineage (GTDB taxonomy): Bacteria > Pseudomonadota > Alphaproteobacteria > Rhodobacterales > Rhodobacteraceae > Octadecabacter. The sequence goes on from JAGGNB010000011.1 coordinate 3,815, forward strand.
GCCCAGTTGATCAGATCGGCGGACGACGTGACAAGAAATCCCTTGTCCGTCAGTTCCTTGTTGAGGTCTTGAGTTGCGACATCGCGGTCAACCCCAGCGGTGTTATCGCCAACAGCTACTCCCATTCGAGGGCCCCTTTTTTCCATTCGTATGCAAAGCCGACGGTCAGCACGGCCAAGAACACCATCATCGACCAGAACGCCGCCATCGAAATGTCCCCGAACGCAACGGCCCATGGGAACAGGAACGCGATTTCCAGATCAAAAATGATGAACAAGATTGAAACAAGATAGAAGCGCACATCGAATTTCATTCGCGCATCATCGAACGCGTTGAATCCGCATTCGTAGGCGGACACTTTTTCGGGATCTGGATTGCGCACAGCCAAAATGACCGCAGCAAGGATCAGCACGGCGCCAAGCACGATCGCCAGCCCTAGAAAAATGATGATTGGCAGGTATTCTCTGAGCATCTCGTCCACGCGCGGTCACTCCAACTTTGGCGGGCGCACGTTGGCACACCCTGTGTCACCCCCGCGTTTATCGCTGACGCGTGGGGGGGTCAACGGGCGGATCGCTTTGATATGGGGGCGAATTGCCGCTGAGGGTCTGATTTTCGCGCGCGCGACGCGGCTAAAGCAGGCCCCACATCCAAAACCAAGCTAGGCCAACGCTAACCCCAAGCTAGACCCAAGGCGGCGCGGTCTTGTCAAAAAACGCGGTGATGCCCTGATTTGCCTCTGGGTGTTCCCAGCGGGTCACCAGTGCTTTGATCGACGCATCGATGGTGGTTTTGGTGGGTGCGCCGCCCAAAGAAAGCACCATGGCTTTGGCTTCAGCCACAGCGGCGGGGGCGCATTTCAGGTAGGCGATGATTTCTAATTCCACTTCCGCGTCAAGGTCTTGCGCCGTGGTGAGGTTGGACACGATGCCAAGGCGCTGTGCGTCAACCGCGTCAAACGGGCGGCTGGACATGAACACTTGCCGCGCGTTGCCGCCGCCCATGCGTGCCACCACGTAGGGGCCGATGGTTGCAGGAATAAGGCCGAGCTTGGTTTCCGTCAGCCCGAACATCGCGCTGTTCACGGCGAAAACTTTGTCAGACACACAGCACAGGCCAACACCGCCGCCAAACGCCGCACCCTGCACCCGCGCGATCAGCGGTTTGGACAGCGCGTTCAGCGCGCCGAGCATATCGGCAAGTTTGCGCGCCTCAGCCGCGCGGGTGGCGCTGTCGGCAGCCATTTGCGCCTTCATCCAAGCGAGATCACCACCGGCGCAAAAACTGCGCCCCTGCCCTGTGATAACCACGACACGCACTGCTGCGTCCGCGTCAAGACGTGCCGCGGCTTGGGTCAATTCATCAATCATCTGACCCGACATGGCATTGTGTTTTTCGGGCCGGTTGAGCGTCAATGTCGCGACACCGCGTTTGTCGGTGATCAGGGTAATTGTTTCAAACATCATTGGTCCCTCGCATTGTGCGCGCCAGTTTTGCGGCGGCGTCGATGACGGCCAAATCAAGCCCTGTGTCAAAGCCTTGTGCTGCCAAGTGGCGGGCGGTGGTTTCTGTCGCGACGTTGCCAGACGCGCCGGGCGCATAGGGGCAGCCGCCAAGACCCCCCACAGATGTGTCAAACACCCGCAGGCCAAGGGCGATTGACGCGTCTATATTGGCCAAAGCGCGCCCGCCCGTGTCATGGTAATGCCCCGCCAGAACCTGCGCTGGTGCCACATCTAGAACCGCGCCGAGCATGGTTTGGATGCTGTCAGGCGTCCCTGCACCGATGGTGTCGCCAAGACTGACTGCATAACACCCCATGTCGCGCAATTGGCCCACGACATACGCCACCTGCGCGGGGTCCGTTGGGCCATCAAACGGGCAAGCAATGACGCAGGACACATAGCCGCGCACGGGGATGTTGGCCGCCTTTGCCGCCTGTGCAATGTCACGGTAGCGGGTCAGGCTTTGCGCGATGCTGGCGTTCAGATTGGCGCGCGAAAAACCCTCAGACGCTGAGGCGAAGACCGCGACTTCATCCGCATGTGCTGAGATTGCGTCGCTAAACCCGCGCAAGTTGGGGGTGAGTGCGGTGTAGTGGACGTTGCCGGCGCGCTTGATCCCTGCCAAGACCTGCGCGCTGCCCGCCATCTGCGGCACCCATTTGGGGCTGACGAAACTGGCACATTCGATGTGATGCAAGCCAGACGTCGAGAGCATATCGACGAGTGCGATTTTTTCCGCCACAGGGATATCGCGGGGTTCGTTTTGCAACCCGTCGCGGGGCCCGACCTCAAACAGTTCAATCGTCGGTTGCATCTATAACCTCCAACGATATCAGCGCGATACCGGCCTGCACTTGGCTGCCGGAAACGGCGTGGATGGCAGATATTTTGCCCGCACGCGGCGCGCACAACACATGTTCCATTTTCATCGCTTCAAGCACCGCGAGCCGGTCGCCTTCTTGCACGTCATCGCCGACGGCCACGAAGATATCGCGCAACAGGCCCGGCATCGGGGTCAGCACGGTGTCGCCGCCCTGTCCCGCACTGATGCGATCCAGCGGGTCGGGCTGGGTGAATGTCATTGGCGCCGCGCCAAACAGCGTCACGACCCGCCCCGACAGATGTTGTGGGCGTGCCTTTTGCCCGTCAAACCGCCAGATATTGCCCAGCCTTTGGGCGTCCACCGCCTGCCCTGCCACATCGCAGGTCACATGATCCGAATTGTGAACCGTAAGCAGAACGATACTGTCGCCAAGGTCAATGGACCACGTCAGCGGCGCGTGCAGCGCAAATCCGGTCGCGCCACCGTGCCGCGCCATAACACCACTGAGCGCGAGGGCGGCCTGCGCCAGATCGGCTGGCGTGGGAACTGGCGCGGCGGTGAGGCTGTCCAGATGCCGTGCGATCAGGCCCGTATCCACGTGCCCCGCCGCGAAGTCCGCACCGCTTGCGAGGGCGGTCAGAAAGCCCAAATTCGTCACCGTGCCAGCGACCTGCGTGCCCGCGAGGCCATTGATTAACATCGCAAGGGCCGACGCGCGGTCAGGTCCGTGAACGATCACTTTCGCGATCATCGGGTCATAATGCGGGGTGATTTCATCGCCCGCCTCAACACCAGTATCGGCGCGGACAATGTCGGGGAATGTCAGATGGGTCAGACGGCCAATGGCGGGCAAAAAGCCCTGCGTGGCGTCTTCGGCGTAGAGCCGTGCTTCGAACGCATGGCCTTGAATTTTAACGTCTTCTTGGCGCATTGGCAGGGGTTCCCCAGCCGCCACGCGCAACTGCCAATCCACCAGATCGATGCCGGTGATGGCTTCTGTGACGGGGTGTTCGACCTGCAGGCGGGTGTTCATTTCCATAAACCAGAACCCGTCGGTGCGCAGCGGGCCGGACCCGTCGACGATGAATTCAACCGTGCCCGCGCCGCTGTACCCGATGGCTTGTGCGGCTTTCACCGCCGCCGCACCCATGGCGGATCGCACCGCGTCGCTCATTCCAGGTGCCGGGGCTTCTTCGATGACTTTTTGATGGCGACGTTGCAGCGAACAGTCGCGTTCAAACAGGTGAATGGCCTGCGTGCCGTCGCCAAAAATCTGCACTTCTATGTGGCGCGGCGCGGTGACAAATTTCTCGATCAACACAGCATCATTGCCAAAGGCTGTCCTACTTTCGGCGCGCGCAGAGGCGAGTTGGTCGTCAAATTCCAGCGCCGTTTCGGCCAACCGCATGCCCTTACCACCACCCCCTGCGACGGCCTTGATCATCACCGGATAGCCGATTTTATCAGCCTCATCGCGCAGCAGATCATCGGTCTGATCGGCGCCATGATAGCCCGGCACGACGGGAACACCTGCCTTTATCATCAAGGCCTTAGCGCGATCTTTGAGGCCCATTGCGCGGATCGCATCGCCGCTGGGTCCAACGAAAATCAACCCTGCGGCGGTGACGGCGTCTACGAAGTCGGGGTTTTCGGAGAGAAATCCGTAGCCGGGGTGGATCGCGTCAGCGCCGGTGTCTTGCGCGGCTTGAATGATCCGATCCCCGCGCAGATAGCTGTCGGTCGGGGACGCGCCGCCAATGTGGACTGCTTGATCCGCGAGGCGCACGTGGCGCGCCTGTGCGTCAGCGTCGGAATAGACCGCGACGCAGGCGATGCCACGGGCCTGTGCGGTTGCCATGATCCGGCACGCGATCTCGCCTCTGTTCGCGATGAGCAGTTTTGTGATCATCAGGCGTCGCCTGCGTCTGCGTCTGGGCCCGCGTCCGCAACTGAATATTTGCGATAGCGGTGGCGGTAAATCAGGTTCGGTCGGTCCGCGTCGACCAGATAAAACAAGATCCCAACATTCGCGAGGGTTTCAAACAACGTGATGAGGTTGCCGTCCCCGCCCAATCCACGCACCAAAGAAAAAACAGTCAAACCCGCTGAAATTGCTGCAAAAATGACCGCCCAAGGGGATCGAAACGCCAGACCTAGGCCGACGAGGAATGGGAAAATGAAGTTAAATAGCGCGATCATCGGGCCTGCGCCGTAGTACAGTGACAGGGTGAGACGCAGCACTGCGATGGAAATAAAATAGGCCACGATTACCCACAGCAGTGGGCCGAGTGCGCCCTTGGGATGGGCGCGGGCCTGTTCTGGCGATACCGACACCCATGGGATGCCAGAATAAAAATCGCCGCGTTTCTTCTTGTCGGTCATTGGTTTGCCTTTGATATTGTATCGAAATTACATGCGGAACACGCCAAACTGTGTGTCCTCAATGGGTGCGTTCAGGGCGGCGCGAAGGGACATGGCGAGGACCGCACGACTGTCGCGCGGATCAATAATGCCATCATCCCAAAGCCGCGCAGAGGCGTAAAGCGGATGCGATTGTTCCTCAAATTGATCAATAACAGGTTGTTTGTATTGCTTTTCTTGGGTGTCTGACCAATCCGCACCAGCGCGATCCATGGCGTCGCGTTTGACCGATGCGAGCACGCCTGCCGCCTGTTCACCGCCCATGACGGCGGTGCGCGATGTGGGCCATGTCCAGATAAAGTTCGGGCTGTAAGCCCTGCCGGACATGCCATAATTTCCCGCACCGAAACTACCGCCGACGATCATAGTGATTTTGGGGACCGATGTGGTCGCCACGGCTGTCACCATCTTGGCGCCGTGACGGGCGATGCCTTCGTTTTCGTATTGCCGCCCGACCATGAATCCGGTGATGTTTTGCAGGAAGACGAGCGGTATTTTTCTTTTTGAACAAAGTTCTATAAAATGCGCGCCTTTTTGGGCGGCTTCAGAAAACAACACCCCATTGTTGGCGATGATGCCGACACGCATGCCTTCGATCATCGCGAACCCTGTGACGAGGGTTTCGCCAAAGCGGGCTTTGAATTCATCAAATTCGGACCCATCGACAATGCGAAGGATGATTTCACGTATGTCGAACGGGGTCTTGAGGTCAGACGGGATAAGGTTGAAAAAATCCTGTTGAGACTTGGCTGGTCCGTTAAATTTGCTTGGTTTGTGCGCCATCCCAGATTCAGATTGTGTGTTTTGTACAATTTGGCGCACGAGGGCCAGCGCGTGCGCGTCGTCTTCTGCGAGGTAGTCGGCAACGCCGGACAGTCGCGTGTGGACGTCGCCGCCGCCCAAGTCTTCGGCGGACACGATTTCGCCTGTCGCGGCTTTGACCAATGGCGGCCCTGCGAGGAAAATCGTGCCTTGGTCGCGCACGATCACGGACACATCGGCCATGGCAGGCACATAGGCGCCGCCAGCGGTGCAGCTGCCCATTACTGCGGCAATTTGCGGGATGCCAGCGGCGGACATGCGGGCTTGGTTGTAAAAGATGCGGCCAAAGTGGTCACGGTCAGGGAACACTTCGTCTTGATTGGGCAGGTTTGCGCCGCCTGAATCCACAAGGTAAACGCAGGGCAAACGGCATTGTTCAGCGATTTCCTGTGCGCGCAGATGCTTTTTCACCGTGATCGGATAGTAAGTCCCGCCTTTGACGGTGGCGTCGTTGCAGACCACCATGACTTGGCGGCCGTGGATCAACCCGATGCCCGCGATCACACCACCGCAGGGGGCGGCACCGCCGTACATGCCGTGGCCCGCAGTGGCGCCGATTTCAAGGAATGGCGAACCGACATCGAGCAGGTTTGCGACGCGGTCACGGGGCAGCATTTTGCCGCGCGACACGTGGCGGGCGCGGGATTTTTCACCGCCACCTGCGGCTGCATGGGCTGCGGCATCGCGGACCAGTTCAAGTGCTGCGACATGGGCCGCGTGGGATACAGTTTGCGTCATCCGCGCATGCCTTCACCCAAGAAACGCAGGTATATCACGCGTTTGGCCGTGAGATCGAGCAGGCAGGATGCGCCTGCAATCTGGCGCATCGATCCGGACCCCCACATGGCATATTCCAACGCGCACTGGGTGTCGCGCAGCGGGATCCAAGCGCGTTGTGCGTCGCGCAAGCTGTCGGCGCGGTTGGCAAATTCGGGAAAAAGTTCCGCATCATCGGCGTCCATCGCCTTCATTCCGTCCATCATCGGGCCATAGTCGCGATTGAGCAGGCGGTCCCATGCTTCGTATTCGGCCAGCGTGCAAAACATCATGCCGACAGTCGTTTCCCCATCGGTTTCGGATGCCATGCAGTGGGCGGCCCCCTGCCCGACGCAGGCCGCCGCCGCGGCGCTGTCATCGGCACCATCAAAACAGGCGGCTGTGACGTCCATATAGGGCATCAATTCGGCCACGGCGGGTTGCAGTTCGGCGTGTGCGCTGAGGGGGGCGAGCACGATCGACAGGGTCAGGGCGCGGATCATAGGTGGTCCTCCATGAATAGAAGTTGCTGGGCTGCTTGATGCATCGTGCAGGCGGCTGAGGCCGGGCCGATAAGGGGGGATTTCATTGCTCCGCTCCTGTCAGGTCGGCAACCAGATCAGCGGCAACAAATTCCAGCGCGGTGCGCCAGTGGATTTCGATCAGGCAATCAATCGGATCATCGCCTGCGGCTGCGACGTCGTCACACAGGGTCAGGCCGTCATCATAAAGTCCGCCTGTGCCGTTGCGCCCTTTAGCGATTGCGGCCTCGGCGCGGTGGGTGACTTGGGACTGCCAAAACACGAGGTCGTCGGTCTTACATACGGCGCGGCGATCAAACAGCATGTAGCCCAGCGCGTCACACGACTGGGTCATAGGAATGTGGCGTTCGCCGCAGACGATAGGGCCAATCATGTCCAACATCGGGTTGTCGGGGTTTTCGATCATCAGTTGGATGAAGCAGGCCTCGAATGCGGTGATGTCACCCTTAAGGAGTGACGCGGCCTGTGCGTGGCCCGTTGTTGCCAGACAGCTGAGCGCGACAGCAGTGGCAACGCCGCGCAAGGGGGCTACTGCCGTGGCGGGTGGCATTGGCGGGCATTTGAGCCCGTATAGACGGCGGTAAAGCGCTAGGGTCATTGGCGCACCGATGCGGCTTTGGTC
>JAGGNB010000089.1 GCA_017886375.1 Octadecabacter sp.
GGACAGCACTGTTCGATACCTTGGCGTGGAGCTGGAAGGCGCCTTGGCGATTGCAAAGGCCATTGAAATGTAGACTTTGGGCCGCTCAACGCGCCCGGCCCACTGCGGACCGTCGTGACCACCGCAGCGAATATCTTCTTCGAGCCCACTTTAACCGATGCTGCAAAGCTCCTAAATGCCCGCTTAACCGCATGTTTCGGTTCGATTGAACAACCTCACAATCATATTGCTGTTCCTGAAGATCAACATGAGAACAGGTATGACAACGGCAAACACGCATTCGGTTATGGTTTGATCCGTGATCGCGACATCGGGAAAGAGGCTGTTGTGGATGGTCATGGCATCTTCCGGCTTGGCTCAGGTCATATATATGACGCCAAGTTACCGACGGATGTCACGCCCAAATGTTGGATTAAGCCGGCGTCAATCTGCGGCCAAGGGCCGATATGGTCCAATCTGCAAAATCGATCAACAGCGCATCGGATGCACGATCAAAGGCCACAACGATCGCTGATGTATCTGTTGAGGCCGCAGCCTGTTGCGATCTAAATGTGCGGCTGGCAACGATGCTTGCATCGCGTTCGCGCACCAGTCGCGATGTCATGCGGATCGACACAGTTGCGCCAGTTCCATCCGGCGTCAGTTCCGCCTGAAAATCCACCAATTCGGTGACGATGGCGTAATCGCCACTGCCCGCCAGCGGGCGTCTGCCGACGTAGCGCAGCCCGTTCGTGTTCTCAAGCGATCGCAGCATCAGCGTCTGCATCATCACCGGAACCTCATCCCCCCAGCGCACGTCGGGCAGATATTGCGCTTGCAATGTATCGGGGCGGATCATGATCCGGTCGGTGTTCAACACGCCGCTGGTCGTGGGAATTTCGACCACGACATCTTGCGCCAACTGGCCGCCTTGTATCACCGGTGCACCACTTGGCGCGCGCAGATCGTAGACACTCAGCGGGGTTGTGACATCGCCGAGCGCACCAAGCGCCGAACAGCCCCCAAGGACGGACAACAGGGTAAGCGTAGCGATTATTTTGTGTGTGGCAGCACGGATCATATTTATCTCATCTCTGGTATTCGGGCGATTGCTGGTTCAGGAAAAAGCGCGCCGGGTCACGTTGAATTTGTTGCGTAAGGCGATCAAGATTGGCGATTAACCCACGGGTTTCATCAGCAAGGCGGGTATACAAGGGCAGACCTGTTCGGGTGAATTCGGTGACCGACGGTCCGGCGTTGTCGACGACCTGATCGAGACTGCGAAACGCCTCTGCGGCGGATTGGCTGGCATTGCGCAGTTCGGCGGTGATTGCAGGAATATCGTCGGACACTTGCGCGATCGCGCCGTTGAGCGACGCCAGACTTGTTTCGAGCCCCGATATAATCCCGTCGAGGTCCTCATTGATGATGCGATCCGCACCTGCGAATGTGCGTTCGGCCACCTCTAAGGTCCGATCACCGGTTTCCATCGCCGATGTGACCGCCTCAAGCGTGGTATTGGCATTTGCAAATGTCTCAGTCACTTGGGTCAGCGCGGTTTGTGCCGTCAGACTAAGGCCGTCAATGCGCCCGCTGGCCGCCGTCAGATCCTGTGCAACTTGGTTAATGGTGTCCGTCGCCGTTTGGGTCGCTGCGCGAATGTCTGCGACGATCACAGGTAAATCAGTTTGGGCGGCAGTGCCGATAACATTGATGGCGTCCGTCGCGGCCGCAACAGTGGCGCGGGTCTCGGCCAAAAGCGGGGTTGCTTGGGTTTGAAGCAGCGTGTCAAACTGCAAGGCCGCATCGCCCACTGTGATTGTCGTTTTGCTGATTTGTGCCAGTGTGTCGTTGACCGACGCGAGGGTCGTGCCAGCCTCAACGATGCGGTCTGTGGCGGCAATTCCAGCGTCGTTAAAAGTGGCCAACATTGCGCGGGCATCAGTGCTGATCATCGCGATTTCCGCCCGCAGGTCTTCGACGGTGGTCTGTAGGGCATAGGTCGTATCTGTCAGGTCTTCGTTGATGTAGCGCTGTGCCTCGTTAAAGGTGCCCTGCGCGACAGCCAGTGCGTCATTTGCGGTGATAACCATGTTCTCGGCTTCCGATGACAGGGTGCCAAGGGAGGCAACAGTCGTGTCCGCCGTTGTCAGCAGCGCCTCAACCTCGGGCGCAATACCAGCGAGGATCGCGTTGAACGCTTCGACCTGCACCGTGAACCGTTCAACCGTTTCAGGCACTTCTGCAAAAGCTTCGAGGGTGGCGGCCAGTGATTCCGATGCATCTTCGGCGTTTTTGAGGATATTTTCGACCCGCGCCTGATTGTCTTCCGCAAACAAGTCGCTAACGCCCTCGATCACGGTCAAGGCTTCGTTGATCAGTTGCGGTGCATCCTCTGATAGGGCCTGTAGAACTGATTGGCCTGCGGTGATCTGTGGCACAGGCGTATCGGACGTTGGCACCAGCAAGCCGGTGTCTGGCCGCCCCGCGCTGATCCCGACAAATGACACACCTGTCACGCCTTGGGATTCAATGGTGGCAATACTGTCGGATCGCACTGGCGTTGACGCGTCCACCTCAAGGCGCACAAGGACCGTGCCGTCGCGGTCTGGCGACAGGCGCACATTGACGACCTGACCAACAGGCAGACCTGCAAACCGCACATCTGACGCTTCGCTTAGTCCGGACACGGACGAAAAGCGGACATCATAATAGGCAAACTGCTGGTCCAGTTCGACGCGTGCGAACCACAATAACAAGGCAATGCTGCCCACGATTCCGGCCAGTGTGAACAGGCCGATCAGAATATGATTTGCGCGGGTTTCCATGTCTTTTTGTTAGTCCTTTGTCGCCACGTCGGCAGCCGTTTTGGTGTCGAGCGCTGCGCGGGCCCGAACACCGTGGAAATAGTCATGCACCCAAGGGTGATCGACCTTTAGCATCTCTTGCATCGTGCCTGTGACCAGCACACGCTTTTCTGCCAGTACTGCAATACGATCACAGATTGCATGCAGGGTATCAAGATCATGGGTGACCAAAAAGACGGTCAACCCAAGCGAGCGGCTGAGCCCCAAAATCAACTGGTCGAAATCTGCCGCGCCAATCGGATCAAGCCCTGCGGTCGGTTCATCCAGAAATACGATCTGGGGATCAAGAGCAAGGGCGCGGGCCAAACCCGCACGTTTGCGCATGCCGCCAGACAATTCGGACGGAAATTTGTCACCGGCAAAGTAGGGCAGGCCGACCATTGAGATTTTCAAGTCTGCAAGCGCGCGGCGAATTTTCGGGTCAAGCCCATCAACTGTGCGCATCGGCACTTCGACGTTTTCGCGCACTGTGAGGGATGAAAAAAGCGCACCGTCTTGAAACATCACGCCCCAATTGGCCCCAGCATCGACCATGTCGTCTTGGTCAGCGCTCAGCACATCAATTCCCAAGACATCGACGCTGCCTGCTGCGGGTCGGTTCAGCCCTGCAATCGTGCGCAACAACACTGATTTTCCGGTGCCGGAACCGCCGACAATGCCAACGATTTCACCACGGTAGATATCAAGGTCCAGATTGTCATGCACGACTTGGGTGCCAAACTGGTTGCGCAGCCCACGGATGGAAATGACCACCTCGCGGTCGGCTTGATTGATGTCTTTTGCCATGCCTAAAACCCGATCTGGGCAAAGAAGATTGAAAACACCGCGTCCGCCATGATCACCGCAAAAATTGCGACGACAACTGAAGATGATGTCATTCGGCCCAGAGACTCCGCGTTGCTTTGGACCTGCATTCCCGCGTGGCACCCGACAACCCCGATGATAAGGGCGAAGACTGGCGCCTTGATCATCCCAGCGGCCAGATGGCTGACATCCGTGCCGTTGACCAGCCGCGTCATGAACATTGCTGGCGAAATACCAAGGTCGATCCACGCCATGAGAGCGCCGCCAAAAAGGCCCATCACATTGGCAATCAGCCCCAAAATCGGCAGCATAAGCACCAGCGCCAGAATGCGCGGCACGAACAATGTCGCGGCCGGATCGAGTCCAAGGCTGCGCATGGCATCAATTTCTTCGCGCATTTTCATCGACCCGATGGCGGCGGTGAATGCCGACGCTGTGCGGCCTGCGACGATGATCGAGGTGAGCAAAATACCCAACTCACGCAGGATCGAAACCGCAATAAGATCAACAACGAACACTTCTGCGCCAAACTGTTTCAGTTGGGTTGATCCCTGAAATGCCAACACGACGCCGATCAAAAAAGCCATCAACGCGACGATGGGCACCGCCTTGAACCCGACTTCTTGACAGTGGTGCACCAAGGCGGTGAGGCGGAATTCCTTTGGATGGCGGATCGCGCGCACAAGCCGCGACAAAAACAAACCAAAATAGCCAATCAGCTCAAGGACAAAAGTAACCGCGTCTACCATTGAGCTGCCGATGGCGGCCACCCATTCGATCAGACCCCCTGCGACGACGGGGGCAGGGGTGATGACTGGCATCGCGTCAGTTACGGATTTCAGCAGGCTTTCGGGGCCGATCCCGGCGCCTTGTATCTCAAGATGCTGGCCCGCTGTTTCAAGGCGCGTGCGCAGGGACGCAATGGCCCACGCCGCACTGGTGTCAAACCGTGTGACGCCGGACAAATCGGCGCGCACCGTTCGATCCATCGGCAATGTGTCAAATTCCGCGACAATTTGGGTGACATAGGGCAACGTCATCGCCCCGCGCAGGGTCATCGTGACCGCAGCGTCGGTCGACGTGATTTCAATGTCGCTTGGAACGGTTTCGGTCATAAGGGGTACAATATGCAGTTCATAAGGGCGCGAAAAGCGGCAATCGAATGGGGGATGGTTGTTATCTTGTGATGATTTGCGCGTTACGGTTCCTCTTTTCATGGATCGCGGCGGTTGCGGTCCGATTTATGCCCTAAATAATCTGATCCTCATCAATCAGCGGATCGGACATTAATTGTCCGCTCATCTCATCCATCATGTCCTCGGCCTGGGTGAGCGACTTTACACGCGCCAGATGGAACAACGCGTCGCCTTCATTGATGATTGGCATCACCGCGCGGCCAACGATTATCCCGCCAAAGGGCGCGAGTATCTCAATCTCCTCGCCGCCAAACGGGTCGGCCACAGCTGCCAAAAGATCACCCTCGGCGACCACATCCCCATCAGCGCGAAAGATGCGCAACAGGCCACCGGCAGGTGCGCGCACCCAGCTTGAGGATTCGCACAGCTGCGACGGCATCTTGGTTTTCGCAATGCCTTTGGACGATATCATGCCGATATGGTGCATGACCCGCAAGACGCCAGCAACGCCTGCACGGATTGACATTTCGTCGAACCGTAACGCTTCGCCAGCTTCAAAAAGCAACACATCTTTACCAAGCTCAGCGGCGGCGGCGCGCAGTGATCCGTCGCGCAGATTTGACTGTAAGATCACCGGTGCGCCAAAGACATTGGCCAGTTTCGCCGTGCGCTCATTGTCGGCTGATATCCGGATTTGGGGCAGGTTTGTGCGATGAATAGCCGCCGAGTGCAGATCAATCCCAAGATCACAGCGCGCCACAATTTCAGTCAGGAATATATGCGCCAACCGACCGGCCAGCGATCCGGCCGTACTTCCAGGAAAGGATCGATTCAAATCACGCCGGTCCGGCAGATAACGTGAGCGGTTGATGAAGCCAAAGGTGTTCACAATCGGAACGACAATCAACGTCCCACGAAGCGTGCGAAGGTTGGGCGCGCGCAGCAGGCGGCGCACGATTTCAACGCCGATAACCTCGTCCCCGTGAATACCCGCGCTGACGAACATAACCGGCCCGTCGCTTTTGCCATGGGTGACATGGGCCGACATCGTGACGGGCGTGTGGTCCGACAGAACGCTGACTGGAAGTTCGACAGTTTGGCTGGTTCCGGCATCAATCGTGATGTCACCAACAGAGAAGGGCTGGCGGGCTGGCATTAGGAGGCGTCCTTTATCAGCAGGGTTTTCGGGCGGCGTTGTTTGTCGGAAAACGATGCCAAATGCGCTTTGCGGGTATGGACGGCAATGTTTTGACCCTTAAGTGCTGTGCGCCCAACGATCATCACGAATGTCATGCTCGCGCGATCGGTTAATGATACCGTAATGGGCCAGCTGCGGCCGCCAAGCTGGAAAGTTGTGCGGATCACAACGCGTTCTTCGGGCACGCCGCCAGTGTTCTTAATGTGGCGAATATCATAGATCGGCGCTTCGATATCGACGCCATCCTCGGTTTCTGTGATCTGCACGTGAAACCGCACCCAGGGCACATCATCGCGGCTGAATTGTTTGATTTGCGTCGCGTGCAGCGCCGATGTCCGCGCACCCGTGTCGATCTTCGTGCGGATATTCATCAGACCAATATCTGGCAAATCGATATGTTCAATCCATCCGATCACCACCAATTCTGGCTTTGGCTTCTTTGGGTTCAGTTTCTTAATCATCGTCGTCTTTGCTACCCTGTTGGATCGGCCAAGTCTTTTGTAGGCAATTGGCCGTTCTACATACTTTATCGGCGTGACCCATAACAGGGACACGCCGATTGTTTTTTTAACGTGCAGTGTGGACCGCTAAATCAACCTTTGCCCTTGGTCTTTGTCGCACCCGGTTTGGCGGTTTTTTCAAGGTGCTGGATGATCATTCCTGCAACGTCCAGACCCGTGGCCTTTTCGACACCTTCCAGACCGGGGGATGAGTTTACTTCCATGACGACGGCACCGTGGTTGGCGCGCAACATATCAACACCGCAGACCGCAAGCCCCATCGATTTGGCTGCACGTATCGCGGTTGAGCGTTCTTCCGGCGAAATCTTGATTAATTTTGCAGATCCGCCACGGTGTAGGTTCGAGCGGAATTCACCCGCTTCGCCGGTGCGTTTCATCGCCGCGACGACCTTGCCACCCACAACAATGGCGCGAATGTCTGTGCCTGCGGATTCCTTGATGAATTCTTGTGCAAGGATGTTGACGTTTGCACCGCGGAACGCCTCAATGACTGACTTTGCGGATCGTTCCGTATCGGCAAGAACCACTCCGATGCCCTGTGTACCCTCAAGCAGTTTGATCACCACTGGAGCGCCACCTGCAAGTTTCACAACTTCACCGGCCTGTTTGGCATCATGAGCGAATGCGGTCACTGGCAGGCCAACCCCGTCACGAGCCAGCAGCTGCATGGATCGAAGTTTATCGCGTGAACGCCCGATCGCGACGCTTTCGTTCAGCGGGAAGACGCCCATCATTTCAAATTGGCGCAAAACGGCGAGGCCATAAAACGTGACCGATGCGCCGATGCGTGGAATGACGGCGTCATAGCCTGTTAAGGACTCGCCGTTAAAATATATTTCCGGACGTCGCGACGCGATGTTCATGTAGCAGTTCAGTGTGCGGATCACGTCAATCGTGTGACCGCGTGCTTCTGCCGCTTCAATCAATCGCTGGTGGGAGTACAATTTCGCATTCTGGCACATAAGCGCAATTTTCATCGGTCTTCCTTTTTTACTCATTTAAAGTAGGCAGTTTTACGGGTTAGGGGACTTGGCTTCCGGATCAGCTAGGGCGACACCTCGGCCTTGGATCATGCCGAGGCGGGTGCACAGGCGCAGCACAGTCCAATAGGCTGCGTCTGAAATGTCGTCGGGTTCTTGATCGGACGCTTCACTGATTGTGATATCATCAAAAACCACACTTGGGAGGCAGCTGGTAACGTCTATTTGCTGCTCAGAAGACATCAGATCCGATGAGATGAGATATAGATGGCCCCAGATCCATGGCAATGTCGGCAGTTTGATCAACCTTCGCGACACCGCATCAATGATTGTTGCGGGGGCAGCAAATAACGCATTGGGGCCCGGTCTGTCGCCGCCAAAGCGAACTCCGTAAGGCATGCTGGAGTTAGAGTTCACCAAGACCTCTGCAAAGGGAAGGTCTGTCAAAAAGTCTGTCGGAAGCGGGCGAACCGTCATATCTGGCAGACCTTATTTTGAGTGGTAAACGCCCTTCATCGGGGGCATCTGCCCACAGACGATGCGAGGGGGCAGTGCGGACACATAATTTAAAAATCGTTCATATTGTTAGCATCGGAACTTCAGCAAGTTAAATTGATAATAATCACGGTTGAGGTGAGTTTCACAAATGTATGTTTGGAAGCGCGCTAGACCACATAGCGCCGACTGGTGCGTTCTGGAGGGCAGATGACCCGTTGGGGGCTCTTTTCATCTGCGCCATTCAGAAAGCCACCAACAAAAAGCAGCGCACAGCGCCATAACTGCGCAATCCTAGCCATAGAGACACATTCGGTCCCTACGATGGGTGCGGCCAACCACAAGTCGGATTGGCCAGCACGAAGGCGCGCAAAACTGCTGCTTTTATGCGTCGCTAGTCGTCGTTGTTCAGGAAGAATCTGACCATCTGCGCGCTTGCGTCTGGTCCGCCGGCATCGGTGAACGACCCTTTGGGCGATCCGCCCGACCAGGCATGGCCAAGACCCTCAACCGTCCATTGTTCGAGCACGGCTGCGTTGTTTTGCGCCGCAACGATACGACGTGTCCAAGATCGCCCGCCGGTTTCCCCGCGCGTCGTTGTGTCAATTGTCTGACGCGGTGCGCGGTCCAGCACATCGCGTGCAATCGCATCGCTGTTTGATGGATGCACCGTGGTGTCCGCTGTCCCATGAAAAACGATTGTGCGTGTTTGTGGGCCGTTCGATTCAACAGTGCGCGCGCCCGCCGTTCCCGTCATCGCTGCAAACGCGGTCGTCATGTCTGTTGCTGCGCCGAAAGGTAAGCCCGAATGGGCACCAACGGCTGCAAAGACGTCTGGATAAGTTTCACCCAGAATGACGGCCATGGCCGCGCCAGCAGACAGGCCTGCCACGTAGGTATTGTGGGGTTTGACATTGTGTTGATCGGTGATCTGCTTGGCCAAGCCTGTAAGAATTGCAGGTTCACCCATCCCGTGGCGTTGATCACCACGCCGAAACCAATTCCAACAGGTTTGGGCATTATCGCCAAGTGACTGCCCCGGATACACGATGACAAGGCGGTGCGCTTCCGCAAGTGCGTGCATCCCTGTTCCCGCTTCGAAATCGTCGGGATTTTGGGTGCAGCCATGCAACATCATGATAACGCCTGCGACACCATCTTTTGCTGACGTCGGCACATAAGTCCGGTACGCACGGCTGCCTTGCGGACAAGTGAACGTGTCCCCGTCAATCAAAGTTCCGTCCGAGGACATTTGCGCTGTCGATAGGCCGTTCAAGACGGAATTGGGTGCGGTTAATCCGTGCTGCGCAAGCGTGCGCTGCACAAGGTCGGTGGCAGATGACAAGCGCGCGGCCTGTGCCGGTCGACTGGTCGCGCCGAAGTTGAAAAGGTTCATATTTACTTTATCCTGAATTGGGCCTGAGGAGGGCCAGAAATGGATGGATTTCACGTTACGCGATCGGCGATGGCCATTTTGACCTCTGCGCTGGCTTGCAGTGCACCTAACACACGGATGGATCCGATCGTTGCCAGCGCCAATTCCGGTGTGACATCCGCAGCAATCCGCGCGAGGCCGACGACCTTGACATGCAACACCTCTCCGGCGTCGCGCAGCGCTTGCAGGTCGGCAACGGAATAGTCCCGAAGACCAAGTTCCATGGTGTGTCGTTCAATGGATTTGGCGACAACGTCCCCGTGTCCATCGATGAGATTTCGGATCGCGGTGCGGATCATATCACTTCTGTTCGAATAAAAACCATCCTGCACAAGCAGATCGATCCGCCCAAGGTCGACGTAGCCGAGGTTTATCGTGATCTTCTCGCTTTCGCGTGCAGCGTCACGCAGGTGTGTTACTTTGCCCATATGTCATTATCCTTCTGTCTGGATGGCATATGGATGTTATTTTGGTGAATGCAAGGGTGTTAGGCCATCGCTGGACGCACACCAAGGCCTTGCAGCGGATCGCGGCGCAGATCCTATCCATGCTCGACAACGTTGAAATTGATGCAGGGCTTAGGTATCTCAACAACGAACCACTTGGCCGCGTGACGACTGTGCCGTTGTACGCTGAACGATATGTCTTGGTCGCCAAGGCAGGACATCCGCTACTGACCGGTCCGGTCAGATGGGGTGATCTGGGCGGGGTGCCGCTGTGCCTGCTGACGCCGGATATGCAGAACCGCCGCATTATCACCCAGCATTTGTCGCAAGCAGGTGTCGCGGTCACGCCGCAAATCGAAGCATCCTCCATCGTTGTTCTGGTGAGCCACGTTGTGCGCAGCAATCTGGCAACGATTCTGCCGATCAGAGCGGCTGAAATTATTCTGTAGGGCGATGATCTGGGGGCCGTGCCGCTGATTGATCCCGACGCTAGGCATGTTGTCGGCCTCTTGGCACCACACCGCGAACCCTTTACCCCCGTTCTTGCGGCTCTTTTGGACCGCGCAAGGTCACTTTCCGAACTTGACGGCTCTTGATAGAGTTTGACTATCAATAAACTGAATCCCGATACTGATTAACCGCGCGAAAACCATGACAAGGAGGGCTCTAAGGGGGGACGCCACATGGCCGGCGCAGCAACCACCGAAATTATGCAAGGAATCCTTGCCAGCCACGCAGCGCAAGAAGGGCCACTTTTGCCAATTCTGCATAGCGTTCAGGCGGAATACGGGTTCATTCCGAGCGATGTGGTGCAGATTATTGCAGACCGCCTCAATATCACTCGCGCCGAAGTGCATGGTGTGATTTCGTTTTATCATGATTTTCTCGAAGCGCCCGCGGGCCGGCATATCGTCAAGATTTGCCGCGCTGAGGCGTGCCAGGCCGTCGGATCGAATGTGCTGTCACAACGCGCACTTGAAAAGCTCAGCGTTGATTGGGGCGACACCACGGCGAACAGGGCTCACAATCGAAGCGGTTTATTGCCTTGGCCTGTGTGCCTGTGGGCCAGCGGCGATGGTCGACAATAAGGTCGTTGGTCGGGTCGATGCCGCCAAGCTGGACAAATTGCTCGCGGAGGCAGGCGCATGAAAATCTACGTTCCTCTGGATAGTGCGGCCAAGGCGCTGGGCGCTGATGAAATTGCCGATGCGATTGTCGCCGAGGCTGGCGCGCGGGGCATGACTGTCGAGGTTATTCGCTACGGCACCCTTGGTATGATCTGGCTTGAGCCACTGATTGAAGTCGAGACTGAAAATGGTCGTGTTGGTTATGGTGCGATGGATCAGGCCGATGTGCCCGCGTTGCTCGACGGCACGCTCAAAGACCTGGACTGGATGAAAGGCCAGACGCGCCTGACGTTCCAGCGCTGAGGTG
>JAGGNB010000092.1 GCA_017886375.1 Octadecabacter sp.
TTCCACACCCCGACACCCCCTCTGCGGCCCACTTCTACCCGCTCCATCGGGGACTCGGGTCACGCTTTGTGCGGCCTACCGGTGATGTTGCAAAAGGAGCCGTCCTATGGACGCTAACGAACTTCGGGATAAAACCCCGGATCAACTCCGTAATGAGTTGTCCAACCTCAAGAAAGAAGCCTTCAACCTGCGTTTTCAGCAGGCGACTGGAACGATGGAAAACACTGCCCGTATGCGGCGGTTTTGCCGCGCGGTGCAGCACCCTTCTTGTCGAGGAAAGCTGTCGTTGGAATGACGCCGTGCGACGTTGACGTTGTTTGATCCTCGGTCGCGATCACATGTCCGATCCCGCGCTCTGTGTCGTCCGCAAGAGTGCGCAATTTCGTCAGCACATGATCACGTTCAAACTGCTTTGGGTACAAAGGGCCGTCTCCCAACCATCATTGGATGGGACCCAAGTTGACCCCGTTTGACAGGTTTTCAGGATGGGGAACGGCACTGGCGAAAAATCCGGTATCCTCGCGATGTGCGCTTAACGGGTTGCATAGGCTTAAGGGGCCTTCAGGCGCGACAGCGCGAACACCACAGGGAGGATGGACATCGATACCCAGACAGTTGTCGAACGTCGCAAATACGGCGCGGTGGTCGCCAGCTTTCATCTGATCGGCAAAGTCCAGACCTATTCATTTGAGGACCTGTCCGATACATCCGCGCGGATGGCAAAACCGCTGACCGGTGCGGGCATCGGGGTGGGCGACTTAGTTGCGGGGCTGTTGCGCGCGCACCTCAACGATCAGGCGGGGACCAGTCTTTCTCTTGGCCCGCATTGCGGCGACGCAACCGCAGCGCAAGGCCAATCGAGACACCAACGCTGATCGCAATCGTCAGGTCCGTTAACACGGTCAAAACCAGCGTAAGAATGAGGAGAATCTGATCCGACGTGTGGGATTGCATGTAGCCGCGCCACTTGTGCGGCTCGCTCATATTCCAGGCCGTAAGGATAAGAAGTCCGGCAAGCGCTGGCATCGCAAGGTAGCCCGCAAGGGGGGCCGCCAGAAGCATAACCAGCAAAATGGTCAGCGCATGAACGATACCGGACACGGGGGTTTTCCCGCCGGCGCGAACATTTGTGGCGGTGCGCGCAATGGCCCCTGTTGCGGGAAGGCCACCAAACAAGGCCGACCCGATATTGGCGAAACCTTGCGCCAGAACTTCGGCGTTTGGTCTGTGGTGACCGCCAATCATTCGGTCTGCAACCATCGCGGACAGCAACGATTCAACGCTTGCGAGGAACGCAATAACAAAGGCCGAGGGCAGCAATTCAAGAACCTTTTCAAAACTGATCGCGGGTAGCGACGGCATCGGTAGCGTATGTGGCAAGTCGCCAAACCGTGAGAATATGGTGTCCACGGGCAGTGTGGCCACCGCGACAACTGCCGATGTCAAACCAACCGCAATAATCAGCCCCGGAAATTTTGGGGCCAGCCATCGCAGCACAACGATCAACACCATTGTCGCAAGCCCGATCCCCAAGGCATGCACAGTCAGGGTGTTGCGCGCGGCCCAAAGTGCGTCGATCTTCGGGATGAATTCAGCGGGAACCTGCGCAACTGACAGCCCGAAAAGATCCTTGATCTGGCTCGTTGCGATGATGATGCCGATGCCAATTGTGAATCCGTTGATCACGGCCTCGGGCACGAATGCCACAAGATTACCGGCCCGCAAATATCCTGCCACCAACATGATGATGCCCGCCATGAACGTCGCAAGGACAAGCCCGTCATAGCCATGCTCTGCGATGACCCCAAACACCACGACGATAAACGCCCCCGTGGGTCCGCCGATCTGCACACGGCTGCCACCAAGTAGTGAGATCAACAAACCGGCAACGATGGCAGTCACTAGCCCCTTTTCCGGCCCCGCCCCAGATGCGATAGCAATCGCAAGGCTTAGCGGTAATGCCACCATAGCCACCGATACCCCCGCGATCAGGTCACTGGTGAATTGCTGCCGGTCGTAGGTGGCGAGCGTTGTCAAAATTTTGGGTTTCATACGGCCAGCTACTGCCTAAAAAACCAGAACTTCAACCCTATGGGGCAAATAGCGGGTGGGAGGGCTATCGCCGTTTCAATCCCGACGGTGTGGGCGCATGTCCCGGACTTCTTTCAGACCCCCATGGCTGCTGTGCTGAATTGGCCCTACAAGGATGCAACATAGACGCAGACAGACCCACGTGGTTGCTGCGAAACAGAAGGGGCGCCCATTGGTAGAGCCGGAAACATTTACGTTCCTTGCGGATCTCGCAAAGAACAATAAAAAAGCATGGATGGATGCGCACCGCGAAGAACGCGATGATGCCATGCGCAATTTCACCGGCATCGCGATGACGCTGCACGACTACGCCGATCGCTTTGATCCTTTTGTGGCTGAGGCGGGGATCAAGCCGAAACAAAGCTACACCAAGTTCTTTCAGGAACCGCGCGACCGTGTCGGGCGCGATCTGTACCGTTCGGGCATAGACGTGTTTGCCAATGCCGGTCATCCGGCTGAAGACGTCGGATACTACCTCCATATCGAGCCTGGAAATTGCCACGCAGGTGCCGGCCTTTTCCAGCCGTCCAAGCCAGCACTTGCACGGCTGCGCACGTGTCTGGTCGATGATCCGCAGGGCCTGACAGAAATTTTGGCCGACCCGGATTTCAAGGCGACGTTCCCAGAAGGCGTGGTCACACGCAAAGCGTTGGGCGTCGTACCTGAGGGCTTTTCAAGCAGCGATCCCGCCGCGCCCTATCTGAAAATGGTTGGGCTGGGATGCCGCAAAGACCTTTCAGACGAACTCCTGCTTGATGATGATGTCATGGATCAGCTGATCGAGATTTTTCGCCCCGCCAGCCAGTTGGTCCGCTACTTTGACTAATGTCGCGACCGGATAGACCTTCCGAACGTCGCCTCAGGTTGACACTGCTAAGATAACCAAAAGGACCACCGCGCAATGACACTCCTGCAAATCGCATCTCTGCTGATCGTCCTTGCCGGTGCCTTTGGCACAGTGAATTACCTGTTCCTTCGTCTCCCGTCCTCGATTGGTATTCTTGTTGTGGCGCTCATCGCGTCCTTCGCGGTGATCGTGACCGACGCACTGTTCCCGTCCTTAACGGTCGAAGAACAGATCCGCGCGCAGGTGCTGGACTTTGAATTTTCCGAGGCGCTGTTAGAAGGCATGTTGGGTCTTTTATTGTTTGCTGGCGCGCTCCACGTAAAACTTTCGGACCTTCGCAAAGCCTGGCTTGTCATCTTCTTGATGGCGACAATGGGTGTGGGCCTTTCGACTGCAATTGTCGGCTTCGGGTTCAGTTGGATCACGGGAATGCCGTTGATGATTGCGTTCGTGTTCGGTGCGCTGATTTCACCGACAGATCCCGTCGCGGTGCTTGGTGTCCTGCGCGAAGCAAGCTTGCCAAAATCCTTGGAAACCAAGATTGCGGGTGAAAGCCTGTTCAATGACGGCGTCGGATATGTGGTTTTCCTCGTGCTTGTGGGCATCGCGTTTCCCAGCGGTGACCATCACGGATCTGGTCTTTCTGGGGCCGCGCAACTGTTCATTCAAGAAGCGGTCGGCGGGGCAGTTTTGGGGATTGTTCTGGGCTGGCTCACGTTCCGTGTCATGCGCCGGATTGATGACTATTCCCTCGAAGTCCTCATCACACTGGGCCTTGCCTTTGGTGGCTACGAACTCGCCGTTGCGCTGCATGTCTCTGCCCCGATCATGGCCGTTTGTGCGGGCCTTTTGATTGGTGACATCGGGTCCAAACACGGCATGTCGGAAGAAACCCGTAAATATGTCGAGGCATTCTGGACGCTTATCGACGAAATCCTGAACGCCGTGTTGTTCCTGATGATCGGGTTTGAGGTATTCGCCATCGCATTTGAAACTGATTTCCTGATCGCGGGCGCCATGGCGATCGTGCTTGCGCTTGTCGCGCGGCTGGCTGCGGTTGCGGTCCCGGTGCTTTTGCTGAAACCGTTCAAGACGTTCAGCAAGGGCGTCATTCCGATCATGACTTGGGGGGGGCTGAAAGGTGGTATTTCCGTTGCGTTAGCACTGTCACTGCCGGACGGCGAATGGAAACCTTTGATCCTGACAGTGACCTATATTGTCGTGATTTTCTCGATCATCGTGCAGGGACTAACCGTCACACGATTGGCCGAACGCATCGGTAGAACGCCGGAATTGCCCAACTAAGGCGACTAACACCTTTTGGCGCTATCTGGTGTGATCAAAGCGTTGCTAACTCGACCTCGGCCTCGCGAACAGCAATCTCGGCCATTTTCAAAATCGCCTCGCGGGTGTCCGCCACTGCGATAAAGCGCGCATTGTGACAGAATTTGGCGCCCTTGACGCCGCTTGCATCCTCAAGCGCGGCGTCAGTCAGCCCAGCCCAAGCGGCTGGAAGATCGGCGCGCTGCTCGAACGTGTCTTGCGACAGTTTGATACCGCCCAACGTCCAGTCGTCACCGCGTGGGTGGACCACAAACAAAATATGGTCAGACCCCGTCTGATCCAGTGCGGCGCGGTAGGGCATGCCCATAGGCAATTCAAGAATAGGGGACGTTCCAGCCTCCGCAATCGCGTTTAGCACGATGCCGCCAGCGCGCGCCTTTGCAGCGAGCCCGCGAATTTGGGCTTCGACAAAGCTGCGCGCGATGGGCAATGCGGCGAAGAAGGCATCGTCGTCCGCCGTTGGCGACATGTCGTCAAAGACCGGCTTTAAGCTTCCTAAAAGTGCGGGCAACGTCAGAATTGAAAGTGGCCCCGCGACAGATGGTTCGATCGCGCCGTTGTCCAGCAGGTCAATCGGCAGCACAAACTTGGTGTCAAACTTGGTGTGGATCGCCTCAATGTCATCGGTTGGCACGTCCATCGCCGCCAAATACGCCCGCCCGTAATGTGCCCAGATCAGACCAAAAGAACTGAACGGCTGGCCGTCGTCGCGCAGCGGACTGGGACGTTGATGGTGATCAAATATCTGCGCTGCGCCGTCATAGTCCCCACCCACATCATAGATAATCTTGTCCGGTGCGGGCGTGATCCATTGGCGGTCGCGACTGCGCAGCACGTTCGCCTGCGGGAACAAGCGCGTAAGCACGGCGGACGACAGCAGTTCATCTGCATGAAAGCCGCCAGAATGGGTCACAAGATGGGTGATGGGCATAGGTATGTGTCAACAATTCGGACAAAGTGTGAAAGCGACCAGATCGGCCACCCTTGGAAAGAGGTCAAAGGCCGTTTGTCAAAGGACTGCACCCAGATCAAGATTTAATTCTTTGGAAAGGCAATGCATTGCGTGTGTTGTAGATAGGCCGAATACCTTCTTCGCCCACTGCGGGCGGGTTTATGGTTTCTTGTAACGGGAACGGCCTATCTTTCCCTTTGTGCAGCGGCGCATTAGGGTGCCGCACAAAGGATTCATGACATGACAAATATCGTTGAGGTTCGAGGCCTCACAAAGACCTTTGATGGTGGGTTCCAAGCCCTGAAATCTGTTGATCTGGACATCAAATCCGGTGAAATAATTGCGCTGCTTGGGCCGAACGGCGCGGGTAAAACAACCTTGATATCAACGATTTGCGGCATAACTCGTGCCACAAGCGGAACGATAACAATTGGCGGGCATGACACGGTCACAGCCTACCGCGCCGCGCGCAGTCTTGTCGGGCTTGTCCCGCAAGAAATATCCCTCGAACCGTTCGAGAAGGTGATCAGCACAGTTCGCTTTTCGCGCGGGCTGTTCGGTCGGGCGCCAAATGACGCCTACATCGAAAAGGTTCTGAAATCGCTGTCCTTGTGGGACAAAAAGGACGCCAAGATCATGATGTTGTCCGGAGGCATGAAACGCCGCGTTTTGATCGCAAAGGCGCTGGCCCATGAACCGCGCGTGTTGTTCCTTGATGAACCATCCGCAGGCGTTGATGTCGAACTGCGCAAAGACATGTGGAAGGTTGTGTCCCAGCTGAAAAAAGATGGCGTCACGATCATCCTGACGACGCACTACATCGAAGAAGCCGAAGCCATCGCTGACCGTGTCGGTGTCATCGCCAAAGGGGAAATTCTTTTGGTCGAAAACAAGGCTGATCTGATGACCCGCATGGGGCAAAAGACCCTCAAGATTGATCTGGCCGAGCCGGTGAAAGCGATACCGGAAGCCCTTTCGAAATACGATCTCACAATTGAAGACGACGGTTTGTTGTTTGCCTATGACACCGCGACGGACCGCACCGGAATTGCCGGACTTTTGGCCGATCTGCGCACCGCGGGACTGAAATTGACGGACCTGCAAACGCGCCAATCATCCCTCGAAGAAATCTTCGTATCCCTCGTCTCCGAGACGGACGTTGCGGTCGAAAAGGAAGACGTCGTATGAACTATCAAGCAATAAAATCGATCTATACCTTTGAAATGGCGCGATTTTTTCGGACGATGATGCAAAGCTTCATCAGCCCTGTGATCTCAACCGCATTGTATTTTGTGGTCTTCGGCGCCGCCATCGGCAACCGCATGGAAAGCGTTGAAGGCATTGGGTTCGGCGCGTTCATCGTTCCGGGCCTTATCATGCTAGCTGTCATGACACAGGCCACATCAAATGCCAGTTTAGGCATCTATTTCCCGAAATTCATTGGTACGATCTATGAACTCTTGTCGGCCCCCGTCAGCTTTCTTGAGATCACGGTGGGCTATGTCGGGGCTGCGGCCACCAAGGCGATGTTCATCGGTGTCGTGATCCTCGCCACGTCGTTCCTGTTTGTGGATCTGTCAATCCAGCACCCGTTTGCAATGATCGCATTCCTGACCCTCACCTGCCTGAGCTTTTCGCTCCTCGGTTTCATCATTGGCATCTGGGCTGGAAGTTTCGAACAATTGCAGCTGTTCCCATCGCTGATCATCACTCCGTTGGTGTTCCTTGGTGGATCGTTTTATTCCGTGACGATGCTGCCGCCGGTCTGGCAAACGATCACCATGTTCAATCCCGTGGTCTATTTGATTTCCGGCTTCAGGTGGTCGTTCTTCGGGACGGCAGATGTGCCTATCGGCCTTAGCCTTATCGCGATCTTACTGTTCACGGCTCTTTGTGTCGGGATCATTGCGTGGATATTCAAAACCGGCTGGCGTATCCGGCAGTAACCGCCGACCTTGTTTCCACCCCGCCCGCGACTTAAATGGAACAATATGAAATACTGGATCCCCTTCATCAAATCAGCCCCCCACGTGGCCGTCATCCGGCTACAGGGGGCAATCGCGACATCTGGTCGTGCCCTTAGCGATCGCGGGCTGGCCGACAGCATCGAAAAGGCGTTTCGCAGCAAACCGAAAGCGGTGGCGCTGGAAATCAGCTCTCCCGGTGGCTCGCCGGTTCAATCATCGCTTATTTGCGCGCGCATTCGCAGGCTTGCGGATGAAAAAGACATCCCCGTTTACAGCTTCGTTGAAGACGTCGCTGCATCGGGGGGCTATTGGCTCGCGACGGCGGGCGATGAGATTTATGTCGACCGTGGATCCATTGTCGGGTCCATCGGGGTGATTTCGGCGGGCTTCGGGCTGACCGGAACCTTGGATAAGATCGGCGCAGAACGCCGCGTCTATACGGCTGGTAAATCCAAAAGCATGCTTGATCCGTTTCAGGCTGAAAAGCCCGCTGATGTGAAACGCCTCAAGGGTTTGCTGGATGATATGCACGTGTTCTTCAAAGACCACGTCAGCACGCGCCGCGCCGGTAAGCTTGTAGATCAAGACCTGTTCACCGGCGACATCTGGGTTGGGCAAAAATCCATAGATGTCGGGCTGGCTGATCACCTTGGCCATCTGGTCCCGACCATGAAGGACCGGTTTGGTGACAAAACAAAATTCCGCCGCTTTGGTCAGAAAAAGCCCCTATTGGCGCGTTTCGGCGCCCAAATCATCGACGATGCCTACGGCGGCATTGAAGAACGCGCCGCTTACGCGCGGTTTGGCCTGTAGATGATATTTAAAATTGTATCTCTTTTCTTGGTCGGCATGGCTGTCATGGCGATGTTCGGCAAACTGACCGTGCCGGGCGTTAAGCGGCTAACGGATGCAAAGTGCAAGTCTTGTGGCAAGTTCAGCTTTGGTAAGCGGTGCGATTGTAAGGAACGCAAGTAGATGTTGGACTGGCTTTCGATACCTGATGGGTCGACAACGGATTGGACGTTCACGGTTGTAGGGTTGGTGCTGTTGCTGCTGGCTGGTGACAGCCTTGTCAAAGGGGCTGTGAACATGTCGCTGCGCCTTGGCGTTCCGGCTTTTATCGTGTCGCTGACAATCGTGGCTTTTGGCACTTCTGCGCCAGAACTGTTGATTTCGATCCAAGCGATATTTGACGGTGTGCCCGATCTGGCCTTGGGCAACGTGGTGGGGTCAAACACTGCCAACGTTCTTCTGGTGCTGGGCGTTCCCGCGATGTTGGCTGTGATGCACACCAGTGGATGCGACACCCGCAACAGCTATTTGCAAATGCTGGGCGCAACGGTGCTGTTTATCGGTTTGGCCTATCGCGGCGTGTTTGACTGGGTCGCGGGTCTGATATTGCTGACCGCACTTGCGGGAATGTTGGGTTATGCGGGCTTGTCCGCGAAACGTCACCGCACAGCGTGCAAGAACACTGAAATCGACCTTGAAGATCTAGAAGGCGCGGACCCCGACCTGCCTTGGTCCAAGATCATTCTGTATCTGGTCCTTGGTCTGATCGGCCTGCCGCTGGGCGCAAGCCTGTTGGTGGACGGCGCGTCCAGCATCGCGGCGGACTACGGCGTGTCCCAAGCGGTGATTGGTCTGACACTGGTCGCCATCGGCACCTCGCTGCCCGAACTTGCCACAACCGTGGTGGCAGCCCTGCGCAATCAGGCAGATGTGGCGCTGGGCAACGTGATCGGATCAAACATGTTCAACCTATTGGGTATTATTGGCGTCGCCTCGCTGGTTGGCCCGATTCCTGTAGGCGCGAATTTCTTTGCCTTCGATTTCTGGGTCATGCTGTTGGCCACGCTGATCCTGATCCCGTTCGTCTTCTTCAAACTCGACCTAACCCGCACCTGGGGCGTGATCCTGACGGCACTCTACCTCACTTACATGCTGATGGTGCTGTGATGCCCGCTGCGTTGGTGACAGGGGGGGCGGCGCGACTTGGCAAGGCCATGGCGCTATATCTTGCTGGACGCGGCTATGATGTCGCGGTGCATTACAATTCAAACGCAGATGCCGCGGCTGACGTCGCCGCGCAGTGTGGTGACCTGTCTGGTGGAAAATCAGTGGCCATCCAAGCAGACCTGTTGGATGAGGCCGAAACCAGCGCCCTTTTGCCAAAAGCGTCCCGTTTGCTTGGGCAGCCCATCACCGTGCTGATCAACAACGCGTCAATTTTTGAATACGACACGGTTCAAACCGCAACCAAAAGCAGCTGGGATCGACACATCGGGTCGAACCTGCGCGCGCCGTTTGTTTTGACCCAAGCGCTCGCGCAGCAAGCGCCTGACGCGCAGATGGACGAAAACGGTGAACCCCTCGCAGGTGCCCTTGTGGTGAATATGGTTGATCAGCGCGTGCGCAAGCTAACGCCGGAATTCATGACCTATACAATCGCCAAGATGGGGCTTTGGGCGTTTACCCAAACCGCAGCCATGGGTCTTGCGCCCCATGTCAGGGTCAATGCCATTGGCCCTGGTCCAACGTTGCAAGGCGCGCGCCAATCAGATGACCATTTCGCCCGTCAGCGGGCAAATACCGTGCTGGGCCGTGGGGCGAACCCGTCCGACATCACGGCTGCGCTGGGCTACTTTCTGGATGCGCCCGCGGTGACAGGGCAACTCCTGTGCGTCGATGGCGGGCAACATATTGGCTGGCAGACGCCGGACGTTTTGGGTCTAGAGTGATCAAACCAGCGTGACGCCGCGACAACTTATGCACTAGTTCGCGCTGATGTAACAAAACATTTACAATTCTTTAATGATTTCAATTGTTTGCCAAATGGACAAAAAAATACCCCTCTGTATCAATGGGTTGCCGATACGCCTAAAAAATAGGCAATACCGTTAAGGGGTAAGAAAATAAAGGATTTAGTCGTCTCAGCGGGATTTGCCCACGAGGTTATCCACAGATTCCGTGGGTATGTTTACTCTTGCCAGAGGTGCTTTGCCATTGCAGCGGGCGACGGGAATCATAGGTTAGGGGCATGAGCACGGAAAACACCAAAATTCTGACCGGATATGACGTTATCCAAGGCTACTTGCGCACGCTTGACGGCTCTCCGGGGGTGTACCGGATGCTGGATAGCCAAGCCCGGGTTCTGTACGTCGGCAAGGCCCGCAGCCTCAAGAACCGCGTCAGCAATTACGCGCGCCCATCGGGCCATTCCGCGCGGATTGCCACGATGATTTCGCACACCGCGTCGATGATGTTTTTGACGACAAACACAGAGACCGAAGCGCTGTTGCTTGAACAAAACCTGATCAAGCAACTCAAGCCGAAATATAACGTGTTGTTAAGGGACGATAAAAGTTTTCCAAATATCCTGATTTCTGGCGATCATGATTTCCCGCGCATTGAAAAACATCGCGGGGCGAAACGCAAAAAAGGCAACTATTACGGACCCTTCGCATCTGCTGGCGC
The DNA here is from genome assembly GCA_017886375.1 of Octadecabacter sp. Lineage (GTDB taxonomy): Bacteria > Pseudomonadota > Alphaproteobacteria > Rhodobacterales > Rhodobacteraceae > Octadecabacter. The sequence goes on from JAGGNB010000092.1 coordinate 10,679, forward strand.
TGTGAATCGCACCCTCAACACCTTGCAGCGGGCGTTCTTGCTGCGCAACTGTTCGGACAGCGAATATGAGGGTCGAACGCGGCCGTGTTTGCAATACCAGATCAAACGCTGCGCCGCGCCGTGCGTTGGTAAGGTGGAACAGGAAGACTACAAGCAACTGGTCAAAGACGCAGAGCGGTTTCTGACGGGCAAATCCACCGAGATGCAGGCGTCGTTGGCCGCGCAGATGCAAAAAGCGTCTGAGGACATGGAATTTGAACGCGCCGCAGCGTTGCGCGACCGTATCAAGGCGCTAACGCAGGTTCAGACGTCCCAAGGCATCAATCCGCGCGGCGTCACAGAAGCTGACGTGATTGCGCTGCACAGGGATGGTGGGCAGGCCTGCGTGCAGGTGTTTTTCATCCGCGCCAACCAGAACTGGGGCAATCGCGATTATTACCCGCGTGTCAGCGGTGACGAGGATGCGAGCGAGGTCATGCAGGCCTTCGTCGGTCAGTTTTATTCTGACCGCGACCCGCCGCGCATGTTGCTGTTGTCCCACGGCTTGGACGACGAGGATTTGGTGACAGAGGCCCTTAGCGGCAAAATTGATCGTAAGG
>JAGGNB010000059.1 GCA_017886375.1 Octadecabacter sp.
CATCGCGCAAGGAACGTGCCGCACAGCCATGAATATGCTGATAAATTACGCAATGAGTATGATTACCATCTGATCCGACCGGTGGGGCGCGATGAAATGCGCTCACTCGTCGGATCGTCGGCCTATTACGGTGGCACCCTCGATATGGGCGGCGGTCACATCCACCCGCTGCGGTTTGCCTTGGGCTTGGCCCGCGCAGCGCGCGATGCAGGTGTGCGGATATATGAACGCAGCAAGGTCACATCGGTCACGCCAGACGGCAAAGTCGGCACAGATCAAGCGCAAATCACTGCTAAACACGTCATCCTTGGCTGCAACGGCTACCTTGGCGCCCTAAACGGGCACGTCGCGCAGCGGGTCATGCCGATCAACAACTTTATCGCAGCGACGGAACCCTTGTCAGACGCCAAGGCCCGAAATCTAATCCGCGACAATCACGCCGTCGCAGACAGCAAATTCGTGATCAACTATTTCCGCCTGAGCGAGGACAACCGCATGCTGTTCGGCGGCGGTGAAAGCTACGGTTACAAGTTCCCCAAAGACATCGCTAAAACTGTACGCAAACCAATGCTGCAAATATTTCCGCAGCTGAAAGACACCAAAATCGATTATGCTTGGGGTGGCACGCTGGGCATCACCATGAACCGCATGCCGCATTTCGCGCGGGTGTCTGACAAAGTGCTGAGCATTTCTGGCTATTCTGGCCACGGTGTCGCGATGGCGACCTTGGCGGGCAAACTCGCCGCACAAGCCGTCGCGGGGCAGGCCGAAAAGTTCGACATTTTCAGCACCGTCCCGACACCGCGTTTCCCCGGGGGGCCACGTCTGCGCGCACCACTGCTTGTGCTGGCGATGTTGTGGTATTCGATGCGTGATCGGCTTTGATGAATTGGCGGAGGTATGCGCCCATTTGCCGCCATTTTGAATTTCTTCTTAAACTTGCAGCGCGGCCTTGCTAGAACCATTCCAAACTAACCTATCTGGAGAATCCCAATGGACGGCGCAGAAGTAAAAGACATCAACGAAAATCAGGGTAAATGCCCAGTCATTCACGGCACGCGGCAGGCGACCGGAACGACTGCGAACCAACATTGGTGGCCCGAATCCTTGAACCTGAAACCGCTGAACCAGCGTTCTGCGCAAAGCAGTCCGATGGGCGGCGAATTTGCCTACGCCGACGCGTTCAAAGCGCTTGATCTGGACGCAGTGATTGCCGATCTAACCGCGTTGATGACCGACAGCCAAGATTGGTGGCCTGCCGATTACGGCCATTACGGGCCGTTCTTCATTCGCATGGCATGGCACAGCGCAGGCACGTACCGTGTCGGCGATGGCCGTGGCGGGGCAGGGTCGGGCAGCCAGCGTTTTGCGCCGCTCAATTCATGGCCCGACAACGGCAACCTCGACAAGGCGCGTCGTCTGCTGTGGCCTATCAAACAGAAATACGGCGCCGCACTGTCATGGGCCGACCTGATGATCCTGACGGGCAATGTAGCGCTTGAAACCATGGGCTTTGAAACCCACGGTTTTGCCGGTGGCCGTGCAGATATATTCGAACCCGAAGAAGACATTTATTGGGGTCCGGAAACCGAATGGCTGGGCGATGACAGCCAGCGCTATGATGATCCGCGCAATCTGATTGGTGATCTGGGTGCGGTGCAAATGGGCCTGATCTACGTCAACCCAGAAGGCCCGATGGGCAATCCTGATCCGCTGCTGTCAGCCCATGACATTCGCGAAACGTTCCTGAAAATGGCGATGAACGACGAAGAAACCGTCGCGCTGGTTGCGGGTGGTCACACATTCGGCAAGGCCCACGGCGCCGCTGATCCAAACGCATACGTTGGGGCAGAACCAGAGGGCGCTTCGCTGATCGAAATGGGTCTCGGCTGGACCAACTCGTTCGGGTCCGGCACGGGTGTAGACACGATCACATCCGGTATCGAGGGCGCGTGGACACCAACACCGACCAAATGGGACATGACCTATTTCGACGTGCTGTTCGGCTACGAATGGGCGCTGACTGAATCGCCCGCTGGTGCCAAGCAATGGCAACCAGTTGATCTAAAACCTGAGGATCAGGCACCGACTGCGGATGGCAAAGACAAGACGTTCATCATGATGACGACCGCCGACATGGCAATGCGAATGGACCCCAGCTATGAGGCGATCTCGCGTCGTTTCCATGCAGATCCAGCCGCGTTCGCCGAGGCCTTTGCTAAGGCATGGTACAAGCTGACGCACCGCGACATGGGTCCGTATGAATTGGGTCTGGGCAAGCGGGTTCCAGCAACGGCTGAAAGCTGGCAAGATCCGGTTCCAGCGGTCGATCATCCGTTGATTTCGGGCGCAGATATTGATGCGCTTAAGGGGGCGATTTCGGCGTCCGGCCTGACCAGCGCGCAGCTTGTGTCCACCGCTTGGGCATCTGCGGCGTCGTTTCGTGGGTCCGACAAACGCGGCGGTGCCAATGGAGCGCGCGTTCGTTTGAACCCTGCCAAAGATTGGGAGGTTAATGATCCCACAGCACTGGCCTTGGTCCTCGCGAAGTTGGAACAGGTGCGCAGCGATTTCGCAAAGCCGGTCTCACTGGCGGATACAATTGTTCTGGCCGGTTGCGTTGGGGTCGAACTTGCGGCGCGCGCGGCGGGTCACACCATCACCGTGCCGTTCACCGCGGGCCGCACGGATGCCAGCCAAGACGACACCGACGTCGAAAGCTACGCATGGCTTGAACCAAAGGCCGATGGCTTTCGCAACTACATCAAAGCAGGCGCACTGCGATCACCAGCGGAACACCTGATTGACCGTGCGCAATTGCTGACGCTGAGCGCGCCGGAAATGACCGTTCTGGTCGGTGGATTGCGGGTGATCGGCGCCAACACAGGCGGATCAACGCACGGTGTGCTGACGGACAATCCTGGAAGCCTGAGCCAGGATTTCTTCATCAATCTGCTCGATATGGGCAACGTGTGGACGGACAATGACGGTGTCATGGAAGGCCGCGCGCGAACAGGCGGCGATGTCAAATGGACAGCGACAACTGTCGATCTCGTGTTCGGGTCCAATTCGATCCTGCGCGCCCTGTCTGAGGTTTATGCATCAAGCGATGCGTCGGGCAAGTTCGTGACAGACTTCGTCGCTGCTTGGGTAAAAGTGATGGAGCTGGATCGCTTCGATCTGCGCTAAATCCGACCACATATGACTAGCGGCGCCCTCATTGGGGCGCCGTTTTACGTTGCGTGAGCAAGAAACACAGGCGAAACGACTGCACTTGCCGATGGACAAGGCCAAAGCTGCAGGTTAGCAAATCGGAAGCGTTTTGCAGGGGGCAAAGCGAGGCGGTGATCAACGCTGCCCACACGTCCCCAAATAGCAAACCGCACACGCCACTTTGGGAGAGGGTGCGCATGACTTCGAGCGAGATTGTCCTCAGCGTTGCTGGGCTGACGAAAAGTTTTGGCGGCCTGCACGCTGTTCGAGGCGTCGATTTTCACGTGAACAAAGGCGCGATTGTCGGTCTGATCGGCCCGAACGGCGCGGGCAAAACCACGACATTTAACATGATCGCCGGGGAACTGCCGCCGACGGCTGGCAAAATCACCTTGCTGGGCGAAGATATCACAGGTCAACGCACGGACGTTTTGTATCACAAAGGCCTGATGCGGACCTTTCAGCTCAGCCATGAATATGCCCGCATGACCGCACTTGAGAATTTGGCCGTCGCAGCCCCGACCCAAACCGGCGAAAGCATCTGGTCGAGCTGGTTTGCCATCAAGTCCGTACAAAAGCGCGAAGCCGCTGTGATTGAACTGGCGCGCGACACGCTTGAATTTCTTGGCCTGACCCATGTTGGCGATGAACTGGCGGGCAATCTGTCCGGTGGTCAGAAAAAGCTGCTCGAAATCGGGCGCACGATGATGAACGACAGCAAGGTCGTTTTGTTGGATGAACCCGGGGCAGGGGTCAACCCGACCCTGATGCGCAAAGTCGCTGAAATGATTGAACAATTGAATGCAGAACGCGGCTACACCTTTTGCATTATCGAACACGACATGGACATGATCGCGCGCCTGTGCGGCAAGGTCGTGGTCCTCGCCGAGGGGCAAGTTTTGATGGAAGGCACAATGGATCAGGTTCGCAGTGATGAACGCGTCATTGATGCCTATTTTGGCGGGGAAGTGGCATGAACATGGGTCAATCCGGCGCCGTCCTGTCCCTGAACAACCTGCGTGCGGGCTACGGGCAGACCGAAATCCTGCATGATCTGTCGATCTATGTGAACCCGAACGAAATCGTCGCGATTATCGGCCCGAACGGTGCCGGTAAATCCACCGCGATGAAGGCCGTTCTGGGTCTGTTGAACATCACCGAAGGATCGGTCGTTTTGAACGGTGAAGACATCACCGACACACCCGCGCAAAAGGTCATCGAACGCGGCATTTCGTATGTTCCGCAAACCAACAATGTGTTCGTGAACCTGTCTGTGCAGGAAAACCTTGAGATGGGCGCGTGGACACGGCCCACGGGTGTTGAGGCGCGACTAGACGAAATGTATGATCTGTTTCCAGACCTCGCAGAAAAACGCAATCAGGCGGCGGGATCGCTGTCAGGTGGTCAACGCCAGATGGTCGCCATGGCCAAGGCGCTGATGGTGGATGCGAAGATTTTGCTGCTTGATGAACCCACAGCGGGCTTGTCGCCAAAGTATCGCGGTGAAATTTTTGGCACCATCCAGAAGATCAAAGGCACCGGCGTGCCGATCCTGATCGTTGAACAGAACGCCAAACAAGCGCTCGGCGTGTCTGATCGCGGCTATGTGCTGGTCGACGGGGCCAACAGGCACACCGGCACGGGGGCTGGCCTTGCGGCGGACCCCGAAATCGCGCGCATGTTTTTGGGCGGGGGGCACTGATATGTGGGACGCATTTGGTTTTGAATTCGTCAATTTCTACCTGATCCCGGGTCTGGTGTTGGGCTGCATTTATGCGCTTGGTGCCATCGGGATCACGTTGACGTTCGGCATACTTCGGTTCGCTAATTTTGCCCATGGTGAAATTATGATGTCGGGCGCCTACCTAACGTGGACAGTCATGGCGATCGCGGGCTACGCGGGTCTTACGCTGCACCCGTTGGTGGCTATGGTGCCTGCGACGTTGCTTGTGATCTTGTTGTTTCTTGGCACCGACAAATTCTTTTACAAACCGTTCCGCAAGGCGGACACCATCAAAGTCGTGATGGCGAGCTTTGGTATGATGCTGATTATCCGCTCTGCAGTGCAGGTGATCTGGGGGCCAAACCAGCTGACGTTCGTGCGCGGGATTGCAAAACCGAACTCTGTGCTGAGCGATGTGTCGAATGATATTGGCATGATGTTGATCATCCCCAACAAGCACCTGTTTATATTCGCGGGCACGGTCATCATTGTGATCGCGCTGTCGTACCTGCTCAATCGCACGCGGATTGGCAAAGCCATGCGCGCGGTGTCCGACAGCCCCGATCTGGCCCATGTTACGGGCATCGACGTCGACAAAGTCATCCGCGCCACTTGGATCGTTGGTGGCATTTGCGCGACTGCGGCGGGTGTGTTCCTTGTGATGGACGTTCAGATGTTGGAGACCACGATGGGCTTCAGGATGCTTCTGCCGATGTTTGCAGCCGCCATTCTGGGCGGGATCGGCAAGCCATATGGCGCGGTCTTCGGCGGCCTTGTCATTGGCCTCGCAGAAGAACTGTCCGCCTACCCGTGGATCGGCGACACGCCCCTGTTAAGCCCGGGTTATAAAACCGGCGTCGCCTTTGCGATTATGGTCATTATGCTGATTGTGCGCCCGCAAGGTCTGTTCAAGGGGAGGTCGTTCTAAGATGGAAGCTTATGTTGGATATTTCCTCTATTTCCTGTCGCTGCTGACAGTTGGCGGCATCTATGCGATCTTTGCGCTCGGGCTGAACGTCAACTGGGGCTTCGCTGGCCTGTTTAATGTCGGCATCGTCGGTTTCGCGGCCGTGGGTGCCTATACCTATGCGTTGCTGACCACCGCAGAATCGACCTACCACATTGGCGGTTTAGGTCTGCCGCTGCCGTTCGGCATGTTCGCGGCAATGATGACGTCGGCTGTCATTGCAGGGTTCATTGGCCTGATTTGTATCCGGCTTCGGGCGGATTATCTGGCCATCGCCACAATCGGTATCGCTGAGATCATCAAGCTGATCCTCAAAAACGAGACCGAAATTACAAACGGTCCGCGCGGCATCAACAAGATTCCGCGCGCATGGGAACATTTCAGCGAAGAACGGTTCTACACGTCCTGGCCAATGAGCTGGTTTGGAACGCCAGAAAACTGGGAAGCGTTCTTTGACACTTTGCCAAACTGGTACTGGCAGCCGCTGTTTGCGGGCACGATTTTGTTGGTGATGTATGTGATCTATCGCATGCTGGAACGCGCGCGCACGTCGCCGTGGGGCCGCATGATGACCGCAATCCGTGAAAACGAACCCGCAGCCCGCGCCGCTGGCAAAGACGTCACGCGCCGCCGCATCGAGGCGTTCATTATCGGTGCCGCGATCATGGGTCTGGCAGGGTCGTTGTTCGCACAACACCTGCGCCTGATTGAACCGACAAACACGTTTGATCCATCCAAGGTGACATTCCTTGTCTGGGTGATGCTGATCGTTGGCGGGTCGGGCAACAACCGCGGTGCGATGCTTGGCGCGTTCCTGATCTGGACGCTGTGGTCGGCATCCGAACTTTTTATCACTGGCGCTATTGATTTGATCGGAAACATCTTCTCGACGCTTGACCCAAGCATTTTGCAGACACGGGCAGGGTTCTTGCGTATGATGTTGATTGGCATTCTGATGCAAGTGATCCTCCAACGATATCCTGGAGGGATACTACCCGAGGTGAGACCCGCATCACCGAAGGCCGATAAAAACATCGCGGGAACAACGGGAGAGTCCAAATGAAAAACGTATTAATGGCGACGGCCGCGACACTGCTCGCGACGTCCGCAATGGCTGAAGTAAACATCGGCAATCCAATGGCGATGACAGGCCCAATTCCGGACCTGAACGCGCCAATCGCTGCGGCTGTTGATCTGGCAGCAGCCAACATCAACGCACAAGGCGGCATGTTTGCAGATGGCGAAACGCTCAACATCATCCGTGCGGATTCCGCATGTGACCCGGTTGCTGCTGTTGACGCTGTCACCAAGCTGATCAACGTAAACGGTGTAACTGCAATCGTGGGCCCAGTGTGTTCGGGTGCCGCAATCGCACAGGCTGAATCAGTCGCAATTCCGGCTGGCGTGCTGACACTATCCGTGTCCGCATCATCCCCGGCGATCACCACAATGGAAGACGGCACTGACCTCGTGTTCCGCGCCGCTGCGTCTGACGCATACCAAGGCGTTGCTCTGGCCGAACTGGCCATGGCGAACGGATTCACCGACATCGCCGTGTCCTATGCAAACGACGACTACAACGCAGCGATCGCAGAAGTCTTCGTTCAAGCCTATGAGGGCATGGGCGGCACGATCACAGCCAACGAAGCACACGAGCCTAACAAAGCATCCTATCGTTCCGAAGTTGCGACAATCGGTGCAACCTCTGAAAACCTCGCCTTGTTCTCGTACTACGGCTCCGGCGGTATCACATTGATGCGCAACGCGCTCGAAACCGGTGCGTTCACGAACTTCATCGGCGCTGACGGCATGTTGTCGGATGAGCTGATCGAACAAATCGGTGCTGAAAACCTAATGACGTCGACGTTCACGACATCCGCATCTGACGCCAGCACGCCATCTTTCGCAGCATGGAAAGCAATCGCAGACGAAGCAGGCGTTCCGGCGTCTGATCCGTTTGTGGCCAACGGCTACGACGCTACCTTCATGATGGCGCTGGCAATCGAAGCCGCAGGCAACGATGGCCGCGAAGGTCTGTCCGAGCATCTGCGCGCAATCGCATCTGCACCGGGCGAAGTGATCCTGCCAGGTCAGTGGGCTGAAGCCAAAGCGATCCTCGCGGCGGGTGGCGACATCAACTATGAAGGTGGCGCTGGCAACCAAGACTTCGACGAGAACGGCGACGTCGCTGGTAACTTCTCAAAGTCAGTCATCGTTGATGGCGCATGGGCTGCGGAACTGATCCAGTAAGCGATCTGTTCATCTAAGATTGAAATGCCGGAGCCTTAGGGTTCCGGCATTTTTCGTTTCAGGGCAGGGGTCTAGACATGACCCGACCCGCGACCCACTATGGTTACAGATAGCCCTTAAAGGAAATCCCATGCCTTGGATCGAAACGATTGCTTACGGCGACGCAACTGGCAAACTCAAGACGCTGTATGATCGCGTCAAAGGGCCAGACGACAACGTCGACAACATCATGATGATGCATTCGCTGCGCCCACATTCGATGGAAGGGCACATGGCGATCTACAAATATGTCCTGCATCATTCCGGCAATACGATCCCGAAATGGTTTCTCGAAGTGCTTGGGGTTTGGGTCAGCTCGCTTAACGAATGTAACTATTGTGTCGAACACCATTTTTCCGGAATGAAGCGTCTGTTGGACGATGATCCGCGCGCCGATGCAATCCGCGTCGCAATTGAGAGCCGCGATCTTGCAGCCATGCCGCTGGACGCGGCGCAAAAATGTGCGATGGACTATGCGCGCGTCTTAACCCGCGATCCTGCTGGCTTAACCGAAAATCACGTCATTGCGTTGCGCGATATGGGCTACACCGACGGTGAAATCCTTGAGATCAATCAAGTCAGCGCGTATTTCAGCTACGCCAACCGCACAGTCTTGGGGTTGGGATGTTCCACAACTGGGGATATTTTGGGGTTGTCACCAAACAAGTCCGACAATCCAGATGATTGGAACCATCGCTAATGTTGCAACCAACTAGAAATGCCCACCCCGTGTTGACCCCAGCGGGGTTTGGCAGATCTCAAATATCTAAAGGCCGTTGAACCTGTTGGGGCAGGGCGTGATAGAGACAGATGAAGGCCGCTTGAAATAAAATGGGTCCGTCAGGAACGGCGAAAGAACAGGTAGCCGCGATGAGATGTTTCCGTCGTCCAATTTGCCTCATGGACAGAAACTGCTGTCTCGAATCTTTCGATATTGGAAGCCTCATCAGCGATCAGTAGCCAACCGTTTCGGCTCACGTGATCAAGCAACATCTTGAGAACCGAGAGCTGTACCGGAAGATCCAGCATATGCAATGTTCGGTCAATCAAAATGACATCAAATACGCCATCGGGATTGTAGGTCGCAATATCGGCAACAACACCCTCGATCGGCAAATTTTCCCGAGTGGCTATGTCTTTGAGGTCGCGGATTCCATTTGTCGAAATATCCACTCCGACAACACGATGCCCATTTCTTGCAATGAAAAGCGCATCGCGACCTTGCCCACAACCAACATCTAAGACGCGCATGTTTTGCTGATCAAGTTGGTCAAAGAAATCCACGAAAATCGAGGTCGGTTGTCCTAGAGCGTCGCGGGTCTCGCCGTAAAGTTTGTCGTAATCATAAGCCATGAAGTCAGCAGTAATAGGTTTTCCATCAACCAGCCAAATGAAATATTATCGTGACCAGCCATCGTTGCAATTGCCGTAAAGACGCGCCGTAGGCGATGTTTGGTTCATTCGGCACACGTCCAAGAAGGGTGACGAAATCCTAAATGGACTGCGCGTCGGCAATATACATTGTTGCAACCAAGTTGAAATGTCCGCCTCTGTGCAAAGTAGAAATGTCACACTTGGTGGTGTGGTAGCATGGCTGGGCTGGGTGGAGACCTCAGATATCGGAGCCCTGAACAGCCATGCGGGCGTGGTTATTCTGCGGCATGTTTTGACGCCGCTGCTGCCTTTTCTTTCGCACGTTTAGCTAGCTTTGAGTTCCAGCCATCATTGCGCTTTCCAGTGGGTTGATAGCGCGTTGCTTGCTTGCCGGCGCGGCGTTTTTTTGGAGCCGCTTTGTCCTGTTCGGCTTTGATATGCTCCAGGACCGCGCTGAGATGTTTGTTCTCGGTGATCGCCGCATGGGTCACGCGCTGATCCTTGTCGAAGACCGAGTAGGGGATTGAAACACCTTTCCAGCGGACCTCAAATCGCCCATCCGGGAAGGCAAACGTTTCCACATATTTGCCCGGCAACCCGCGCGTCATCTCATTCTCGGCAAGGATGATGCGTTGGCGTTCATAGGAGAACGCAAGTTGAGCCCCGACGAGACGTTCGTCTTGGAGCGCGAACACATCTCGCAGTCGATCGGGTTCGATGTTCATGGGCCGATGCAAGTTGTCAGCGCGGCGCGGGACCTTTGCAAACTTGACGTTATAGCGGTCCGTAAAACTGGGCAGGAACGCGTTGGCAGCGTCCATGTCAGAGATGCCCGCAAGTCTGAGTTCCTTGACCAAACGGTCTTGCAACGTGCGATTGGCGCGCTCGACGCGGCCCTTCGCCTGCGAGCTGTTTGCACAAAGAATCTCGACGTTTAGCGCGTTCAACGCCCGACCAAACTGCACCTCTCATCGTTTGCAAGCAAACGACTGTCGGTCAGTGGTCATTCCATGCCCGGATTTGGCGGATTGATTTGCCACACGAAACACCGTGTGCTTGTCAGAATAGAAAGCAACCGGCCGGCCATGTGCTGCCAGATACAAATCGAGCGCCTCAAAGTAACTGAATGTGCTCTCAGACGTCACAAACCGCAGCTGCATCAACGTACTGGTCGCATCGTCAATGAACACGAGCAGGGTGCATCGCGGACCGCGATCCTCAAACCAATGGTGATCAGATCCATCGATCTGGATCAGTTCGCCGAAGCATTCCCGACGCAAACGAGGCTGATGGAACGTGCGGCGCTGTTTGCGGCTCAACCAGATTCCGGCGTCCTGCATCTATTACCCGGCAGTGCATCTGCAAGATGCATGAGAGGGCATTGCGCAACGTCTCACGCGAAACCTTCAAGCCATGATCCTCGGCCAGCTTCTCAGCTGCAAACGTGGGCCCAAAATCGATGTAGGTCTCGCGAACCAGTGTCACCGCAAACTCACGCACCGCAGGGTCGATCCGGTTGTTCGATCTTCGGCCGCGCGCTTTGTGGCGGATCGCAGCGGGACCATCGGTCTGGAAATCCTTCAGCAATCGATGCACTTGTCGTCGGCTCAGTCCAAGCACGTTGGCCGCAGTCACAGCCGTCATCCGGCCTTGTGTCACTTGGCTCAATACTTCAATGCGGTTCA
>JAGGNB010000048.1 GCA_017886375.1 Octadecabacter sp.
TACAAAGGTACAACGACGCGCTGGTCTTCCTCTAGTGCATCCAGAAGCAGGTGGTTCTCTTCCAGTACCAGCATGTTTGCAGCAGCAATGACATCGCTTTTCGTTTTGTAGCCGATAACGTCTTCAATCGGCATATCGATGTGACGCGCCATCAGCATCGTTTCCTCAGACGAGAAGTTTGTCAGGCCACGGGCCACTTCCGTTCCGTCTTCGTCATAGACGTGCAGCACGTCGCCCTTGCTGAAATCACCTTGGATCGAAATCACGTCCTGTCGGGTGATGCCGCATTCACCGGCAATCACCGATGCCGCCACTTCGGTCGAGACAACGAGCGTGCCAGAGACCTGCAATCGATTGCTGAGCCAGACTTTGAGAGGGGACGCCGTTTCACCTGTCACAAGACATCGCGTGTAGCGGCGTTCGTTTTTCAGAACAGACGACACTGGACGTTCAATGATCCCGTCTGCAATGATCGTTTCTACCCCTGCATTCTGTGCCATGCTGGCGGCCTGCATCTTGGTCAACATGCCACCGCTGCCGAGGGCACTGACGCCAGTGGTCGATTCTAAGTGCTCGCTAACGTCTTTAATTTCCGCAATGAACTTTGCGTCCGGGTCTGATGGATCGCGGTCGTATAACCCTTCGACGCTGGTCAAAATGATCAATACATCGGCCTCAATCATCTGGGCCACCTTTGCAGAAAGGCGGTCATTATCCCCCACACGCAAGTCGTGGGTGGCAACGGAATCGTTCTCGTTGATGATTGGCATGATGCCGCTTTCAAACAACCGCGACATGGTGTTCTTGATGTTCAAAAAGCGCCGTCTTTCTTCCATGTCGTCGACCGTCACAAGCATTTGACCGACGTCCATCCCGTGTTCTGACGCGACTTGACGGTAGGCATTCATCAACAATGGCTGACCGCAGGCCGCCGCTGCCTGCTTGTCCATAATGCCCGCATCCTCGGGGCGTTTGCCAATCATATTCAACCCCAAAGCCACCGAACCGGAGGATGTGAGGATGATGTCGTAGCCTTCTTTTTGCAGCTGGGCGAGGTCGCTCATCAACCCGTTCATGAAGGCATATCGAAGCGTCAGCCTGTCACTGTTTGCCAATAGGCTGGAACCGATCTTGACGACGATTTTTTTCTTCTTGGGCACGAGTGTCTCCGATATCTTTTTGATTTAACAGGCAAATTTTGGAACGGTTTGCGTCACGCGACACCGCACTGTAGCACTGCTCATTCTAATGATTCGCCGACGTATAGCACGCACCCGACATGGGAATGCAAATAGGTCGTCGTTGTGCCAAGTGTACAAAGACCAGTTTTGACGTGCGCCAAGTGATGGCCGCGACGATGCGTGCGGCCCCGACTGCGCATGCGATACTGCACCGCAGTTTCTGGATCGGCCGCCGAAGAAAAGGGAGATCAAGATGAAGATACTTTTGATTGGATGTGGCAAGATGGGTGGTGCAATGTTGCGCCAGTGGGCAAGTGTGGATGCGTATCATTTCACCGTTGCGGATCCTGCCGCAACGGACCTGCCGGATGGCGTTTCGCATGTGTCAAAAGCGACGGATTTGCCTGTTGGCGCCTTTGACGTCATCCTGATTGCGATCAAGCCGCAGATGATTGCAGATGTCCTGCCGGACTATGCCCCGGCGCTGAAATCCGGTGGTTGCTTTGTATCCATCGCAGCAGGATGCAGCGTTGCCACCATCGCAGGGGTTGTCGGGGAAGCGGCTATTGTTCGGGTGATGCCGAACATGGGCGCGATGGTCGGGCTGGGCGTTTCAGGGATGTTTGCAAACAAGGCGTGTTCCAAAGCACAGTTGGCCGATGTGACCGCGTTGATTGCCCTAACCGGAACGTGTGTTCAATTGGCAAGCGAGGACGAAATCGATCGGCTGACGGCGGTCAGCGGCAGCGGACCAGGATATGTTTTCGAAATGATGCGCAGCTACGTTGAAGCAGCGAAATCTGTGGGCTTTGATCAGGCCACCGCACGTACGTTGGTTTTTGACACCATTGCAGGCGCTGTTGAAACGGCGCGCCAGTCCGACGCGTCGCTGGAAGAGTTGCGCAATTCGGTCACCAGCAAAAACGGAACGACGCAGGCCGGGTTGGCGCAATTGATGCGGGACAGTCAACTTGACGCGCTGTTCCATGACACCGTGCACGCGGCCTACGCCCGCGCCGATGCTTTGAAATAAGACGCGCCCCCGAGGGTGGCACAGTGAGGAACCAAAAGAATGAATGATGTCGTCATGACCAAGACAGACCCAGAGAAAACAATCGCAGATGTCATCGCAGACCTTGGGCAGCGCGCCAAAGCGGCGGCACGTGACCTTGCATTGGCAACTGCCGAACAGCGCAACTCAGCCCTGACACATGCCGCCAGTGCTCTGCGCGCCCACGCATCAGACATTCTGTCAGCCAATGCCAAGGATGTTGAAGGTGTGCGTGACAGCGGCAAAGATGCGGCCTTTATCGACAGGCTGACACTGACGACAGAACGCGTTGCTGGCATGGCGGATGCCTTGGACGCAATTGCGGGGCAGGACGATCCGCTTGGCCGCACCCTCGCAACGTTTGATCGGCCCAACGGGTTAAAGATCGACCGCGTCAGCGTGCCGATCGGGGTCATTGCGATGATCTACGAGTCGCGCCCCAACGTCGGGTCCGACGCTGGCGCACTTTGTGTGAAGTCCGGTAATGCCGTCATTCTGCGCGGCGGGTCGGAAAGCCTGAATTCATCGCGGGTTATTGTAGCCTGTCTTGCGCAAGGGTTGCGTGCTGCAGGTCTGCCCGAAGATGCCGTTCAAATGGTTAATACCCGCGACCGTGAGGCCGTCAAGCTCCTGCTTCGTAGCACCGAAGCTGTCGATTTGGCCATTCCGCGTGGTGGACGTGGGTTGGTGTCCTTGGTGCAAAAAGAAGCGCGGGTTCCGACGCTGCTGCATCTGGACGGAAACAATCACACCTATGTCCACGAAAGCGCTGATCTGGAAAAGGCCGTTGGCATTGTGGTCAACGCCAAGATGCGCCGGACTGGTATCTGCGGCGCGACAGAGTGTGTCGTGATCGACAGCAAAATCGCAGGTCTGTTCCTGCCGCGTCTGGCGACGGAACTTGGGGACTGCGAACTGCGCGGCGATGCACAGGCGCGCGCGATTGTGCCAGATATGATCGCCGCCACGGATTCGGATTGGGACACAGAATACCTGAGCAACATCATGTCAGTAAAGATTGTCGATGGCGTGGAAGATGGAGTCGCGTTCGTGCAGGCGCATTCATCGGGCCATACGGACGCGATCGTGGCCGAGGACGCTGCGGCGGTAAAACTCTTTATGACGGCCATCGACTCAGCTGTTGTGATGCACAACGCGTCCACCCAATTTTCAGATGGTGGTGAGTTTGGAATGGGTGCCGAAATCGGGATCGCGACGGGCAAGATGCATGCGCGTGGGCCAGTGGGGGCGGAACAGCTCACGAGTTTTAAATATTTTGTCTATGGAAATGGTCAACAGAGGCCATGAAACCCAGTGCAAGCTTTACGGTTTGTGCGATGACTTCGTGACCCATAATTGCGCGTTTTGCATTCTGGGCCTCAATAGAATAGGGTTAGCGTTCAGCAAAAATTTTATTTCAAAAATGGAGCACCTAGTGTCCACCACAAACCACGCGCAAAATGATTATTTCAACGAAGCCAACGCGACGTTTGGTGACAGGCTGGCAGCCGCACGTCAGGCAAAAGGCCTCGACGTCGACGGCTTGTCTGAAAAACTTGGTGTCGATGTCGGCACGGTCAAAATTTGGGAGAGAGATGCGGACATGCCGCACGCGAACCGTATCCAGATGTTGGCAGGGTTGTTGAACGTGTCTATGGTCTGGCTGGTCAGCGGCGAAGGCAACGGGACAAGTGAGGTCGCGGACACGTTTGAGCGTCCCGAGGGTGTGAATGACGCGCTGGGCGAGATATCACAATTGAAGGCCACTTTGTCCGGCGCAGTCGAAAAACTCGACAAACTCCAAGAGCGTTTGCTGAGCATTCCGTAAATTACCGGCGGCGGGTGCATCGATTTAAGAGATCATTGCGTGACGTCACAACGATAACCGGACCAGTTTGATTAGCGCCGCGTGCGCGTCCTGCTGGCGGCGGCCGTGATAGGTTCGTCAGGGATGACGGCCTCGTTCTCAAGACGGGCATTACGAAGGCGCTCTGTCTTGATGTCGCGCTGTTCCTTGTCCCCATCTTTGATTTCCCGCGCGATGCGGGCGGTTTTATCCATCAGCGTTTCTTTCGCAGGGTCATTTGCTGCGTATATTGTCGTCTTTTCCAGTTTGGCCATCGGTCTATCTCCTTAGCATATTCGGTGTTGGTTGGGGGCTGCAGGCAATCAAGTTTTTGTAAGCGCCTTTCGCCCAGATCAGTTTCTTAAAAGATCAACTGAGGCCAGCGGGAAACAGAAGGTCATGCGGTATGTATCTTTGTCCTTAGCTGACCCCATCACCAGATCAATTCAAGGGCTAACCCCAAAAACTGCGGAAAAGTGGCGCTTGCGGCCCCTACAACCCGATTCCGACTGTAGACATATTATTTAAGAAAGCCGGACCGCGCAGGGCACTGGATAGTGCCACTAATCGCGACACTTAAGTCCAGATTGCGCCATTTCCTATGATCAAATCTGATGGAATTCGAAGAATTGTCTTGCGCGTCGCCGCTGTCACGCCGATGTACGGGAGACTCATACTGAAAGGCCCGAGCCATGGAAAACGCACGTAACTTCTACATTGACGGAAAATGGGTCGCCCCAACTGAAGGGCGCGATTTTGACGTTATTGACCCATCAACCGAAGAAGCCACAGCGACGATCTCGCTCGGCGGGCAGGCTGATACCGACGCAGCAGTTGCCGCGGCCAAGGCCGCATTCCCGACGTGGCGTCTGTCATCCAAGGCCGAGCGTATTGACCTGATGGAGAGCATTCTTGATGTCTACATGCGCCGGTCTGATGAAATGGGCGAGGCGATCAGCCGTGAAATGGGCGCGCCGATTGAAATGTCCAAGGTGCAACAGTCCGGCACGGGGTCGTTCCACCTAAAGGCGTTTATCCAGTCGCTAAAGGACTTTGAATTCGAAGGCTCCTTGCGCGCTGGCGAAGACGACACGCGCATCATTCACGAACCTATCGGTGTCTGTGCGCTGATCACGCCCTGGAACTGGCCGATGAACCAGATCACGCTGAAGGTTATTCCAGCACTCGCGACGGGTTGTACGATGATCCTGAAGCCGTCCGAACAATCGCCGTTGTCTGCCATTCTGTTTACCGAAATCATGCACGAAGCTGGCGTTCCAGCAGGCGTTTACAACATGCTGAACGGCGACGGTCCGGGGGTTGGCAGCCAGTTGTCGGCGCATAAAGACGTTGACATGGTCAGCTTCACCGGATCGACACGTGCAGGGCGTGCGATCACGATTGCAGCGGCTGAAACCATCAAGCGCGTAAGCCTTGAATTGGGCGGGAAGGGCGCGAATATCGTGTTCGCTGACGCTGATCCCAAGGCCGTCGCACAGGGCATCGCGCGCTGTTTCAACAACACTGGCCAGTCGTGCAACGCGCCAACGCGGATGCTGGTAGAACGGTCCCGCTACGACGAAGCGGTCACGCAAGCCATTGATGCTGCGAACGCGATTTCGGTGAATGCCGCATCCGAAACCGGCCAGCACATTGGGCCGCTGGTGTCGCAGATGCAGTTCGACAAGGTGCAGGACCTGATCCAAAAAGGCATCGACGAAGGTGCCAATCTGGTCGCGGGTGGCGTAGGCCGGCCCGAGGGTTTGAACCGTGGTTTCTTTGTTAAGCCGACGGTTTTTGCCGACTGCACCAACGACATGAACATCATGCGCGAAGAGGTCTTTGGGCCAGTCTTGTCGATGATGGCATTTGATACCGAAGAAGACGCAATCGCGATTGCCAATGATACCGATTACGGCCTGACGAATTACATCCAAACAAGCGATCCAGAAAAGGCACGTCGCGTCGCGCGTGCGGTTCGTTCTGGCATGGTCGACATCAACGGCAAAGGTCGCGGCGCTGGTTCGCCGTTTGGCGGCATGAAGCAGTCTGGCAATGGGCGCGAAGGTGGCAAATGGGGCTTGGACGAGTTCCTTGAAGTCCGCGCAATTGGCGGATGGCCCGTCGAATAAAGCCCGCACATCGGGTGTATCATTATCTAATCCGGCCTCCTTGTTGAGGCCGGATTTTTTGTGGCTGGTCGTTTAAGTAATCACATCCGGAACGATCCGCCCAATGGTGGCTTCCATTGCGCTGATGGCGAAGGCGGCGTCACGTACGTTTTGTAGGGCCGTCTGCGTGTCCAACCCGACATCGCCGCCCTGACCTGAATACTGTTCAAGATATAAGCGTACCGTCGCGCCTTGGGTGCCAGTGCCCGACAGTCGGAACACAGCACGTCCGCCGCCATCAAATGCGATGCGCACACCTTGGTTCTTGCTGATGGATCCATCCACAGGGTCGAGGTACGAAAACTCATCCGCGGATGTGACCGTCAGGCCCGCGTGGGATTGCCCGACAAGCGCACCAAACTGGCCGCGCAAATCCTGCATCATTTTGTTGGCTTTTTCGGTTTCCACAGCTTCGAAATCATAACGCGAATAGTAGTCACGTCCGAATGTGTTCCAATGGTCCGCGACAATGTCGGCCACGGATTGTTTGCGCACGGCCAGAATGTTGAGCCAGAGCAGGACTGCCCAAAGCCCGTCTTTTTCGCGCACGTGGCTTGATCCGGTTCCGGCACTTTCCTCACCACAGATCGTGACCTTGCCCGCATCCAAGAGATTGCCAAAGAATTTCCAGCCCGTCGGGGTTTCATAGGACCCAATGCCAAGTTTTGCAGCCACACGGTCGCTGGCTGCACTGGTCGGCATGGATCGTGCGATGCCAGCCAAACCGTCCGAATAAGCAGGGGCCAGATGCGCGTTAGCGGCCAAGATCGCAAGGCTATCGGACGGCGTCACGTAGGCCCCGCGGCCGACGATCATGTTGCGATCGCCGTCGCCATCGGACGCTGCACCAATATCGGGGGACGCATCCGACATCATCAAATCCATCAGATCTTTGGCCCAGATCGGATTTGGATCGGGGTGGCCTTTGCCAAAATCCTCAAGCGGGATACCATTCACAACGGTTCCAGCCGCCGCGCCGAGAGTCTGTTCCAGAATGGCTGTGGCATAGGGACCTGTCACTGCGTGCATGGCGTCAAACCGCATGGTGAAACCGGACGCAAACAAGGCACGGATCGCCGCGAAATCAAACAGTGTTTCCATCAACGCCTGATAATCAGTCACCGCATCGACGACATGGATTTGCATATCGCCGTAGTGGGTCGTGCCGATGCTGGACAGATCAACGTCATCGACATCGACAGTGTTGTAGTGTTCGATTGAGGTTGTGGCATCGAATATTTTTGCTGTGAGTCCTTCTGGCGCGGGACCACCGTTCTGCGCGTTAAACTTGACGCCGAAATCTTCGTCGATGCCACCGGGGTTGTGGCTGGCTGACAGAATGAAACCACCATCCGCCTTGTTCAGCCGGATCAGATGCGACGCGGCAGGTGTTGACAGGATTCCGTTTTGGCCAACGATCACGCCTGCAGCGCCATTTCCGGCCGCCATTTTTATGATTGTCTGAATGGCGTCTTTGTTGAAAAAGCGTCCGTCACCGCCAACAATGAATGTCTTGCCCGTGCCACCACCAATGGCGTCAAACGTGGCTTGGATGAAGTTTTCCAAGTATCGAGGCTCCATGAAGACGCGGGTTTTTTTGCGCAGGCCTGACGTACCGGGCATTTGCCCGTCGATTGGCGTGGTCTTGACGGTCTCAATCTTCATGGGTCTATCCTTTGTCCGCGTTGCGTCTGCCTGCGTCGTTCATCAACTGGGCCGTGGCCCCAAGCCGTTCGTCCGCAGACAGGTTTTCCAATTGTGTATCATATTTTCGCTGCCAGTTAGGATGTTGCTCAATCGTTCCGGGCAGATTCTGGGCGTCTTCCACACCAAGAATATCGTCAAGCTGGACGGCCACGAGACTGGCATTGGATTGCGCAAGAAGACAGTGGATGCGGGACTTAAAATCGGTGTCGCCGCGAAATGCATCTACTTCGGCGGCGCGCTGCTGACGCAATGTATCGGCTGCATGTGCGTCGATCCACGCCAGTTTTTCCCACCAGTAAATATCGCGACCCGTCTCATATCCCCGAAGCGTTGGCGTGTCGTGGGTGGCAAAACATGACAAGACTTGCGCTGGAATGTCGTCGGGTTTCTGGAACGCGCCTTGGTCGTCTTTTTCGTATTGCAGCACGGAATAGCCGTAGAACCCATGGTCGCGCATCGTGTCACGAAACCCGTCTGGCACAAGGCCGAGGTCTTCGCCCACGACTGCGCAATTGAAACGCTCCGCTTCGATTTTGATGATCGCAATCAGGCTTTCGAACGGTTGGCGAATATAGCCCCCCGGGCTGCCATCATCGGGGATCCAGTAACTGCGGTTGAGGCCGAGCACGTGATCGATGCGGATGATACCCGCGTGGCGGATTGTCTGTGCAAGGATGGCGCGCAGCGGGCGATATCGAAGGGCCTTGAGTTTGCGTGGCGCAAAGGCCGTGAGGTTCCAGTTCTGCCCCTCCGGGCTGAGGTGATCTGGCGGTGCGCCGATGGACACGCCTTGCGCAACGGCCGCTTGTTCGCACCAGCTTTCGGCACCGTCGCGTCGTGATCCCACGGCAAGATCAAGGTACAGGCCAAGCGGCATTCCAGCCGCCTTGCTGCGCGCTTGGGCATCGGCCAATTGGACCGCAGCGACCCACTGCAGCCACATATGAAAATCGATGCGATCTGCAGGGGGCGCGTCTGGATCGGTCGGCCAATCGTGCCACTGGGTGCCGTGAATTTCGCTTAACGCTTCAAACCGTGCGAAGTCTTGCAGGTCTGATCCGCCCTTCGTTTTGAAGGTTGCGAAGTCGGACTTGGCGGGCTTGGGCGCGGCATCGACGTAGCGCTGATAAGATGCGTTCAGGGATCGATGGTGCGCGGCTTTATGCGCCTGATATTGGACTGACTTTGCCAGCTTGATGTCGCCAAAACCTGATAAATCCTGTGCAGTTTTCAATCCGGGAATGCGATCAAGCGCGATGTATTCGGTGTTGAGAAAACCGCGATGGGACGGGGAATAGGGGCTGATCGCATTGACGTCACAATGGCCCATGGTGTGCAGTGGATTGATGCCAATAAACCCAGCCCCCTGTGCGCCTGCGATTTCTGCCGCTTGCGCGAGGTCTTCAAAATCCCCAAGGCCCGTGTTCCGGTTCGATTGCAGCCCATACAGCGCGAGGTTCAGGCCCCAAAGTTTCGATGTTCCAGTCAGGGTTTTGAGCGACGGCAGGTGTTTGGGGGCCGCAAGGACGGTGATGATTTCAGTGCGGCCAGAGGCCGTGGCGGTCAATGCATAGACGCCAGATGCAAGTGGAGGCAGGGTGATATGATCGTCGGGCTGGCCTTGTGCAATCACGTCGTCGGATCCGTCCAAACGCAATTGCCAATTCGCGCCTAGGCCAAACTCCTGCGGTGATGCCACACCACTTTGTACGATGATTTCTTCGGGGAACCAGCGATCATCAATCTCATGGCGCAACGTGGCAAGGGATGCGCGGATGGCGCTGTCATCGCTCACATCAATTCCGATGGCCGTCAGGAACGCCTTTTGCGTATCCGATGACGTTTGTTTCAAGTTGCCGTGCAGATCGTGAAAATCATGCCAGATACCACACAGATCGGCGAGCTCGGACAGGTCATTGCGCGCGCTCACGACGGCTGCTCGCTGGACGCGATCACGAAGGCGACTAAGGACTGGGCTGCGACAATGGCGTTGTCGGTTTCAAGTTCACAAAACGCGCCCTGTTCGTTGTCGTCGGTGTCGATTGCGCGGACCCAACATTGACCTTTTGGCGCGTCTGGCAAGATGACGTGACCCTGTTCGTCGGCGCGATTGAAGACGATAAAGACGACAGCGCCGTCGGGTTCATAGTCCGGCGTTTGCGCGGATGATCGCAATGCCAAGCAAAAATTGGCCAAGCCTGGGTCGCGCCATTCCAGCGCTTCGCCCTCAAAATCGGTCCAGATCACATCGGCCTTACCGTCTTGCGGACGGATCGCGCCATGTAAAAAACGGCTTTGGCGCACATTGATATATTTTTGGCGAAAAGCAGACAGACTGACGACGAAGGCCTGTAAGTCGGTGTCGGCTTTGTCCCAATTCAGCCAGCCGATGTCATTGTCCTGACAATAGGCGTTGTTGTTGCCGTTTTGCGAATTGGCGAATTCATCACCCGCGAGCAGCATCGGGGTGCCTTGGGACAAAAACAAGGTGGCAAGCATATTGCGTTGCCGTCTCGTGCGGATGTTGCGGATCGCCGCGTCGTCGGTCTCGCCCTCAACACCGCCATTGTCGCTGTAGTTGGACCCGTGCCCGTCGCGGTTGTTTTCAGTGTTCGCCAGATTGTGGCGTTTGGAATAGCGCGTCGTATCGGCGAGGGTGAATCCGTCGTGTGAGGCAAGGAAATTCACCGAAGCATCACTGCGCCGACCGGTGCGGTCAAACGTATCTGCCGACCCCAAAAGCCGCGCGCCGAGTTCTTGCGCGCTATGTGCATCACCGCGCCAATAGCGGCGCACGGTGTCACGGTAGCTGTCGTTCCATTCGCCAAATTCATGGGGAAATTCGCCCAACCGGTAGCCACCGGGTCCAATGTCCCATGGTTCCGCGATCATCCGCACTTGGCTGAGGACAGGGTCTTGGCGCAGGGCGTCAAAGAAGCCGCCATTGGGATCAAATCCATGGTTTTCGCGGCCCAGCGTTGTGGCCAAATCAAAGCGGAAACCGTCAATCCCCATACATTCAACCCAGAAGCGTAAACTGTCCAGAACCATGCGCAAAACATATGGGTGCGACACGTTCAGGGTGTTACCACAGCCTGTGTCGTTGACGTAATAACGCGGCTGGCCAGCGGTCAGGCGATAGTAGGACGCGTTGTCTA
>JAGGNB010000216.1 GCA_017886375.1 Octadecabacter sp.
CAGCCGGACAGCATCGTCGAATGGATGCGCGTCGGGCGATGGTCAAAGGCCATGGATTACGGCGAGGGATCCGCCGACGCGGCGGGTTTCCCAGCCATGCCAAGCTGGTTTGGCGACAACCGTGATTTTGGCAATATCCGTGCGGGATTGGCCGCCGTTGGCATGTCAGACAGCGAGGTCGACGGAATCATGGGCGACAATTGGTATCGTTTTTATGGTGAGAATTTCAGCCCCGCCAACAGCTGATACAATGGCGTGGCTGCGCCACACGCGATGTCTTATTGGCGCAGGGTCGAATACGTCGTTTTTGAACACGGATCAGTGGTTTTTGGCTTTGACGGATGAAAGCACTCTGGCAGGATGCAGCAATGCTGGATCAACCCACACCTTTGCCACAGATGGCCCTTCGCGCGCCCGACGTCGTGATGCGTTTGCGGCGCATGGGGGCATCGTTCCCGACGCGATTGTCGTTTCTACGTGTCCTTTTGCGCCGCCTTTCCGCGGAAAATGCGCAAGTTGCTCGACCTGTTTGGGCCATGGACGGCGACGGGTTCGGGCATGCGGTTTATTCGGTCACATTTGGCGGACATGTCTATTCGTTGGTCGCAGTGTCGACAGATTTGCCGCCCGAACTGCGCACCGACCGCGTGATCGCGTCAGCGTGGGACACTGCGTATGTTTTGTATGACGGGGTGCCGTGTGCGGATGAAATCGCACGGATCGTGGCAACCGCGCCCTTGCAAGAAGCGGCGCGTTTCACGGCGCGTGATCTCGTTCTGAGCCGCGCCAACAAATCAGTTCGCCTGTTTGCCCACACGGTTGAACGGCTTCGGGCAGGCCAGCAACCGGACGCGGACTTGGTCCGCTCAACAGGGTATTTGATGCGCACCACAGCCGTTTACGGCAACGGCAAGTTTGGCATCGCGGACCGCGATGTGTTCGCCACCCGCGACGGCATGGGCGGGCCGTTCATGGCTGAAATGCTCACGGTGTGGCTGATCCGCGGCTTCACACATGATCTGGTTGAACATGTTGGCGGTGCACCGCTTGATGCGCATCTGAAACGGCATCTGGGGATTGGAAATTCGACCGGGCTGGGGATGGCCCCGTTCTTGGTATCGCATCCAATGCTGTTGAACGCATGGATTACAGCGCGTGAAACTGCATTGGCGCGGGTGCGTGCGATTGAAACCCTAGAGACTGCGCAGATTGAGGTTATTTATGACCTGGTCAAACGCGCCGCGCAGCACCTGTCGGAATGGCAGGTTCCTGATCACATCGGGCAGCAACGCATCGACCAGATGCGCCGCGAATGGCCGCAACTGGCCGCGCTGATGACGCCAGACGCTATGACAGGACGGATGCCGCTTGATCATTTGTGGTTGGCATCGGCGAAATTTTCTATCGACACGCAAGAATGCCTCGCGGCGCTGTTGATCGAACCGTTCGGGAATCTGGTCGATGATTTATGCGCCAGTATGGCGACCGAACAGCACGCAACGCTTGATCCGTCGATGACCTGCGCAGACTTACAGGCCCTGATTGACCGAGATTGGGCCTGGGCGATGTGTGATTACGATCAACCCGAGGCGTGCCACCAGTTCTGGTATGTATCCGAGGCAAAGGCCGAGCCACGCCTTGGTTTGCGCCACAAGGAAGACGGTGCCGCATTGGAAAGCCCGCTCGACATCGCCCGTCAGGTTGCAGGTTTAGTGCCGCATTTGCAGAATGGCGGCAGCGTTGCGCAACTGTTGGCACGCCACCCTGAACACCGCGCGGCGGTGCGACGGGTGCAGTCGCTTGACGGCGCGCCCTATGCGGAAATTCGTGACAATCTGATCGGGCGGGCGTGTTTGCCGATTGATATGTTGCGTTGCAAATTGGGGTTCTTTGGCGCGGCCAAGTTTGACCCGAAATCGGACCGTTGGACGCGGATCACCCTATGCCAAGGCGCACCCTTGCGCGGTGAATTGGGCAACGCCGACGACTGGTGGCTGCCCACGTTTGACGCATGACTGACCGCTTTGAGAAATCTGCCAATGAGATCGAAGCGCTGGTTCTAAAGGCCGCGCGCGGCGGCGGTCTGTCGCTTGGTCTGGCTGAGGATTTGGCGAAGGCGACTGCCTTCCTCGATCTGGATCAGCTTGCAATTTGTCCTTGTCACAAGGGCGGCGCGGCAACTGCTATCCCGACGGCACTTGACCTTGTCGCAGCGGGCGACGGGCCGCAAACTGTCGTCGCGGATCGTGCAACAGTTGATGCCTATGTCGCATCAATTGAACATCACACAGGGCAAACTCTGATTTGGAATGCCACCCAGACTGGCGCGGTATTCCAACGGTTTGAACGGGCAAAACCCGTCGTGCATACCTCCAAAGGACGGCGTGTTATACCTGCGGCACTCAACGATCATCTTACTGATATGGCCGCGAAAACCTTGGTCCCGGAAACCGAAACCTCCCGCATTGGTGGGGCTGGTGCAGGGCTGACGGACAACGACTAACGGCGTTCAGGCGAACGGGTCTTCGGGGTAGCTGACGCCGGCCAAGTATAACCCATGCGGTGGGCAAACCGGTCCGCAGGCGGTGCGGTCGCGGGCGTTTAATGCGGCCGTCACATCATCGGGCGTCCACGCGCCTG
>JAGGNB010000193.1 GCA_017886375.1 Octadecabacter sp.
CCGGCTTCTTCGATGTGCTGCATGATGCCCGCGACGTGGGTGAATTCCCCGTCTGACAGGCAATCGACATCAACTTCGATTGCGCCGGACAGGTAACTGTCGAGCAACACGGGGCTGTCCCCTGACACAACCACGGCGGACGTGATGTAGCGTTTCAGCTGGCTCATGTCGCGCACGATTTCCATGGCGCGGCCCCCCAGAACGTAGGACGGGCGGATGACCAGCGGAAAGCCGATGCTTTCTGCGATCTCTAAGGCTTGTTCGTCCGTGGATGCGATGCCGTTGTGCGGTTGTTTCAGGCCAAGGTCATTGACCAGCGCCTGAAAGCGTTCGCGGTCTTCGGCCCAATCAATACTGTCGGGTGAGGTGCCGAGGATCGGGATGCCTTCGTCTTGCAGGGCTTGTGCGATCTTGAGCGGGGTCTGGCCGCCGAACTGCACAATGACGCCGTGCAGGGTGCCGTTGGATTGTTCAACGCGCAGGATTTCCATCACGTGTTCGAACGTCAATGGTTCAAAATACAACCGGTCCGACGTGTCATAGTCGGTCGACACAGTTTCAGGGTTGCAGTTGATCATGATGGTTTCGTAGCCCTGATCGGTGAGGGCGTAACACGCGTGGCAGCAGCAGTAATCAAATTCGATGCCTTGGCCGATGCGGTTCGGGCCACCGCCAAGGATCACGACCTTTTTGCGATCCGACGGGCGCGCTTCGCACTCAACCTCGCCCATCATCGGGGCTTCGTAGGTGGAATACATGTAAGGTGTCTGGGCTTCGAATTCGGCGGCGCAGGTGTCGATCCGTTTGAAGCAGGCGACGACGCCGAGGTTGATGCGCGCACGGCGCACATTGGACTCAAAGCGCCCCGACAAGGTCGCGAGGCGGGCGTCGGTGAAGCCAAGCATTTTGAGTTCGCGCAGCCCGTGTTCGTTGGTCGGCAACCCGTTCTTTTTCACGACGGCTTCGGCGTCGATGATTTCACGGATCCGTGCGAGGAACCATGGATCAAACGAAGTGACGGCGTTGATGTCAACGTCTGACAACCCGTGGCGCATGGCCTGCGCGATGACGCGAATGCGGTCGGGGGTCTGTTTGGCCAATGCTTTGGTGATCGCGGCGACGCCGGAAACGGGATCAGTTGCGCCCTCAATTTCGATGTCATCAAAACCCGTCAGGCCGGTTTCCATCGACGCCAGCGCCTTTTGCATGGATTCGTGGAATGTGCGGCCAATGGCCATGGCTTCGCCGACGGATTTCATCGCCGTGGTCAGGTAAGGTTCGGAGCCGGGGAATTTTTCAAACGCAAAGCGCGGGATTTTTGTGACAACGTAGTCGATGGAAGGTTCAAAAGACGCGGGTGTGGTGCCGGTGATGTCGTTGTCGAGTTCATCAAGCGTATATCCAACGGCCAGCTTTGCCGCGATTTTGGCAATCGGGAAACCTGTGGCCTTTGATGCCAGCGCGGATGAGCGCGACACGCGGGGGTTCATCTCAATCACGACCATGCGCCCGTCAGCGGGGTTCACGGCCCATTGCACATTCGAGCCACCGGTTTCTACGCCGATTTCGCGCAACACATTGATCGAATGGGTGCGCATCAGTTGGTATTCTTTGTCGGTCAGCGTCAGCGCCGGGGCGACGGTGATGGAATCGCCAGTGTGCACGCCCATGGGATCGATGTTTTCGATGGCACAGACGATGATGGCGTTGTCGGCGGTGTCGCGCACGACTTCCATCTCAAACTCTTTCCAACCCAGCAACGACTGGTCGACCAGAATTTGCGCCACGGGGGATGCTTCCATTCCGGTGCGGCAGAAATGTTCGTATTCGGCGCGATTGTACGCCACGCCGCCGCCAGTGCCGCCCATGGTAAAGGCGGGGCGGATGATCGCTGGCAGCCCGATCTCTTCGAGCGCTTCTAGGGCGATGGCGATCCCTGCGGGAATGTCGAATTTGTCTGTCACGCGGGGTGCGTTTTTGTCTTTGGTCGGGGCGGTGACGATCGTCGCTTTCGGGTTTTCGATGCCAAGGCGATCCATGGCTTCACGAAACAGCTGGCGGTCTTCTGCCATCTCAATCGCTTTGCGTTTTGCGCCGATCATTTCCACGCCGAGAAGCGCGAGAATGGATTTATCGGCGGCATCCGCGCCAAATTCCGCAATCACCGCGTCAAAATCAACGCCTGTGAACAATTGCGAAATTGTCATTTCATCCAAAGCCAGCGACGTGTTCAGGCCGGTTTGCCCGCCCATGGTCGGCAGCAACGCGTCAGGGCGTTCTTTGAGGATGATTTTGGCGACCACGGCAGGGGTGATCGGTTCGATATAAGTGGCGTCCGCCATGTTGGGGTCGGTCATGATCGTGGCAGGGTTCGAGTTAACCAGAACCACACGGTAGCCTTCTTCGCGCAGTGCCTTGCAGGCTTGTGCGCCGGAGTAGTCGAATTCGCAGGCTTGGCCGATAACAATAGGGCCCGCACCAATAATCATGATTGATTGGATATCGGTTCTCTTTGGCATGGCAGCCCCCATAATTTGCAAATTGTCCTGCGTTTAGGGAGTCTGGCGGCAGGGTGCAAGCGGATTTGAACCTTGTCTCAGGACTCTTTTCCGCAATTGTTTGCCCCATCGGGACGTGAGCCAACTTTAGGCGCGCTGCGACCCAATTTGCACCACATTTATATGACATACGGCCTGTGAAAGCGGCCCCATGAAACGGGCCCAAGGGCAATATCGAGAAGATGAGGCATAAGATGAAACGTTTCCTATGGGCGGCAATCACCTATTTTTCCGTAGCGGTCGCTGTTGTGATGCTGACGCGCGAAAACGGGTTAACCGCTTTGATGGCTGCGTGGCAGGGCACATTGGAGCTTGCGCCGACCTTTGGCCGGATCGCACTCATCTTGTTGGGGACCGGTGCGTTGATCGCCTGGAAAACCAAAGTCACGACCATCAAAGCCTTGGCCGCGGGCGGGTTGATGGCGTTCGTCGCCACCCTGTTGTTTCAAAGCGGCTTCACTCTGATAAAAACATCGCTCCCGAATTTGGTGCCCTTTTACGCAGATGCGACATTTGCAAGATGGGACGCGCTGCTACACGGCGGACAAGATCCGTGGGAGTTCACCCACTGGATTGCGGGGTTCTTGCCAATGGAATGGGTGATCCCTGTCTACCTACATGTTTGGGTCTGGCCTGCGATTTGCCTGCCCGTCGTTGTTGCAGTTCTTGACGCAGATCAGGCCCGTGCGGGTCGCACATTGTTGCTATACTTACTGTCTTGGGTGTTGATTGGTAACATCTTGGCATTGTTTGGCATGTCGGCAGGCCCTGTGTTCTATGACCGGATATATGGAGGCGATCGATTTACCGAACTCACGGCGGCCCTCGAAGCGTCGCCAATTTTGCAGCAATACTTTGGCCCCGCTCAAGACTATCTCTGGACTTCGTACAGCACGAACAGTCAGTCTATCGGGGCCGGAATATCGGCGTTCCCGAGTGTGCATGTCTCGGTTTCAATGGTCGGCGCGCTGTATCTATGGGAGCGTTCACGACTCTTGGGCGTCATCGGTGCGGTGTTTGTCGCTGTAATCTTATTTTTGTCGGTCTATTCCGGATACCACTACGCACTGGACGGCTATTTCTCTATTGCGGTGATGTGGGGCGTTTGGGCATTCATGCGTCGTCGTGCTGCCACGGCGCACGTTGTTTCCATGCCAAATGGAAAATTTGCTTAACGGATCAGGCTAATGGTAGCGCTTGGACTTGACTTTGATGCCGTGGCGCGGTTGATCAGCGCCAACGTTTATTAGCAGGAATTGACCAATGCACGCCTTTCGCAGCCACTCTTGCGCCGAATTGAACAAGGATAACGTGGGCGACACCGTTCGTCTGTCCGGCTGGGTGCACCGTGTGCGTGACCACGGTGGGTTGTTGTTCATTGATTTGCGCGACCATTACGGCATCACGCAGGTCATGGCAGACCCCGACAGCCCCGTTTTTAGCGACATCGAAAAGGTGCGCAACGAATGGTGTATCCGCATTGACGGCGAAGTGAAGGCGCGCGACGCGAGCCTTGTAAACGACAAGCTGCCCACCGGCGAGATTGAGGTGTTCATTCGGGACATTGAAGTTCTGGGTGCTGCTGCAGAACTGCCGTTGATGGTGTTTGGCGATCAGGAATACCCCGAGGAAACCCGGTTGAAGTACCGCTACCTCGATCTGCGCCGCGAGAAGATGCAGAAAAACATGAAACTGCGCAGCGATGTTGTGTCGTCCATGCGCAAGCGGATGTGGGACAAGGGGTTCCGCGAATTCCAGACGCCGATTATCACGTCGTCCAGCCCCGAAGGCGCGCGTGATTTCTTGATCCCGTCGCGCCTGCACCCCGGTAAATTCTACGCGCTGCCGCAGGCACCACAGCAGTTCAAACAGCTGATCATGGTCAGCGGCTATGACAAGTATTTCCAGATTGCGCCGTGTTTCAGGGACGAAGACCCGCGCGCGGACCGATCCCCTACAGATTTCTACCAGCTTGACCTTGAGATGTCGTTCGTTGAGCAGCAGGACGTGTTCGACACGATCCAGCCCGTTATCACCGGCATCTTTGAGGAATTCGGCAAGGGTCGCAAAGTTGACCAGACGTGGGAACAGATTTCGTACCGTGACGCAGCCCTTTGGTATGGCAGCGACAAGCCGGACCTGCGCAACCCGATCAAGATGCAGGTCGTGTCCGAGCATTTCCGCGGGTCAGGGTTTGCGATTTTCGCCAAGCTGCTTGAGCAGGACGGAACCGAAGTGCGCGCCATTCCGGCACCAACGGGCGGTGGGCGTAAGTTCTGTGACCGCATGAATGTGTTTGCACAAAAAGAAGGTCTGCCCGGCATGGGGTATATCTTCTGGCGTGAAAAGACGGCCGACAGTGTCGCCCAAGAACTGGGCATTCCGGTGAAAGAAGCACAAGCCAAGTTGAAATCAGGCGACGTGATCGGCGGCATGGAAGCCGCAGGGCCTTTGGCCAAGAACATCGGGCCAGAGCGCACGGAAGCGATCCGTCAGCAATTGGGTTTGACCGTCGGCGATGCGGCGTTCTTCCTTGGCGGCAAGCCGAAAACGTTTGAAGCGGTGGCGGGCAAAGCGCGGGCTGTCATTGGCGATGAGCTGGGTTTGACCGACCTGAACCGTTTTGCGTTTGCGTGGATCGTCGATTTCCCGATCTACGAACGCGACGCTGAAACCGGCAAGATTGATTTTGAACACAACCCGTTCTCCATGCCCCAAGGCGGGATGGCCGCCCTTGATGGCAAGCCAGAGGACGTATTGGGCTACCAATATGACCTAGCCTGCAACGGCTATGAATTGGTGTCTGGCGCAATCCGGAACCACCGCCCCGAGATCATGTTCAAGGCGTTCGAAATTGCGGGCTACGGCAAAGACGAGGTCGAAAAGCGGTTTGGCGGCATGGTTAACGCGTTCCAATACGGCGCCCCGCCCCACGGTGGCTGTGCGGCAGGTGTGGATCGCATCGTGATGCTGTTGGCGGATGCAGACAATCTGCGCGACGTCATCATGTTCCCGATGAACCAACGGGCAGAAGATTTGATGATGTCAGCCCCGTCCGAGCCGCAGAACGAACAGATGCGCGAATTGCGCTTGCGGGTTATTCCGGCTGACGATTGATTGGCTGACGATTAATTTGATTGCTATATGACTTGAAACGGGCGGGGTTCACTCTGCCCGTTTTGCGTTTCACGGCCGTCTTGGTGGTCTGGGTGCAAATTTTGCGCGGTTTTACTCCGGCGTGTGCGAAAAAACCCGCACAGGTGGTGCTGCTGACCTATATATTGGCTGTAGCTGATAAACGGAGTTTTCGAAGTGCCATTCGATCCGACAATCGCCGCGATCCGTTTCGGGATGGGCCTGTCACCGACCATCGCGCCGCCCGCGTCGGTGGACGATATGCTGACGCGATTGGCGGGGTCCGACGAAATTGGTGCGGCGATCCCGATCCCGACGTTTTCAACAGCCCGCCCGTCGCCTGAGGATTTTGGCATTGCGACGCGCGCCCGAAACGCGGCTCGTGGCACCGACGCAGAGGCGGCGGCAGAAGACGTGCGAGACGCGTTGCGCGCCGACGCGCGCGAAGCGGCGGCAAAGCACATTAAGGCAAATATTGCGCGCGCGGTCTATACCCACGACGGGTTTCGCGAACGTTTGGCGCTGTTTTGGGCGGACCATTTTACAGTTCGTTCAACAGCCGCAATCCGGCGCCATCTGGTGTTGCCTTATGTCGAAGAAGCGATCCGTCCGCATGTGGCGGGGCGGTTCGCGGATATGTTGGTGGCGGTGGTGGGCAGCCCGATGATGATTTTCTACCTAGATCAGAACCGATCCATGGGGCCAAACAGCCAGTCCGCATTGCGACGCGATGGTGGCCTGAACGAAAACCTGGCGCGCGAAGTCATGGAACTGCACACGCTGGGTGTCGACGGGGCCTACACGCAAGACGATGTGCGCCAATTTGCGGAACTGTTGACAGGCGTGACCGCCAATGCGGAGCGGGGCGGATATTTTCAAGAAAATCAGGCTGAACCCGGTTCCGAGACGGTTTTAGGCGTCACATATGGCGGTGATGAAGCCTCTCTTGATCATGTGAACGCGGCCCTGCACGACATTGCGATGCACCCTGATACGGCGCGGCATCTGGCGCAAAAGCTGGCGGTACATTTTATTGGGCCCGATCCGGAAAATGCGCTGGTTGCAGCGATGGCCACGCGATATTTAGCGACGGACGGTGCGCTTTTCGCGATGTATGACGTGTTGTTGGCGCATGAGGCTGCGTGGTCGCCTGTCGCAAAAAAGGTCAAGCAACCGTTTGAATTTATTGTGTCTTCCATGCGCGCACTTGGTATTCCACGGGCGGAAATTCTGGCCGCCTCGGAGCAACAGTTGCGCCGCTGGGTGCTGCGCCCGCTGGGTGTCATGGGTCAAACGTGGCAAAATCCGGTGGGGCCGGACGGTTGGCCGGAAGACGACGAAAACTGGATCACACCGCAGGGAATGGCGGGGCGCATAACGTGGTCAATGCAAGCGCCGCAAGAAATGCTGGAAACGCTGCCGGACCCGCGCGATTTTGTGTATCAGGCGCTGGGCCCGAACCCGCCCGAGCCTGTGATTTTTGCCGCCAGTGCCGCCGAAACCGTGGAAGACGGGATCGGAATTGTGCTGGCGTCCGCCGCGTTCCAGAGGAGATGAATGATGGATCGTAGACGTTTTTTGATGAGTGGTGCAGCGCTTGGGTGTTCTGCCGCCGCGTCGCCGTTTATCACCCCTGTCGCAATGGCCGCAGCGCCGTGGGACACGCGGTTGGTCGTCATAATTCTGCGCGGCGCGATGGACGGGTTGGACGTGATCCAGCCCTACGGCGACGGTGCCTTGGCTGGATTGCGCCCGACATTATTGACAGGTGAGGCGGGGGGCGCCACCGATCTGGATGGGTTTTACGCGCTGAATGCGCATTTCGCACAGCTGCGCCCCCTGTGGGAGGCCGGTGAATTTGGTGCGGTTCATGCAGTGTCCACGCCGTATCGCAATAGACGCAGTCATTTTGACGGGCAGGATATCCTTGAAGCGGGACTGTCTGGGACAACGCGGGGACGTCTGCGCGACGGCTGGCTGAACCGGATGTTGCAGGTCGTTCCCGGTCTGGAACCCGAAGTGGCCTTCGCCATCGGTCGTGAACAGATGTTGGTTTTGAGTGGGGACGCACCCGCATCGCGCTGGTCACCGGATGCACGGCTGTCGATTTCGCCAAACGCGCGGGCCTTGTTGAATGTCGTGCATCATGACGATCCGTTGTTTCGGGATGCATCTGCGGATGCAATTGAAATCGCAGAACAAATTTCCTTACAGGCGACCCTTGCAGAGGAAACGGACGCGATGATGGCCGAAAATCCGATGATGGAAAACGTGCAGCGCAATGGCGAACACGTGAAAATCGCGGAATTCGCTGCGTCGCGATTGCGGGCTGATACACGGATCGCGTCGTTTTCGATTAACGGTTGGGACACCCATTCACGACAGGGAAATGCGTTGCGGCGCAGCGCAGAGAGGCTGAGCGACACGATTTTGACGTTGCGGGCTGGCTTGGGCCCAGTTTGGGACAAAACCGCGGTGCTGTGTATGACGGAATTTGGTCGCACCGCGCGCGAAAATGGCAGCAAAGGCACGGATCACGGCACGGGTGGTGCAATGCTGTATGCAGGTGGTGCGCTGCGCGGTGGGCAGATCATTGGCGATTGGCCGGGGTTGCGTGACGGCGATCTGTATGACGGGCGCGATCTGCTGCCGACGCGCGATGTACGCGCCCACGCGGCATGGGTGATGCGCGGGTTGATCGGGCTGGACCGTTCGGTTTTGGAACAGGCGATCTTTCCGGGCCTCGACCTCGGATCGAATCCGGGTCTGGTATTGTAGGCCACTAGAACTGGCTTTGGATTAGGCGGGCAAGCTGACGGACGCGATTACAGCTGCGCCGAGCAACAGGATACCAGCGGTCAAAACCAGCCAGTCCAGCGTCGCGTTTCCGTCTTCTTGGGTCCAGAATTTTTTAACAAAGCGTTCCATTGTACTCATTCCCTCTTGCTGTTGGTCATCTTAGCAACGACGTATGGCGTGAAATTGGGGCAGCAATCTGGCAGACTGGCGGCAGGCTTGGGTGCATTCGGGGGCATTAAATGGACACGACCACACGGCCAATTGGCCCGATTGTTGACTTTGGCGGGGCAAAATTTCCCGATGGGCGCACGCTTGTCGGGGCGCATGTGCGGCTTGAGAAGATTGATCCTGCACGCCACGGCGCGGCACTTTGGGCGCAGATGGCGGGGCAGGACGCGCTTTGGGATTATCTGTATGAAGAACCACCAGTGGACGAGGCCGAGTTTCTGGCGGTGGTCACGCAGTATGCCAATCGCGCGGATTGGCTGGGCTATGCGGTCTGCCTGCCGGACGGGGCTATTGTGGGCTACGCCTATTACCTGAATATTGTGCCCGCGATGGGCACGATTGAGGTTGGCAACATCAACTTTGCGCCGGTGTTGCAGAAAACTGTCGCCGCAACAGAGGCGATGGTCTTGATGATGCGCGAGGCGTTTGCGCTAGGCTATCGGCGCTATGAATGGAAATGCAACGCGTTGAACCAACCGTCGCGGCGCGCAGCGCAGCGGTTGGGGTTTTCGTGGGAGGGAATTTTCCGCCAACATTTGATCGTCAAAGCCCGCAATCGTGACACCGCTTGGTTGGCGATGTGTGATCATGACTGGCCCGCGATGGAACGCGCGTTTGAAATCTGGCTCGCGCCCGACAATTTTGATGATACGGGGCGCCAGCGCCAGTCTTTGGGTGCTTTGACAGGGCCGCACCGTGTCGCCAACGATCCCGATCAAGCTGGTTAGATCGGCGCCGTTTATTTAGACGCCGTTTATATCGCTGCAGTACGCGCAATGCGCTCTTTTACCATGGCCGCGATGCGGGCGACTTGGCTTTGCACCGCATCTCCGTTGACTTGCAGTTGCGCCAACCTGTCCATTTCGTGGCTGAGCGGGGTGTCGTCCACACTGCGCGCGAGGCCACCCAGAAACTGCGTCAAATAGCGCAAAGTGCGTTGATCGCTGGTATCTTCAAGCGCGATTGCGGCGGCGGCCAGATCATCGCGCAGGGCAACTTCGTCGGGAACAACAGCGTCTTCGCACAGAATCCGCACGCCTTTGGGTTGGCGATCTTTGGGCAGGTGTTCAAGTATTTTGGATTGGAAATAACTGATGCTGGACAGGGGTTTGGCCAAAAACCCATCGGCGCCCGCCTTGATGGCTTTGTGTTCACCGTCCGGATCAGCGGACGTGCCAAGCACCACGTCGACGCGCGATTTGCCGATCGTCAGTTCGCGGATCAAATCGACGCCGGACCCATCTGGCAGGCCAATGTCGATGATCACAACGGAGGGACGATAGATCTTAAGGTGGCGCTGTGCATGAAACAGGCTGTCTGCACGTCTGATCCGCGCACCGGATCGCAAACACAAAAGACGCATCGCTTCGGATGCGAAACGGCTGTCTTCGACCACCAAAACCGTAAGGCCCAGCAGCGGGCGGGCAGACGTCGGCGGGCGCGTATGCATAAAATTGTCCAAACTATCCATGATCATTTCCCCATTTGGCCGCAATTGGCTGTGCTGAGCCTCACTAGACTTCACTCTGGTAAATCTAAGGTTAATGGAGCCGCCGATTTGCCCGCGACATGCTGGCCGTTGCGCGTCGCGGTTCCATGCCTGATAAGGCAGACAATGCAATGCAAGGGGCGCAGAATGATTGGACGTTTGAACCATGTGGCCATCGCGGTGCCGGACCTTGATGCCGCCTGTGCGCAATACGCGTCGGCACTGGGCGCCAAAGTGGGCGCGCCGCAGGACGAACCTGATCACGGGGTGACGGTGGTTTTCATCGAGCTGCCCAACACCAAGATCGAATTTTTGTACCCTTTGGGGGATGACAGCCCGATCAAAGGGTTTCTTGAAAAAAACCCCGCTGGCGGGATTCACCATATCTGCTATGAGGTCGATGACATCCTTGCAGCCCGCGAAAAACTGCTGGCCGAGGGCGCGCGGGTTTTGGGCAGTGGAGAGCCGAAGATCGGCGCACACGGCAAGCCTGTGTTGTTCTTGCATCCGAAAGATTTCAACGGCTGCCTAATTGAATTGGAGCAAGTCTAATGGGTATCACATCTGCAATCGTTCTGTTCGCCGTCGTCTGGTTTTTGACGTTTTTCATCGTTTTGCCGCTGCGCTTGGAAACCCAAGGTGACGTCGGTGAGGTTGTGCCCGGAACCCATGAATCTGCGCCATCGGGTGCGGTCGTCGGGCGCAAGGCGCGGATTACCACGTATTTCGCAGTGCCGATCTGGGCCGTGTTGGCATTTGTCATCTTGTCGGGCTGGATATCGGTGCGCGATCTGGACTGGTTTGACCGCATGGCCACGCCGACAAGCATTCAGCAAACCGGTGTTCAGGACACATCCAACTGAACCCACAGCGGGCGATGGTC
>JAGGNB010000127.1 GCA_017886375.1 Octadecabacter sp.
ACAAGACAACCCCGATTTGCCGATGGCATTGGAGCGGATCGGGCGGGCCTGCGCCGACAATGGCAAAGGCTATGTGTCGTGGGTGCCCGATGCAACAAAGGCTGCGCAGTGGGCACGGTATGCAATGACCGGATTTGTGGTGGCGTCAGAGCATACGTGGATGCGACAAGGGGCCGCTGCTGCAGCCATAGGAATTCACAAGATTTCTTAGGCCATTTCAGTCGTTTGGGCGTTGAAAAGGTCTATGGAGCCGTCAAGAACACGGTTTCGGATCGCAGGCAGTTCCATCAACACTTCGTGGCGACCGTTTTCGAGCACGACAAGCTCTCCGCGTGGCCATTGCTCCATCCGCTGATGGACGCGTGCGGAATCAACGATCGCCTCTTCGGTGCCGAGGAACGTGACACAGGGCACATCCGGAGAGGGGCGCTGCGCCAGCAGACGCATTTCTCGCAGCGATTCGTTAAGCCAATGCAGTGACGGGCCGCCCAACGCCAGATCTGGGTGGGACTTGAGTTGCTGTTGCAACAAATCGAAGCTGGATGGGTCAGATGTCAGCGTGTTGTCATCCGCTGTGGCGCGCAAAACGTATGTTTCAGCTTGTTGACCGGGGGCAAACAGGCCTGAAAAGCCCAATGGTTTGCTGACCGAACTGAGGCCCCAAGCGATCGGGCGCAGCGCTGCGGACATCTTGATTCCCCACATGGGCGCGGAAAAGACAGAGGATTTGACTGGCAGGCCTTCGTACAAGGATCGCAGCCCGATGCAGCCGCCCATGGAATGGCCGAGCAAATGATAGGGTTCCGGCAGGCCGAGGGATTTGACGTGGGCAAGCATCGCTTTCACATCAAGTTGGTAGTCCTCAAACGAATCAACATGGCCCACGGCGTAGTTTTCCAACAATCGATCTGCGAGGCCTTGGCCACGCCAATCTATTGCGGCGCAGGCATAGCCACGTTTGCCAAAATCCATCGCGGTTCGGCCATATTTTTCCACGTATTCTGTGCGGCCAGGAAAGATAAGAACTGTTCCCTTAGCCTTGGCGACAGGCCAATGGCCAACGCGAATACGGACCCCGTCCACAGTCAAAAGCCAGTGGCATATCCCATCGGGATGTTCTGCGATATCAGCGAGGTAGGGGGCCGTTTTCAACATTTTAGCTCAACACTCCGGCGAGTTTCATCGCGAGGCCCATGTCGCCATCCACGGACAGTTTGCCTGTCATGAACGCTGACGTCGGGTTTTGTTCGCCGTCAAGGATCGCCTTGAACGTTTCAGCATCGGCAGACAGCGTGACGTCTGCGTCGTCATCGGATGCGCGTGCGCCATCGCCGTCGATTACAATCGTGCCTTCGCCCTCAATGTCGAATTTTGCGGTGCCGTCAAAGCCGTCTGCGCCCATTTTGGCGTTCAATGCGATGACTGCTTCGGAGATAACGTCGCTCATAATGTGGTCTCGTCCTTTGTTATGGCCCCCGAATTGTTGATCAGGGGCCTCTGGTACCTCGCGCATGATGCGCTACACTCACACTATGGGCATTATGAAACATCTGCACAAATCTATCGTGGCGGCACTTTTATTGGGAGTATGGTTTTCCACACCTTCCAGTGCCCAATCCTTGGCGGATTCCGAACGTTTGGACCTGTTGTTTGAACAATTGCTTGAGGCCGATCCGG
The DNA here is from genome assembly GCA_017886375.1 of Octadecabacter sp. Lineage (GTDB taxonomy): Bacteria > Pseudomonadota > Alphaproteobacteria > Rhodobacterales > Rhodobacteraceae > Octadecabacter. The sequence goes on from JAGGNB010000127.1 coordinate 1,678, forward strand.
ACGAGGCGGACCGTATTGAGGGGCAAATCATAACCGAATGGGGCAAATCGGGCTCTGCGGCGATGGATTTGCTGTTTCGACGCGGTGAAGACGCAATGGACGCGGGCACGCCCGATGTTGCAATCGAACATTTCACCGCTTTGGTCGATCATGCGCCAGATTTCGCCGAAGGCTACAACGGACGGGCGTCTGCGTATTACCAGATGGGGCTTTATGGGCCCGCGATTGATGATTTGCGGCAGGTTTTGGTGCTGGAACCGCGACATTTCGGGGCGATGACGGGCGTTGCGGTCGTGTTAGAAGAAATCGGGCGGCCAGAGGACGCGCTGGAGGTGTGGCGCCGCGTAGAGGCGCTGGTGCCCACCGATCCAGAAGTCGCGTCAATGATAGACCGGTTGGAAATCCAACTTCAGGGCGAAACGCTCTAAAATCATTTCAGAGAGTATGTAAAATGACCACCCGAGAGAGCCAACGGGGGCGGGTAACTGCCGTTTTGGGCCCGACGAACACGGGCAAGACCCATTATGCGATTGAACGTATGCTGGCGCACCGCACTGGTGTGATCGGCCTGCCACTGCGTCTGCTTGCGCGCGAGGTTTATGACAGGATCGTCAGTGTGCGTGGCCCCAGCGTTGTGGCGCTGGTGACGGGCGAAGAACGCATCGTGCCGCCGCGCGCCAAGTATTGGGTCTGCACGGTTGAGGCGATGCCGCAAGATATTGGTGCAGATTTCGTCGCGATTGATGAAATTCAACTCTGCGCCGATCTGGACCGCGGCCATGTGTTTACGGACCGGTTGTTGCGCATGCGCGGGCTGCACGAGACATTGTTTATGGGCGCTGAAACCATGTGGGGCGCGATCGCGTCCATGGTGCCGGAAGCGGATTTCTTGAAACGCGAACGGTTTAGCACGCTCACGTACTCAGGTTCCAAAAAGATAAGTCGCATGCCTGCGCGGTCGGCAATTGTCGGGTTTTCGGTTGAGAATGTCTATGCCATCGCTGAGCTATTGCGCCGCCAGAAGGGTGGTGCGGCGGTTGTAATGGGCGCGTTGAGCCCGCGCACGCGCAACGCGCAGGTTGAGATGTATCAGAACGGTGACGTGGATTATCTGGTGGCGACAGATGCCATCGGGATGGGTCTGAACCTTGATATCGACCACGTCGCATTCTCATCCATAACAAAATACGATGGTCGCCGGATGCGCCATTTGATGCCAAATGAGTTGGCCCAGATCGCGGGACGCGCGGGTCGGTTCATGAACAAAGGAACGTTCGGCGTGACGGGGGAGGCCCCGTCGCTGGACGATGATGTGGTTCAAGCAATTCAGAACAATCAGTTCGCGCCTGTGAAAAAGCTGCAATGGCGCAACGCACGGCTGCAATTCGGATCTGTCGGTCGTTTAATTCAAACGCTTGAAGAACGCACCGACGATCCTTGGCTGTCGCGCGTGCGAGAAAGCGATGATCTGGGTGCCCTAAAGGCCGTGTCTGCTGACGCCGAAGTCGCGGCACGCGCCACGGATGGGCCTTCAGTGCAATTGTTGTGGGACGTCTGCCGAATCCCTGATTTTCGTGGCATCAGCAACGTTGAACACGCGCAACTTTTGACGGATATCTACAACTTTCTGCATCAGTCCGGGCGCATCCCTGACGAATGGCTCGCGGGGCGCGTCAACCGCATTGATCGCACCGACGGTGACATTGATGCGCTGTCAAAACGGCTGGCATATATCCGGACATGGACCTACGTGGCGCAGCGCAAAGGCTGGGTTGGTGACGAAAGTCATTGGCGCGAGACGACGCGGGCTGTAGAAGACCGCCTATCGGACGCATTACACGAACGTCTGACAGCAAGATTTGTGGATCGGCGGACAAGTGTTTTGCTTCGCCGGCTCAACCAAAAGGAGGGCCTTGTGGCCGACGTAAACGAGACTGGTGAAGTGACTGTCGAAGGACAGTTTGTTGGTAAAATTGAAGGTTTCAGGTTCCGTCAGGACCAGAATGCCAGTGCCGAGGAAGCGAAGACCATTCGCGCGGCGTCCATTCAGGCGCTGGCGCCGCAATTCCATTTGCGCGCGGACCGGTTCTACAATGCGCCGGACACGGAAATCGATTTCACCGAACAAGGTGGATTGATGTGGGGGTCCGCTGCGGTTGGCAAGTTGGTGAAGGGCGATGACGCGCTGAAACCCAAAGTCGTTGCGTTTGTTGATGACGAGGCGGGCACGGACGTTGCCGAAAAGGTGCAACGCCGCTTGCAGCACTTTATTGACCGCAAAATTGCGACCGCGTTTGAGCCGATGAAGAAAATGCAAAACGACGAGACATTGACCGGATTGGCCAAGGGATTCGCGTTCCGGCTGGTTGAAAGTTTCGGTGTTGCGCCACGCGGCGACGTCGCCGATGAGGTCAAAGCACTTGAGCAGGACGCACGTGGCGCATTGCGCAAGCATGGTGTTCGTTTCGGCCAGTTTACCGTATTTATGCCACTTCTTCTTAAACCCGCGCCGACGCGTTTGCGTTTGGTTTTGTGGTCACTTTCCAAAGGGTTGCAGGACTTTCCAGAAGCCCCGCCGCCGGGTCTGGTGACCGTTCCGACGACGCAAGGTCTTGAAGCTGGCGCTTGGGCGATGTCGGGGTACCGCGCCGCGGGCCAGCGCGCAATTCGCATCGATATGCTGGAACGTTTGGCCGACATGCTGCGCGACCAAAACACACGGGCAGGGTTCGAAGCGACACCAGATATGCTGTCGATTACTGGCATGACATTGGAACAATTCGCCGATCTGATGGACGGTCTTGGTTATAAGGCCGAAAAGGGCGAACGCGAAAAAGTACGCGCCGCTGTCCAGGTCCAAGAGCCAGTATCTGTACCCGTCGACACAATCATTGACGAAACCGCACCCGCACTGGCGCCAGACGTGGCGCCAGTCGGCAGCCTTGATGGCGTGAGTGACGATCCCACGCCAATGCCTACAGATGTGCCCGTCGAGACGCCGCTAGAAATGACGCCAGAGACGACGCCGGAAAGCCCCGTCGAAACTCTAGCCGAGGTTCCAGAAACGGTCGCTGATGCGCCTGTGCCGCAGAATACCAGCGCCGACCCTGTTGAAATGGAAGTGTTTTATACGTTCGCGTGGGCACCCAAGCGTCCTGCGAGCCGTCCACAAAGTGACAAGCCGCAACGCAAAGGCCCGCCAAAAGGCAAGCGCGGCGCGAAGCCCGCACAGGGCAACAAGACGCAGTCGTTTTCGGCACGACCACCGAAGAAAGAAAAGCCGATTGACCCCGACAACCCGTTTGCCGCGGCTTTGGCTGGGCTTAAGCGCGATTGAGCGAAACGGGCGCAGCGACACTCCGCCTTGATAAATGGCTCTGGCACGCGCGGTTCTTTAAATCGCGCGGGCTGGCTGCCGATCTGGCCAAATCGGGACGGATCAGGGTCGATGGAACGCCCGTGTCCAAGCCAAGCCGCGCAATTGCCGTGGGCGTGGTGCTGACATTCCCCAAAGACGACGAAGTGAGGATTATCAAAGTTCTGGGCCTCGGCGTGCGCCGTGGTCCCGCGCCAGAAGCCCAAGCCTTATACGAAGATTTGACCCCTGCGCGCGATCCGTTCGTTGACCCACTGGAACATAGGGTTGGCGGACGCCCGACCAAGAAAGACCGCCGCGATATGGACATTCTTAAAGGGTCGCGATGACGCAGATGCCCTGTCGGCTCTTGAAGGCGGCGCGGGTCGCGGCTACAGACGCGGTGCAAACAATCTGGACGGATTAATGACCTACATCGTCAATGACAGCTGTATCGCCTGCAAATACACCGACTGCGTCGAAGTGTGCCCCGTAGATTGTTTCTATGAGGGCGAAAACATGCTGGTGATCCACCCTGACGAATGTATCGACTGCGGCGTGTGCGAACCCGAATGCCCTGCCGATGCGATCCGCCCCGACACAGAGCCGGACATGGAAAAATGGGTTGAATTCAACCGCAAGTATTCCGAGATGTGGCCCGTCATCATCACCAAGAAAGACCAATTGCCTAACGCCGAAGAGATGGACGGAAAAGAGGGCAAGATGGAGCTGTTTTCCGAAGCCCCCGGTGAGGGCGGCTAAAACGCTGCGTCGCAGCATTGCAATATGATGTGGGAATCAGTCGATTTTTGTGTTATGTTATCTACAATGTCGCGTAATTGCTGATCCAGGATTGAAGATACCGCTGCCGGAGACTGATTGTCCCCGCCAGTGTTTTTGTCGTCTGGTGATGCCGCTTTGAGAAAAGGACACCACTCATGGCTAAGAAGAAATACGATTACAGCCCAAACGATTTCGTCGTCTATCCCGCACACGGAGTAGGCAAAATTGTGTCGATCGAAACACAAGAAATTGCGGGTTTCGAATTGGAGATGTTCGTGATCGCGTTCGAAAAGGACAAGATGACGTTGCGTGTACCGACGAACAAGGCCGAAGACGTGGGCATGAGGTCGCTCGCGTCGACGGAGGTTGTGGCTGATTGCATGAAAACCCTGAAGGGTAAGGCGAAGGTCAAAAAGGCGATGTGGTCGCGCCGTGCTCAAGAATATGAACAAAAGATCAATTCAGGCGATCTGATCGCGATTGCTGAGGTCGTACGCGATCTGCACCGCGCCGACGATCAGCGCGAGCAGAGCTATTCGGAGCGTCAGTTGTATGAGGCCGCTTTGGAACGTCTGACCCGTGAGTTTGCTGCCGTCGGTAACGGCAATGAACTCGAAGCTGGTACTGAGATCACCGATACATTGCAAAGCCGCGCACCTGCAGCCTGAGCAAAATCCGTAAAAATGAAAAAGCCGCGCCCCACAGTAGATCTTGGGCGCGGCTTTTTTATGGGTGTTTGTAGCGGGTGTGCGCCCATCATGGTTTTGGTCGTGTTATGAGCTAGACCGACCCAGCGGGGCGAGTTGTATCGGCCAAGATGAAGCTAAAGCGCGCGGTACCCGATATCTGTGCGATAAAAACCATCGGGCCAATCAATCTGGCGGACCATTGCGTAAACTTTGGCATGGGCGTCTTTTAGGGTGGCGCCGCGTGCTGTGACGTTGAGGACGCGGCCACCTGTTGCGACGATCTGACCGTCTTTTGCTGCGGTGCCTGCGTGAAATGTCATCTCTGATGATGTTTCAGACAGAGCAGTCAAGTTATTGATCGGGGACCCTTTTTCATAGGCTCCAGGGTAGCCTTTGGCGGCTATGACGACTGTCATAGCATGGTCATCAGCCCAGTTTGGCGTGACATCTGAAAGGCGATTTTCGGCGCAGGCGTGTAGCAAATCCAGGATTTGGCCCCCAAGCCGCATCATCAAAACCTGGCATTCGGGATCGCCGAAGCGGACGTTATATTCCACGAGGCGCGGCAGCCCGTCTTTGATCATCAAGCCCGCATAAAGGATTCCTTGAAACGGCGTGCCGCGCTTTGCCATCTCGCCAATAGTGGGTTCAACAATATCGCGCAGCGCGATGGTGATGATGTCCTCGTTGAGAACGGGCGCGGGGGAATAGGCGCCCATGCCGCCTGTGTTCGGCCCATTGTCGCCATCAAAGGCGCGTTTATGGTCCTGCGCGGTGCCAATGGGCAAGACAGTTTTTCCGTCACACAGCACGAAAAAGGAGGCTTCTTCGCCGTCCATGAAGTCTTCTATCACAACCTCGGCGCCCGCGTCGCCGAACTGGCCGCCAAGCATATCGTCAATGGCTGTGTGGGCTGTGTCGATGTCCATCGCCACGACGACGCCTTTGCCCGCTGCCAGACCATCGGCCTTTATGACAATCGGTGCGCCCTGCGCTGTGACGTAATCGTGCGCCGCTTTCGCGTCGGTGAAATGGCCATAACGCGCAGTTGGTGCATCGCAGGCGTCGCAGATGGCTTTTGTGAACGATTTTGATGATTCGAGCTGCGCTGCGGCCTGTGAACATCCAAAAACCACAAGCCCGTTGGATCGCAAAACGTCCGCAACACCGGCGGCAAGGGGTGCCTCTGGGCCGATAATGACAAAATCAACGGCATTGTCGGCGCAAAAGCCTGCAACCACATCACCGTCTTCAATATTAAGTGCTGCGCATTCGGCGATTTGGGCGATGCCGGCATTGCCTGGCGCCACGATCAGGCGGTCGCATTTGGGGTTCTGTTTAACTGCCCAAGCGAGGGAATGTTCGCGCCCGCCGCCGCCCAAAATCAGGATGTTCATGTGCTATTTCCCTTCCGCTTTGGCGACGTTTAAGGTGCGCACAAACGCAGCACAAGGGCACCTAATTTTATGGCAATGGACCTGATCGACGAACCCGAAGCCGCAGGCAACACGCCCGAATTCACCGTAACTGAACTTTCGGGTGCCGTGAAACGCGCCATCGAGGGTGAGTTTGGCCATGTGCGCGTCAAAGCTGAGGTGGGCCGCGTGGTGCATGCGCGGTCAGGGCATTTGTATTTCGACCTCAAGGACGACCGCAACGTGCTGGCCTGCACGACGTGGAAAGGGCAGGTGGCCGACCTTTCCGTGATCCCCGAGGAGGGGATGGAGGTGGTCGTAAAGGGCCGCATGACGACGTTTGGCAGCCAATCCAAGTATCAGCTGAACGCGACCGAAGTGGCCGTGGCAGGGGTCGGCGCGTTGATGGCGATGCTCGACAAGCGTAAAAAGGCGCTGGAGGCGGAGGGCCTGTTCGCGGCTGAGCGTAAACAGGCGTTGCCATTTCTGCCCGACGTGATTGCGGTGATCACGTCGCCCACCGGTGCCGTTGTTCGCGACATCCTCCACAGGCTTCGGGACCGGTTCCCACGCAAAGTGATCGTTTGGCCCGTTGCGGTTCAAGGCAAGGATTGTGCGCCGCAAGTGGCGCGCGCCATTGAAGGGTTTAACGCGATGACCAGTGGTGGCGCGTTGCCGCGACCTGATTTGATCATCGTGGCGCGCGGCGGCGGGTCGATTGAGGACCTTTGGGGCTTCAACGAAGAAATCGTGGCGCGGGCCGCGGCTGCGTCAACCATTCCGCTGATTTCAGCCATCGGGCACGAAACCGACACGACGTTGATTGATTTTGTGTCTGATCAGCGTGCGCCAACACCTTCGGCGGCGGCGGAGATGGCCGTGCCGGTCCGGTTGGAATTAATGGCGGCAGTCGATCAGATGGGCGCGCGGGCGACGCGTGCGGTCACCGACGGCGTTGCACGGCGCAAACAACGTGTTGCAGATTTGGCGAGAGTGCTGCCCAAGCCAGAACAGCTGACGGAGGATGCCAAGCAACGCTTTGATTACTGGTCAGAAAAACTTGATGCGGCGTTGATTGGTCGTGTCGCAGCTGGGCGTTTGCGGCTGGGTGAGGCGTCTGGCTTGCTGCGCCCGTCTGTGTTGGGCAATCGATTGACGCTCGGCCGAGAGCGCATGTCGGGCTTGAACGCACGGTTGGGGCCGGCTTTGGGGCGCATGGCGGCGCAGGCGCGGCGCGATTTGGACGGGCAGGCGCGCCGGTTGCGCCCCGAAACGATTGCGGTGGCGCAGACCCGTGCGGCCAAAGACCTCGCGGCGACGTTGCGCCGCATGACAACTGCGGCCCACACGCAGACGCAAAAACAACGCAGCCGACTTGAGGCGCTGGACCGCATGCGTGAAACGTTGGGCTACCGCGAAACGCTGAAACGTGGCTATGCCGTGGTGCGCGGTGACGGGGTGGTGGTGACATCAGCGAAGGCGGCAAAGGCGGCCCTCACGCTCGATATTGAATTTGCAGACGGGACAATGGCGCCCACGTCTAAGCTCGCGAAGCCGAAGGTTAAGACGCCGCCGCCCGATCAGGGCAACCTTTTCTAGTGTCTTTGGGTCTTTAAATGTCTCGTTTGGATGCGCGGGAGAGACTTAAACGCCGAGCCCACCACAAACCAAAGGCTCCGCCTCAACCGCTTCGTACAAAATGGTCGTTCCGGGTGTGTTCATGAAATCTGCGCGAATTTTGCCTTCGATATCAAACACCTGCCAGCATTGCTGTTCAGGATTGTTTTCATAGACAAAACAAATGTTCGGGCCTGTCTGGGTTTGTTGTTCAAACCATTCGCCATTGACGCAATCACCGTCCGTAAAGGACCAGATGACGTTGCGATTGGGCGCATAATATTCAACGCCGTAGGGCGCATCGCCAACTGAAAATGTCAGAGTTTTACCTTGCACCAACGCTTCAAATTCATCGCCTGACAGGGGCGTTTCGCCCCAAGCTGGCGTGACGAACAATAGAGAGAGGATTAAGGCGCGCATGTCCCAACGTTGACAGAAAGTAACACCTGCGAAAAGGTCAAAACCCCTATTCGGCGGGCTCTTGCCACGCGGCAGCGCGGGGGTCCATCACGCGCCGCCACAGGCGTGGATACAGTGCAACGAAGGCCATAACGGGCAAGGATCGTGGCAACATCGGCATGTCATCGTCCAGCCGCAGCGCCGGAAACGGGCGGGACGGGTGAGCGTGGTGGTCTGAATGGCGCGGCGCGTTCAGCATCAGCGCCGATGACATCAAATGCGGCGCGTTCCACGAGTGGCGCGACCCGACGGGTTCGGGTTTGCCATTGGCCATGATCCGGCGCGACAAACCGTAATGCTGCACGTAATCCGACAACATCAACTGTGATTGAGCAAAGCCTGACAGGCAAAGCGCGGCCAGAACGCCTGTGCCGCCGCCGATCAGCGCTGCTATTATTAGCACTAATCCTGCGCCGATGATATAATCGAGATAAGGGTGGCGCCACTTTGGGCGACCCGACAGCGCGGACCGCTTATTCTCTGCCCGCAGGCCATCGCGAAAGCCACCTCTCCAAGCTCTCACGAAGAAGCGATAAAAGCTTTCGCCGCGGCGCGCGGTACTTGGATCGTTGCGCGTGCCGACGTGGACGTGATGCACCAATGTGTGTGCGGACAGATGATGCCCGAACAGGACCGAAATATAGACCCAACGCCCTGCGCGGCGCAGCCAGCGGCTGGGGCGGTGGATGAGTTCATGGGCGTTGGAATTGCTCACTTGCCCCATGAACAGTCCCGCCCCTGCGAACACCGCCAGCTTTTCCCAAAGCAAAAGCCCTGTTGTGCCGCTGAGCGCTGCAATAACCAGCAACCATAGTGCGAAATGTACCAATGCCAGTGTCGTTGAGAGCCGATCTGCGGCCGGAAATTCGTCACCTTCAACGGTGGCCAGCGTTCGGGTGATCAATCGATCTAGGCTGGCGGTCAGCGCGGTCATCCAGATCAGTCCTGCCACGGCCCATACACCACCCCAAACAGCCCCCATTGCGATCAAAGCGGGCGCCATCAAAGTGACGGTTGTGAAGATTGGCATCGGATTTCGCACTGACATTCCCCTAAGTTAGAATGACATTTACCCGA
>JAGGNB010000108.1 GCA_017886375.1 Octadecabacter sp.
GCAAGGCAGCCTTGAAACTCCTCAGGAAGACCATGAAACGCCATGGTCGCGCACATGTCTTCGTCGCCGACAAGCTACGTACCTACGGCGCGGCGATGAAGAAGATCGGCAACCTTGATCGACAAGAAACTGGCCGTTGGCTCAACAATCGATCCGAGAATTCACACCAGCCATTCAGACGAAGAGAGCGGGCCATGCATCGATTTAGGCGGATGCGAAGTTTTCAGAAATTCACATCCGTCCATGCCTCAGTCCACACCCATTTCAACGCGGGCGCCATCTCAACAGCCGATCAAATTTCAATCTGAACCGCGTCGCCGCCCTAGCCGAGTGGCGCGGCCTCTGCGCAGCCTTAGAGATTGAGGTCGCTGGATAACTGAGACTGGTTCTCATTTGTCTGACAGCATCCTTTCGACTGTTTGGTCTGAATTTCAAGGCGATTTTTGGAATTTTATAGCGGCAAAGGTTGATTGTCGCCAGAAGTCGCTTTGAATGCGCGGGTGCGTTGCGACTTCTGCTGGAGGATATCGAGGGCGTAGGCGATTGGTATGAGTTATTCATTTTGGTTGAATTATTTTCCCAGAAGGAAGGGCGCGCAGCCCGCCCTTTTCCTGATTTGTGAGCGAAAAAAACCGGTTTGTAGCCGATTGGAAGCTTCGCCAAACATGATGTGGTGAAATTGGCCATGATTGGTCGTTTTTGCAGGATACTTCAAAGGTAGAATTGGGGACGTGTGGGGCATAGTTAGCAATGAGTTGCAACGCGCGGCATGCAAGATTCTGTTTTGCCCAATGGCGGCAGAATTGCAGATAGAACAACAGGCGATACCATTGTTAACAGCCCTTCGGTTATGCGCAGTAAGTCCTGCGAGGAACGTTGACCACAAGGAAAATAAGTTTAACAATAGGAAAATAATATAGGGTAGAGTCGATGGCTTTAGATCAACAAAAGGGCGTCTGGAAATCGGGCAAAGGCAAAGGGCGCCACACGCCCAAAGGCCGCCAGTTGCAAGATGATGCTTGGGATGATGTCCGCAGCCTTCTGGGCGGCAGTCCGCGCCAGCGCGATCTGCTGATCGAATACCTGCATCTTATCCAAGACAAATTTGGTCATCTATCCGCAGCGCACATTCGTGCCTTGGGCGAAGAAATGCGCATTTCGATGGCCGAAATCTATGAGGTCGCGACGTTCTACGCCCATTTCGATGTGGTCAAAGAAGGCGAAACGCCGCCCCCTGCGCTGACGATCCGCGTCTGCGATTCATTGTCCTGCGAGCTTGCAGGCGCGCAGCAGCTGAAGGTCGCGTTGGAAGACGGGCTTGATGCCAAAGACGTCCGCGTGTTGCGCGCGCCTTGCATGGGACGGTGCGACACTGCTCCAGTGCTGGAAATCGGCCACAACCATATTGATCATGCGACACCTGAAAAGGTGCTGGCGGCAATCGCAGCACAAGACACCCATGCCCATGTGCCGGATTATGAGGGCTTTGATGCCTACGCCGCAGATGGCGGCTATGCGACCCTTAAAGACCTGCGTGAAAACGGAAATTGGGAAGACGTTCAGGCAAGAGTCAAGGAATCAGGTCTGCGTGGACTCGGCGGTGCGGGCTTTCCGTCCGGCACCAAATGGGGTTTCGTGCGCGGCAATGCCGGACCGCGCTATCTGGCCGTCAATGGAGACGAAGGCGAACCCGGCACCTTCAAAGACCGCTACCACCTCGAACGCACGCCGCACTTGTTCCTTGAAGGCATGTTGATCGCTGCTTGGGCGGTCGAGGCTGAAACCTGTTTTATCTACATGCGGGATGAATACCCGGCGGTCCTGCAAATCCTTGCAGATGAAATCGCGGCCCTTGAACAGGCTGGCATCGTGCAAAAGGGCTTTATCGATCTGCGTCGAGGCGCGGGTGCTTATATCTGCGGTGAGGAATCCGCGATGATCGAAAGCATCGAAGGCAAGCGCGGAATGCCGCGCCACCGTCCGCCTTACGTCGCGCAGGTGGGTGTCTTTAATCGTCCGACATTGGTGCACAATGTTGAAACCTTGCTTTGGGTGGCGCGCGTGTGCCGCGAAGGTCCTGAATGCTTGAACAGCACCGAACTCAACGGTCGCAAGGGGCTGCGCAGCTATTCAGTGTCTGGCCGTGTCGCCAATCCCGGTGTCTACCTTTTGCCAGCGGGTTCGACGATCACAGACATCATTGACGCCTGTGGAGGCATGGCGGATGGCCATGTCTTTAAGGCCTATCAGCCAGGGGGGCCATCATCGGGACTGCTGCCCGCGTCGATCCATGACGTTCCGCTTGATTTTGACACGTTGCAGCCTTTGGGCACTTTCATCGGATCTGCTGCTGTGGTCGTGTTGTCGGAGGCCGACAGTGCACGTGGCGCGGCGCTCAATATGTTGCGGTTCTTTGAGGACGAAAGCTGCGGCCAATGCACACCGTGTCGTGTTGGCTGCGAAAAGGCAGTCAAACTGATGCAAGCAGACACTTGGGATCAGGGTCTGCTTGAGGAATTGAGCACCGCAATGGTGGATGCGTCCATTTGTGGTCTGGGGCAGGCGGCGCCAAACCCGATCCGTATGGTGATGAAGCATTTCGCGGATGAAGTGAGCGACGGCGCAGACAAGGGATCCGCGACATGAGCGATATGATCAAATTTACGCTGAACGGCGAAACCGTTGAGGCCGAGGCTGGCGCCACAATCTGGGAGGTCGCGAACGGTCGCGGCCTAAAGATCCCGCATTTGTGCCATAAGCCGCAGCCCGGCTATCGCCCTGACGGTAACTGCCGCGCCTGTATGGTCGAGATTGAAGGCGAAAGGGTTTTGGCAGCGTCCTGCATTCGCGAACCTTCCGAAGGGATGGTCGTTACAACCAACAACGCCCGCGCCGAAAACGCGCGTAAGATGGTTGTTGAGATGCTGTTGGTTGATCAGCCAAAACGTGATGTTGCCCACGATAAATCCAGCCATTTCTGGGATATGGCTGAACTACAGGGCGTCAGTGAAAGCCGTTTCCCCAAACTCGAAGATGGGCGCATCCCGCTGCTCGATAACAGCCATGTCGCGATGAGTGTGTCTTTGGATGCCTGTATCCAATGTGGTCTGTGCGTGCGCGCGTGTCGCGAAGTTCAGGTCAATGATGTGATCGGTATGTCGGGACGTGGTCAAGACAGTTATCCAACGTTCGACCTTGCGGATCCTATGGGCGATTCCACCTGTGTGGCCTGCGGCGAATGTGTGCAGGCCTGCCCAACGGGGGCTTTGATGCCTGCGACGGTCGTGGATGATGCGCTGGTCGGTGACAGCGCTGATTTTGACAGTGAGACGGACTCCGTCTGCCCGTTCTGCGGTGTCGGCTGCCAGATCAGCGTGAAAGTCAAAGACGGCAAAGTGAAATACGTCGAAGGCATAAATGGTCCTGCGAACGAAGGTCGTTTGTGCGTAAAAGGGCGCTTCGGGTTTGATTATACCCACCACCCCCACCGCCTGACGAAACCGATGATCCGCCGTGATGATGCACCCGCTAAAGGCCTGAATGTCGACCCAGGCGATCTGTCCACGCATTTCCGCGAAGCAAGCTGGGACGAAGCGTTGGATTTTGCTGCTGGTGGCATGTCAAAACTGGCGCAGGCTCACGGTGGCAAGGCAGTGGCTGGCTTTGGATCCGCCAAATGCACCAACGAAGAAGCCTATCTGTTCCAAAAGATGATCCGCCAGGGCTTCGGCCATAACAACGTCGATCACTGCACGCGGCTGTGCCATGCGTCGTCTGTGACCGCCTTGATTGAAAACGTCGGTTCGGGTGCGGTGACGGCGACCTTCAACGAAATTGAAAACGCGGATGTAGCGATCGTGATCGGGGCGAACCCTGTCGAAAACCATCCCGTTGCGGCGACCTATTTTAAGCAGTTCACCAAACGCGGTGGCAAATTGATCGTGATGGACCCGCGCGGCGTGGGCTTGCGCCGTTTTGCCAGCCACATGCTGCAATTCCGTCCTGGTGCGGACGTGTCGATGCTCAACGCGATCATGCATGTGATCGTGGAAGAAGAACTTTACGACAAGCAGTATATCGAAACCTACACCGAAAACTGGGAGGCAGAGAAAGAGCACCTCAAGGCGTTCAGCCCAGAGAAAATGTCTGGGATTTGCGGTATTGCGCCAGACGTATTGCGCGATGTCGCCCGCACGTTTGCGGGTGCCAAATCTGCGATGATTTTCTGGGGTATGGGCATTTCCCAGCACATTCACGGCACCGACAATTCGCGCTGTCTGATCTCGCTGGCCTTAATGACGGGCCAAATCGGGCGCCCGGGTTCGGGTCTGCACCCGCTGCGTGGACAGAACAACGTTCAGGGTGCGTCTGATGCGGGCCTCGTGCCGATGTTCTTGCCGGATTATCAAAGCGTGATGGACGACGGTATTCGCAAATCGTTCACCGACGTGTGGGGCAGCGAAGACTTTAGCGCCGAGAAGGGCCTGACCGTCACCGAGATCGTGGATGATATTCATGCGGGCAACACCAAGGCAATGTATATCCTTGGTGAAAACCCGGCGATGTCCGACCCTGATGTGGACCACGCCCGCGAGGCATTTGCCAAACTCGAACATCTTGTGGTGCAGGATATCTTCTTGACGGAAACGGCGAACTACGCAGATGTTTTGTTGCCTGCGTCTACGCTGTTCGAAAAATCGGGCACCGTCAGCAACACCAACCGACAGGTGCAGATGGTACGCCAAGCTGTGCCTCCCCCTGGTGATGCGCGCGAAGATTGGTGGATCGAAGTAGAGCTTGCCAAACGCCTTGGCCTTGGGTGGACTTACACCGACCCCAGTGAGATTTTTGCCGAAATGACAGTTAACATGCGGTCATTCGACAACATCACGTGGGACCGTTTGAAAACAGAGGCAGTTACATATCCATCGCTGTCGCCCACCGACCCCGGGCAGTCTGTTGTGTTCGGTGACGGTTTCCCGCGTCCAGATGGTCGTGCGAAGTTCACCCCCGCCAGCGTGATCCCACCGGATGAAGTACCGGACGCCGAATTCCCGATGATCATGACCACAGGTCGTCAGTTGGAACATTGGCATACAGGGTCCATGACCCGTCGTGCGAAGGTTCTTGACGCGGTTGAGCCGGAGGCGAACGCATCGCTGCATCCCAAAACATTGCGCGCAATGGGCGTTGAACCCGGTGAGATGATCGAACTGACGACGCGGCGCGGTTCCATCACAATCATGGCGCGTGCGGATAGGGCGGTGTCGGAGGATATGGTGTTTGTACCGTTTGCCTACGTTGAGGCCGCGGCCAATATTCTGACCAATCCGGCAATCGACCCTTACGGCAAGATCCCCGAATTCAAGTTCGCAGCGGTGCGAGTTGAAAAGGCAAAAGACACGATGTTAGTGGCCGAGTAATCGGCCACTAACATCTCACTTCAGTCGGTTGCAGTGGCGCGTTTGCACCAGTCATCGATTTGGTCGACAGATACGGCGTGGGCCATGCCGCCCGCCCAGTTTTCAAGGTCGGCCAGATAGCCGTCGCGCACACCAATTAGGGTCGGGATGTCCCGAACAAGGGCGGCGCTGATTGCGGTCCGGAATCCACGGCCCTCAGCCTCTTGGCGGCCAAATTTGTTGACTATCAGCAAATCGGGAGGCTTAGGTGCGTTCAGGCTTGCCTCGACCTCTCCCACAGCGTCCTCAAGGGCTTGGGGGTCAAGGCGACAGCCCGATGCATGTACGCCGAGGGACTGGCTGATGCGAATGGTGCGCGTGCCGGTTAAAATTTTGAGGTCCATGTCGCAGGATGTGTCGGCTTCATCCGGCAGATTGCGCTGCACCGCACCCGCGACGCGAACGCCACGACCCGCAAGATCTTCGGCAAGCGCGTAAAGCAGATCGTCGATTTTTCCACGTCCCTGAATGTTCACGTAGCCTAACATTGCGATCTCTTTTTTAACGGTTTGGATATTCTATCAAAGTAAGCGCGCGCATAAAAGGGTTGCCATGATCCTGCCCAATCGGCTTTGTCAGAACAAATCTGCTTGAGGCGGGCCGGGCGGCTTCGTAGCCTTCGCTGATGACGAAAACAGACTCCTTCAAGCACTATCACAGCAGCCCCGAGATCATCCGCCTGGCGGTCATGATGTACGTTCGATTTCCACTTTCGCTCCGCAATGTCGAGGACTTGCTGCATGAGCGCGGGTTCGACATCAGCCACGAAACTTTGCGGTACTGGTGGAATAGATTTGGCCCGATGTTTGCTGATGAAAGACGTTGCCGGTTGCCATTCCATACTGGGACCATCAGGTTCGTTGAACCTGCTTTTCGATAGTACCGGCATCAAGGCTGTGGGCGAAGTGGTCATGTGTCAATTTGCGAGACACGTGCTCGATAAAAAGCCTGAAGCTCCTTGACCCGGCTTTGGTCTAGCGCCTCGCAACTAATGATCTCTCGTAGTTGGCAGTTCTACTGCGGTCTTCGTGGTCAATGGCTTGGATGGTTCGTTGGTCAACCAGCGGTCTCGGATCGCAGCCCGCGCTGCCAACTGGTTGAACCGTCCCTTGTTTGCCGGAGGCAGATTACATCGTCGCATGCGACCATATAAGTCGCAGCGGGGGCATCCAGCCACAGGGCGCGCGCGGCGGACTCGGTGATGTCACGGTCTACGGCGTAGGTTTCACCTGCGCGAAACACCGGACGCAGCATACCCCAGATCGCGGGCCAATCGGCATAGGTGGCGGGACGGATCTGCAAACGTTAGCTCATGCCGCTGTCGATCAGCCGCTTGGCGAGGGTCGCATAGGCCTCCGCCATCGGCCCATCGCCTGCCGCAATCGGCGTGCCAGCGTCCCCCGCCAGCCGCGTGTCCAGATCAATCGGGAGTGAGCCAAGGAACGGCGCGCCAATCGTCTCGGCTTCTGTTTGTACGCCGCCATGGCCGAACAGGTGCGCCTCGTGACCGCACTGCGGACATATATAGGTCGACATGTTTTCAATCAGCCCGAGGATCGGCGTCTTCAGCGTGTTGAACATATCAATCGCCTTGCGCGCATCGATCAGCGCCACGTCTTGCGGCGTCGACACAACAATCGCGCCGGTCAGGTGGGTTTTCTGGCACAGCGTCAGCTGCACATCGCCCGTACCGGGGGGCAAATCCACCAACAAGACATCCAGTTCGCCCCATTCGACCTGCGTTAACATCTGTTGCAGCGCCCCCATCAGCATCGGGCCACGCCAGACAACTGCTTTATTCGGGTCCATCATCAGGCCAATCGACATCATCGTCACGCCGTGGGCCTGCAATGGAATAATCGTTTTACCGTCGGGGCTGCTGGGGCGTTTGTTCACACCCATCATCCGCGGCTGGCTAGGGCCGTAGATATCAGCGTCCAGCAGGCCGACGCGCCGACCTTGTTTGGCCAGCGCCACGGCGAGGTTGCTTGAAACCGTCGATTTACCAACGCCGCCCTTACCAGACCCGATTGCAACAATGCGGTCCACACCGGGCACGCCTTCTGGGCCGTCTTGCGCGGTCGGGTGGCGCCCGATGGTCAGGCTTGGTGGTGTTTTGTCGGCAGGCGGGGGCGGCTGTTTGGCAGGACCCGTGTTTGGGCTGTGCGCGGTGAGCACCACTGAAACCGAGGCCACACCATCCATCTTGGCCACGATCATTTCGGCGGCTTGGCGGATCGGTTCCATCCGGCCAGCCATGGCCGCATCGGGGGCTTCAATGACGAAACGCACCTTGTCGTCTGCAATGCTCAACGCGCGGATCATATCGCGCGACACCAGATCGCCACCGTCGGCCAGACCAATTGTCTTGAGCGCTGCCAGAATCGTCTCGTTTGTTTGTGCCATGATCAATCTGCCTTTTCGGACTTAATTTCGCCGCGTTCTTAGACCGCCTATCGTTCAGACAACAGCGCCGATGTTTTGTGCATTTTGCGGTGTTACCCTGCGTCAAATTTCATGATGGCGCTAACTTAAGCAATTTCAAGTCCTTAACCATGCACGTTCTGCATAGCAGCATTGATGAGGCAGGGGATTGTGCAAGTGCAGCATTTCCCTATTTTGGTTCTCGAAGGCGCAATACGGCGCTGGACTTGCAGACCCACAATCAGGGTCAAACCTTGAAAGAGAATAAACATGGCACACACATCTGACACAGGCATCTTCGGATCATCCGTCTTTTCGCGCCTTACCACCCTGCGCGACACAGTCGCCACACGCTACGGCCAATACCAGACATACAGCAAAACGTTGCGTGAACTGGAATCACTGTCCAAGCGTGAACTGAACGATCTGGGCTTGAACCAGTACACATTGCGCGCCGTTGCCCGCGAGGCGGCCTACGGCGAAGCATAAGAATTCCGGAATCGGGGCTTTCTCTTCCTCCCAGAAGGTGTCCCGTGATCGTGCCCACCCCTTCCTCCTCCCTGGGGTCTGGGCACTGCGATCAAGACGCGGCGGTGTCTTTCCTCCTCCCTGACACCGCCGCACTTGATGAGCGACTAAGACCGGGCCTGCTTTCTCCTCCCAGAGATGTGGCCCACCATAAAAGCGGCGAGACCCACCTCCTCCCGGGTCTCGTCGCTTTTTTGATTCTGGGGGTCAGTCTGGCTGGTCAGATCGGGGCTATGTCAGGCGCGCATATCTTTCGGGGACCCCATGACCATGTAACTGGTGATTGATCGCACATGCGGCACCGTCCCGAGGCGGTCAGTATGAAACGTCTTATACGCCGCCAAATCCGCCGTTTCGACCCGCAGAAGATATTCAAAGGCACCCGCAATGTTGTGGCATTCTGTGACCTCGTCAAACCGATCCATTGCACGTTCGAACCCAAGCTGTGCGGCCTTTGAATGTTCGGCCAGCCCCACGGCGACATACACCACATAGGCTTGTCCGGTTTGCACGGGATCAAGGCGGGCGCGGTAGCCCGTGATGACGCCGCGCCGTTCAAGGTCTTGCACACGGCGCAAACAGGCCGACGGTGAGAGTCCGATTTTTTCAGCCAGCGCGAGGTTGCTGATCCGACCATCGCTGCGCAATTCACGCAAGATCCGCGCGTTTGTTTGATCAATCTGTGTCATAGGTTGTTCGTTTAACGCAACCTGCAGCAATTTGGCAATTTCATTGCGCATTATGGCATATATAATTGCGCAGATGAGCTATGAAATTTTCCTCGCCCTGCTTGGCTTTGCCTTTGTCGCAACCGTGACACCGGGACCGAACAACACGATGCTGATGGCGTCGGGCGCGAATTTTGGCGTCTGGCGCACGCTGCCGCATATGTTTGGTGTGACGGTCGGGTTCACGGTGATGATCGCGCTGGTCGGTGTCGGGTTGATGCAGATATTTGACACCTTTCCCTTCACGGACAGGATTCTGAAAATCGTGTCGATCGCCTATCTGTTGTGGCTGGCGTGGAAAATCGCGACAGCGGCGCCAAGGTTAGCAGATGCACCCGAAACCGCGGGTGTGCCGCTGACATTCTTGCAGGCGGCGGCGTTCCAATGGGTGAATCCCAAGGCATGGTCGATGGGCGTTTATGCAATCACCACCTATGCCACCGACGCGGATGGATCACGCGCGCTGTGGGCTGTCGCCGTCGTCGCGCTGTCATTCGGCGCGGTGAGCATGCCCTGCATCGCATCTTGGACGGCTTTGGGCCAACAGATGCGGCGATTTTTGACGTCACCGCGCCGATTGCGCACCTTTAACATCATAATGGCAGTGGTGTTGGTGCTGACGTTGGTACCGGTGGTGTTTCCCAACCTGTTCACCGGCGCGACTTGACGGGCTAGGCGCGACATGACGGTCTAGGCGCGTTTGTTGCGCATGCCGTGAATCTTACGAATGCTGTCATCGGCCATCAGCGCTGCAAAGCGTGCAGACGCCACATCGACCAACGCGACCCTGCTTTCGCTGTCATGATGCAACGCCCAGCCCATTGTTTTCACCAAAGGCGACACACGCAAACAGGGCTGGCCCTTGCTGAAATACTCAGCCTGAAACGCAGGCCAGTCGCTTTCGGGAATGTCTTTTCGCGTGGCAAGCACCGCGATGATCAATTCATCACTGGTCATGGCGTAGGGGCCCGCGCTTAATCGGTCATACTGCATCGCCCCGATGCTGCCCGATTTGGGGACCACGGGGCCCAATGTGGCCTTGCTGTCGGGTGATGGCGTGATCAAAACGTCAGCGTAATTGGTCGAATGGACCTTCAAAACGGCACATCATTGGCTTTGTCAGCACTGACAATGAACTTAGCTACGACCTTCTTTTCGCCGGCCTTATCGAATTCAATCAACAGCTTATCGCCCTCGATTTCCATCACTTCACCATAGCCAAATTTCTGGTGGAACACGCGTTCTCCGGTTGTGAAGGACGACGTGGCCTTCATGTCGATCACCGAATTGCGGGATTCTTTGGGTTGCGTCATGGAGCGCTGCTGGGATCGGCTTTGCAAACGACGCCAACCGGGGGAATTGTAGACGTCGGCCTTGGCCATCTTTTCGTGCAACGTCGACGCCATGCCTTCGCTAGCGGGATTGGCCTGCGCGGACATGCCAGCGGCGCCAAATCCGCCGCCATACAGACCCGGCGGTGTCAGAACCTCAACGTTTTCTTCGGGCAACTCGTCAATAAACCGGCTCGGCATTTGGCTTTGCCATTGGCCATAGACAAGGCGGCTGGATGTGAACGAAATCGTGCAATGCTTTTCGGCCCGCGTGATGCCGACATAGGCCAGACGCCGTTCTTCTTCCAAGCCCTTAAGACCGCTTTCATCCATGCTGCGTTGGGACGGAAACAGCCCGTCTTCCCAACCGGGCAAATAAACCGACGGAAATTCCAGCCCCTTGGCGCCGTGCAACGTCATGATGGTGACTTTGTCGTCTTCCTCGTCCTTGGCGTTGTCCATAATAAGGCTGATATGTTCAAGAAACCCCTGCAAACTGTCAAAGTTTTCAAGCGCTTTGACGAGTTCTTTCAGGTTCTCCAACCGCCCCGGCGCCTCCGGTGTTTTCTCGTTTTGCCAATGCGCGGTGTAGCCGCACTCGTCCAAAATGACTTCGGCCAGTTCAACGTGATTGACGTTAGATGCGCCGTCAAAAACCTCAACGGTGGGGCCGTCATCAATAACGGATTCGTCGTCGTCAGCCGTGTCGCGGCGTGTTGCCCCGTTTGACTGGCCGTACAATTGGCCGTGCAATTGCCCATGCCAACGATCCAGCCCCTGCACCAATTCGCGCAGCGCGTTGCCGCCCCTGCCCTTGATCAGACCATTATCGACACAAAGCCGCGCGCCCTCAATCAGGTTCACCCCATTGGTGCGTGCCGTGATCTGGATCGTCTGCACCGCCTTGTCGCCAAGTCCGCGTTTGGGTGTGTTGACGATGCGTTCAAATGCCAGATCATCATCTTGCGAAACCGCGAGCCGGAAATACGCCATCGCGTCGCGAATTTCCATGCGTTCATAAAACCGTGGCCCACCGATGACGCGGTAGGGCAGACCGATGGTCAAAAACCGGTCCTCAAAACTGCGCATCTGATGCGATGCCCGCACCAGAATAGCCATTGAATTGAGCGCCATTGCGTCCAGACCACGGGTGCCACGCTGCATGGCTTCGATGTCTTCACCGATCCAACGCGCCTCTTCCTCACCGTCCCAATGGCCGATCAAGCGCACCTTTTCACCGTCTTCCCCGTCGGTAAACAGCGTCTTGCCAAGGCGATCCTTGTTGGCGTCAATCACGCCCGCCGCCGCGGCCAGAATATGCCCCGTGGATCGGTAGTTCTGTTCAAGCCGCACCACATGCGCGCCGGGAAAATCCTTTTCGAACCGCAGGATGTTGCCGACTTCCGCGCCGCGCCAGCCATAGATTGATTGGTCATCATCCCCGACACAGCAGATGTTCTTATGCCCTTGCGCAAGCAGGCGCAGCCAAAGGTATTGCGCGACGTTGGTGTCTTGGTATTCGTCCACAAGGATGTATTTGAACCAGCGCTGATAGGTCGCCAGAATATCTGCGTGGGTCTGGAAAATCGTCACCATATGCAGCAACAGATCGCCAAAATCGCAGGCGTTCAGCTCTTTCAGGCGATGCTGATAGGCGGCATACAGATCAATACCCTTGTCGTCGTAGGCGCTGCTTTCGCCAACCGGAACTTGGGCCGGCGTCCAGGCCTTGTTCTTCCAGCCATCAATGATTCCCGCCAGCATGCGCGGCGGCCAGCGTTTGTCATCAATATCGGTTGCCCTGATGAGCTGCTTGAGCAGGCGCAGCTGGTCGTCGGTGTCCAGAATCGTAAAGTTAGACTTCAGCCCGACCAATTCGGCGTGACGACGCAGCAGTTTCACGCAGATTGCATGGAATGTGCCAAGCCAGCGCATCCCGTCTGACGCGCCTTGGGTCAGTCCGCCGATGCGGTTCTTCATTTCGCGCGCGGCTTTGTTGGTAAACGTCACCGCCAAAATCTCATCCGGCCGGGCGCTGCCTGTGGCCATCAAATGCGCGATCCGGCAGGTGAGAGCCTTGGTCTTGCCCGTGCCCGCACCCGCCAGCATCAGCACAGGGCCTTCCAGCGTTTCAACCGCTTGCCGCTGTGCAGGGTTCAACCCCTCAAAATAATCTACATGAGGCGCGGCCATCGCCCGTTGGGATAGCGACGGTTGCGCCCGTGCGTCGGGGGCGGCGGCGGCCTCAAAGGCATCTTCGTCTGAATAACTGCTCATAGAGACCGATATACCCTTTTCACGCCCCTAAGAAAAGCCCGCGTTCACACAATGTTCTTATCATGTTTGCCTTTGTCTTAGAAATATCCCGGGGACGCGCAGCGGGGGCAGCGCCCCACGTTCTGTCTTGCGCGCCAAAGGCGCGCGCCCCTGCCCGCCGCAGGCGCAGATGTTGGCCGCCGCAGGCGCAGATGATCACCGCCATTGCCAACAGCTTTCAGTTTACACTCTCAAATTTATACTGATAAATGCTGCAACTGCAAAATAAAGGACCTGACCCATGGCTGACTTCAAGAAAATCCTGATCGCCAATCGGGGTGAAATCGCCATTCGCATCATGCGTGCCGCCAACGAGATGGGTAAGAAGACTGTCGCGGTCTATGCCGAAGAAGACAAACTCGGGTTGCACCGGTTCAAAGCCGACGAAGCCTACCGCATCGGCGAAGGCCTTGGCCCCGTTGCCGCCTACCTCAGCATCGATGAGGTCATTCGCGTCGCCCTGCAATGTGGCGCAGACGCGATCCACCCCGGCTATGGCCTGCTGTCCGAAAACCCCGATTTCGTCGATGCCTGCGTCGCCAACAACATCAAATTCATCGGCCCGCGCGCCGAAACCATGCGCCAGCTCGGCGACAAAGCAAGCGCGCGACGCGTCGCTGTTGAGGCAGGCGTGCCGGTTATCCCCGCCACCGAAGTGCTTGGCGATGACATGGCGGCCATTAAGAAAGAGGCCGCAGCCGTTGGCTATCCGCTGATGCTCAAGGCGTCATGGGGCGGTGGCGGGCGCGGTATGCGCGCCATTATGGATGAATCCGAGCTTGAGGAAAAAGTTCTTGAGGGTCGCCGTGAGGCGGACGCGGCCTTTGGTAATTCCGAAGGCTACCTTGAAAAGATGATCATCAAAGCCCGCCACGTTGAGGTTCAGATCCTTGGCGACAGTCACGGCGCGATTTATCACCTGTGGGAGCGCGATTGTTCGGTGCAACGGCGCAACCAAAAGGTCGTCGAACGCGCGCCCGCACCGTATTTGTCGGGCACACAGCGCGAACAGATTTGCGCCTTGGGTAAGAAAATCTGCGAACACGTGAACTACGAATGTGCTGGCACGGTCGAATTCCTGATGGATATGGACAGCGGCGAATTCTTTTTTATCGAAGTCAATCCGCGCGTTCAGGTTGAACACACCGTCACCGAAGAAGTCACCGGCATCGACATCGTGCAGGCGCAGATCAAGATCGCCGAGGGCAAATCGCTGGTCGAAGCCACCGGCTGCGCCAGCCAGTACGATGTAAAGCTCGACGGTCACGCGCTGCAATGTCGTGTCACCACCGAAGATCCGTCCAACAATTTCATCCCCGATTATGGCCGCATCCAGACCTATCGCAGCGCCACGGGCATGGGCATCCGCCTCGACGGAGGCACCGCCTATTCTGGCGCGGTCATCACGCGCTATTACGACAGCCTGCTGACCAAAGTCACCGCTTGGGCGCCGACACCGGACGCCGCAATTGCGCGCATGGACCGCGCGTTGCGTGAATTCCGCATCAGGGGTGTGTCCACCAACATCGCGTTTGTGGAAAACCTGCTGAAACATCCAACGTTTCTCAACAACGAATATCACACCAAATTCATCGACCAGACGCCGGAGCTGTTTGATTTCAAACCGCGCCGTGACCGCGCGACCAAGATCCTGACCTATATTGCGGACATCACCGTCAACGGGCATCCCGAAACCGCGGGCCGCCCGAAACCCGACGCCAGAGCGGCCCAGCCCAAGGCCCCGACCCAGCGCACCAAAGACATCCCGAACGGAACCCGCCACATTCTGGATGCGTCCATTTGGGCCGTGGCCGATTGATGCGCGAAACAATTACTTATACCGATACGACCATGCGCGACGGCCACCAATCTTTGCTCGCCACGCGCATGCGATCAATCGATATGATCCGCGTTGCGCCTACGTATGCTGCCAATATGTCGGGTCTGTTTTCCATGGAATGCTGGGGCGGTGCGACGTTTGATGTGGCCTACCGGTTCTTGCAGGAATGTCCGTGGCAGCGCCTGCGCGACATCCGTGCGGCCATGCCCAATATCATGACGCAAATGTTGCTGCGCGCATCCAACGGCGTCGGCTACACCAACTATCCCGACAACGTGGTGCAGGAATTTGTCCGCCAAGCGGCCGTATCCGGCGTCGATGTATTTCGCGTGTTTGACAGCCTCAACTGGGTCGAAAACATGCGCGTTGCGATGGATGCAGTTATTGAGGCCAACAAGGTCTGCGAAGGCACGATTTGCTACACGGGCGATATGCTGGACCCGAACCGGTCAAAGTATGACCTGAAATACTATGTCGGTATGGCCAAAGAGATGGAAAAGGCCGGAGCGCACGTGCTTGGCCTGAAAGACATGGCCGGGTTGATGAAACACGGCACCGCGTCCGTGTTGATCAAGACCCTGAAAGACGAGGTCGGCCTGCCGATCCATTTCCACACTCACGACACGTCTGGCGCTGCAATCGCCACCGTTTTGGCGGCGTCCGCAGCAGGCGTGGATTGCATCGACGCGGCGATGGACAGTTTTTCGGGCAACACCAGTCAGCCGACAATGGGCTCGATCGTCGAGTCGCTGAAATGCACGGATCGCGACACTGGCCTCGATATTTCTGCGATCCGCGAGATCAGCAACTATTGGGAAACCGTACGCGGGCACTACACACCTTTTGAGTCCGGCCTACAGGCCCCCGCGTCAGAGGTGTATTTGCACGAAATGCCCGGTGGTCAGTTCACCAACCTCAAGGCGCAGGCGCGCAGCCTTGGGCTGGAAGACCGCTGGCACGAGGTGGCGCAGACCTATGCCGACGTGAACCAGATGTTCGGTGATATCGTCAAAGTGACGCCGTCTTCCAAGGTGGTTGGCGACATGGCGTTGATGATGGTCAGCCAGAACCTGACACGCGCGCAGGTCGAAGACCCTGACAGTGATGTCAGCTTCCCCGATTCAGTGGTGGACATGATGCGCGGCAACCTTGGCCAACCCCCCGGCGGTTTTCCTGACGCCATCGTCAAAAAGGTCCTGAAGGACGAAAAGCCGAACCTGACCCGGCCCGGCAAACATCTTAAGCCTGTCGATTTCGCGGCGGTGCGTGCTGAATTGGCTGAAAAGCTGGACGGCGCACCGTTCGACGACGAAGACCTGAACGGCTATCTTATGTATCCCAAGGTCTACACCGATTACGCCCACCGTCACGAGATTTACGGGCCCGTGCGCACCCTACCGACACGCACGTTCTTTTATGGTATGGAGCCGTCCGAGGAAATCTCTGCCGAAATCGACCCTGGCAAGACGCTGGAAATCCGCCTGCAAGCGGTGGCCGAAACCAATGACGAGGGCGAGGTAAAGGTGTTCTTTGAACTCAACGGCCAACCCCGCACGATCCGCGTGCCAAACCGATCGTCCGACGCCACGACCCTGCAGCGCCCCAAGGCCGAACTTGGCAACGATGCCCATATCGGCGCGCCCATGCCCGGCGTGGTGGCCAGCGTCGTGGTCACGGCAGGGCAAGCCGTCAAAGAAGGCGATTTGTTGTTGACCATCGAAGCGATGAAGATGGAAACTGGCATCCACGCCGAACGCGACGCGACCGTCAAAACCATCCACGTGATGGCGGGAAGTCAGATCGACGCTAAGGATTTGCTGATCGAGTTGGCGCGCAAAAGGACGCGCAGCTCACTACGGAAACCATGATGTCCCTGCCCAAAACCATGTCCGGCATCGCCACCCTTGGGCACGGCGGACCAGAGATGTTGCAGTGGCAAACCGACCTGCCGGTCCCCACCGCCGGTCCCACTGAGGTTGTGATCAAGGTCGCCGCTGCCGCCGTGAATAATACAGACATCAACACCCGCGTCGGTTGGTATTCCAAATCCGTCACCGGCGCGACGGACGCGGTATCCGCCACCAATGATGAAGACGGCGGCTGGTCCGGCGTCCCGCTGCAGTTCCCGATTATCCAAGGCGCGGATTGTTGCGGCTATATTGTTGCTGTCGGGGCTGATGTGGACGGCGCGCGCATCGGCGAACGTGTGATTGTGCGCACCATGCAATCCACCGGCACGGACGGCGCGCCCTTTATGACCGATACCTTCGGGTCTGAATATAACGGCGGGTTTGCCCAATATACCAAAACCTTCGCCGCTGAAGCCTACGCAGTGGACGACACCTTGTCGGACGCTGAATGGGCTGCGATTCCGTGCGCGTTTTCCACGGCCGAAAACATGTTGCAGCGGGCATCAGTGAGGGGCGAAAGCATTCTGATCACCGGCGCATCAGGTGGCGTAGGCGCGGCTGCGGTCCAACTGGCCCGCCTGCGCGGGGCCGATGTTTGGGCGATGACGCAACCCGCCAAGGCGGACGCGGTCACAGCCCTTGGGGCCGATCATATCGTGGCCCGCGACGCGCCCTTGCCAACGCGCCAATTCGATGTGGTGATTGATCTGGTCGGCGGCCCAGCTTGGCCTGCCCTGCTCGACAGTTTGAAACGCGGCGGGCGCTATGTCACGGCGGGGGCGATTGCGGGGCCAATTGTCGATCTGGACCTGCGCACGCTGTATCTGAATGATCTGACGCTGTTTGGCAGCACCTATCAACCCGCGTCGGTTTTTGGCGACCTGATCGGCTATGTTCAGGCTGGCAAACTGCGCCCCCACATCGCCGCAAACTACGATTTGCAAGACATTCACGCAGCGCAGGCGGCGTTCAACGCAAAAACCCACGTCGGCAAAATCACCCTGACGGTTCCGCAATAATGCAACGCTTGTCCACCCTGTCGATCCTTGTGCCCGAGTATGATGCTGGAATCGCGTTCTTTGTCGGCCAACTGGGGTTCAATCTGATTGAGGACACCGACCAAGGCCATAAACGCTGGGTCAAAGTTGCGCCAAAGGGGGCCGAAACCGCGTTCCTGATCGCCAAAGCCACAACGCCCGAACAGATCGCCGCCATCGGCAACCAAGGTGGTGGGCGCGTCTGGTTGATTCTTGAGACCGACAATTTCGCGCGTGATCACGCGGCCTACGTCGCGGCGGGTGTCGCGTTCGAGGAAGCCCCCCGTCATGAGCCCTATGGCACCGTTGCCGTGTTCGCCGACCCGTTCGGCAACCGCTGGGATCTGATCGAATTTAGCGGCGCGGCAGACGACACACATGGATAAGATACTGGTCCTTACCGATTTGCACCTGCGCGGCGCGGGCAAGACCATCATCGGGCTTGATCCCACCGCGCGACTGCAACAAACGCTAGACGCAGCACTGAACGATCATCCCGACGCCAAGGCTTTGATTCTAATGGGGGATTTAACCCATTCGGGGCGGGCGGAAGAATACGACATTCTGCGCGACATGCTGCAGGATTGCCCTGTCCCTGTGACCTATATGCTGGGCAATCACGACCAGCGCGCGCCGTTTCGCGCCGCGTTTCCCGCGGCCCCTGTGACTCCACAGGGCCACGTGCAGCGCATTGTTGACCTACCACATCACCGCATCATCACGCTGGACACCCATGACGCCGCTGCCAACCCCGCCCATTCGGGTCTGTTGTGCGCGGATCGTTTGGCATGGCTCGACGCGGCACTTGCAGGGTCGCATGGGCGCATGGCGCTGGTGTTTGCGCACCACCCGCCACATGCCGTCGGCCTGCCGGGGATGGATGCCATTGCATTGAAAAATGGCGATGATCTGCTGGATCGCCTGCGCACCACGCCTGCGCATCTGTTTTGTGGCCACATCCACCGGACCATTTCAGGCCAAGCGCGCGGCGTCGCTTTCACCATGTTCAAAAGCACCTGCCATCAAGCCCCACTTGATTTGATCCGTCCCGACAGCACGCTTTCCATCGCCGAACCCGCAGCCTACGGGCTCTTGTTGCTGAGCGAGGGCGGCGTGATCGCCCACAGCGAAGACATCGGGCTGAATCTTACGCCATGTTCCGGCTCAGACGCTCTCCCAGAAGACGAGAGCAAAGCGATTTAGCGCACGCGTCGGCCAAAATTAGCCCAGACGCACAGCCTACATCGGCGAAATTTGGATCATGATGCAGGCAAATGAATTGCGCCCCCTAGCAGTGGCCAACCGCCACCCTATTTACCACATTATATCGGGTACAAACTGTATGCGTGAGAAAGTTTTCGAAGGAACGGAACAATGAAAAAAACAACACTTCTGCTTGCGGGCACCGCATTGTCTTTGCTGGGCAGCACCGCATTCGCGCAGGTCCTCGGCGACAGCGCTGTAGACAATCGCATTGAGACACTGAACGACAACATCACCGATGATTTCGATCGTGACACCGGCCAGTTCGGCAATTCAGGCCGCGCATTGGGTTATGATGGGTCCTTGGCTCTTCAGGCGAACGCGACGTCTGGCAACACCGACACTGCAACGCTCGGTCTTGGCGTGAACATGGGCTATTACGATGGCACCAACGGTTACGAAATCACGATGAGCTACCAGTATTCCGAAAACGACAGCACCGTCGACGAAGACAGCCTGCTGTACGATCTGGAATACACACGTGACTTCGGCGCTGCGTATTACGGCTTTGCAAAGCTGCAAGGCACCGTGGAGAGCATCCCGTTCGACACAACCGACAATTTCCTCGGCTTTGGTGTCGGTTACAAAATCTATGACACACGTGACATCCAGTGGTCCGTACAAGGTGGCGTCGGTTACCGCGTCGCAGAATTGAACGCTGTTTCCGATCTGAATGAAGGCGCGCTTAGCTTGTCTTCCAACTACAGCAACCAGATCAACGAAACGCTGGCCATCACCAACGACACCGACATCATCGGGTCCGAGAGCGATACAGTCGTTTACAACGACCTCGGCTTTAATGTGTCGATGACAGAAACATTGGCTCTGCGCACGTCGCTGGTCACTGAATACCACACCGATCCGGCCCCAGGTAAAGACGACACCGACAACGCCTTTGGCGTGTCTTTGGTCTATAACTTCAACTAAATTCTGAAACTCGTGTTTGCACACAATTGAAACGGATTGGGGCGGTTGCATTTGTCAGCCGCCCCTTTCATGTTTGATGTCAGCATAGTTGAACCGGAGACGACCATGATCACTGGCCTATACGGCGCCCTTATCGCGCTGGTGTTTCTCGCGCTCAGCGCCCGTGTCATTGTGTATCGACGTGCCAACCAGCTGGGACTTGGCGATCACGGCGACAAAAGCCTGATGAAACGCATGCGCGCGCAGGCCAATTGCGCGGAATATGCACCCTTTGGTCTGTTGTTGATGCTGCTGGTCGACTTGCAAAACCCGACCCCCATTTTGCTCCATGTAATCGGGATGCTCTTGCTGTTGGGTCGCGCGGCGCATGGCTACGGCTTTTCCGCGTCTCCGCCAAAGATGAATTTGCGTGTCGGGGGCATGCTGCTGACGCTGACGTCGTTCCTTGTATCGATTTTCTGCCTGATTTTCTTCGCATTTGCACGGTTCTAGGATCGCCGATTAAAAAATCCGCGCATGGCGACATTTGCTCTTGCGGGGTAGGGCCAGACTTTATACATCGACCCAACGAATAGGATGCGGGCGTAGCTCAGGGGTAGAGCATAACCTTGCCAAGGTTAGGGTCGAGAGTTCGAATCTCTTCGCCCGCTCCAATTCGTAAGATCCAGCAACGATACGCACGATCAGCAAGCACCCCTTGCCGATCCTGCGTGGCAGTTTCATGATACGGTATGGATGATAAAACCAAATCCGACATCGTGGACGCCGTGATTGATCTGGCAACGGCACATTCATCCAACCTATTCCCAACTGCAAAGTACGGCGGCACGGTCTTTCTGACTGACCCCGACACACAAGGCAGCTTTATCGCAGGCGTGTTTGCCTACGCCGACCACGTCACGGTCGAGTTTTCAAATGGCGCGAATTTTGATGACCCCAGCGGGGTGCTGGACGGCAAAGGCAAAGCACGGCGTCACATCAAACTGCGCAGCGTCGATGACATTACCGACAAAAACGTCGCGGGCTTTCTAGATCAGGCACTTAGCACTTAAATGATCGGTTCCTGCGGTGCGCTATCACGCGGCAAAACCCCTGTTTTGCGTGGGTCATCCGCGATTTCCACTTGGCGGTGATAGGCGGTGAACCCGCTGCGCACATAAAACGGCAGCGCCTGCGGGCTGTCCAGCGTGCAGGTGTGGACGTGAAAGCGGCTGATGTCGTGGCCCCACGCCTTATCGAGTGCATGTTCCATCAACCAGCGCCCTGCCCCCATGCCGACCATCGCAGGTGTCAGGCCGAAATAGCCCAGTTCACATTCACCCGATACGCGAAAATCAAGCTCCAGCATCCCCTCATCATGGCCATCAACGCGCACAGAATAAAGCTGCACGTCATCACGATGTAGAATCGCAGATAAGTCCGCATCGTCCATACCAAGGCGCGAAAACCACATCCAGTCCTGCCCGCCGACCCGCGTGAACAGATCGCGATACCAGTCCAGGTCCGGCCTCTCGTGCGCCACCAGCTCTGCTGTGATCGATGGAATTTTGCGCGGCACGGGACGTTCAAACATTTGCAAATGCGTCACCACCGCCGCGATCTTGCCCACAGGGACATCCCAAAATTCTGAAGTCATGATCTCTCTCCTGCGTTATCGGTGACGGCACTTGATACAGATTCGCCACAGATTCCAACCCTTTGGGCCTGTGGCCATTACGCCCACATCGCCACATTTCGCGCGACCCCGCTTGGCGATGCGCGGCCCGCGCCCTATAAGGGCCGCGACATCAAGGAAGTAGCCCAATGCGCACCAGTACAATCACCCGCAAAACCGCCGAGACCGATATTTCCGTTGAAATTAACCTCGATGGAACAGGCATTTACGACAACCAGACCGGCGTGGGCTTTTTTGACCACATGCTGGATCAACTGGCGCGCCATTCGCTGATCGACATGACCGTGCGCGCGACAGGCGATTTGCACATCGACGACCACCACACGGTTGAAGACGTCGGCATCGCGCTTGGTCAGGCGCTGGTGGACGCCCTTGGCGACAAACGCGGGATTGCACGCTACGGCGACTGCCACTTGGCCATGGACGACGCGCAGGTACGCTGTGCCCTCGATCTGTCCGCGCGGCCCTACCTGATCTGCAACCTTGATCTGCCCACGGCAAAAATCGGCAGCTTTGACACCGAACTGGTGCGCGAATTCTTCCAAGCGCTGTCGACCCATGGTGGCATCACGCTGCACATTGACCGTTTGCATGGCTTTAACAGCCACCACATCGTCGAGGCCGCGTTCAAATCCGTGGCCCGCGCGTTGCGCGTTGCAGTCGAAACCGATCCGCGCAAGGCTGACGCGATCCCGTCCACCAAGGGTGCACTTTAATCGTATGACAACGGTATTGATCGATTATGACAGCGGCAATCTGCATTCTGCGCAAAAAGCGTTTGAACGCATGGCGGCTGAAACCGACGCGGGCGCGATTGTTGTCACTGGCGACCCTGATATCGTCGCAAAGGCGGACCGGATCGTCTTGCCCGGTGACGGCGCATTTCCGCATTGTCACGCCGAACTGCACGGCATTTCCGGGCTGGCTGACGCGATCCGCGAAAGTGTCGAGGTGCGTGCAGTGCCGTTCATGGGCATCTGCGTCGGGATGCAAATGCTCGCGATCAAGGGGTTCGAGTACGGCGAAACCGCGGGCTTTGGCTGGATCAACGGTGAAGTCCACAAGATCAAACCCGCCGATCCGACGCTGCCTGTGCCGCACATGGGCTGGAACGATCTGGTCATCGACGCGCCGCACCCTGTGCTAGACGGCATCAATACCGGCGATCACGCGTATTTTGTCCACTCTTGGCAGATGGTGATGGGGGACAGCGCGCAACGTCTGGCACATTGTGATTACGCAGGCGACATCACCGCAATCGTCGGGCGCGACACCATTATCGGCACACAGTTTCACCCCGAAAAAAGCCAAAGCGCGGGCCTGCGACTGATCGCCAATTTCCTGCAATGGACGCCGTAGAAAAGCCGCGCCTGGGATTTTCCAAACGCGGCTTTAATTATTTATTTCAGATCACTAGAGTCCCTTATTAAAGTGATACTTTAATTGCGGGTCCACGTTCCGCCATCGCGGCAAATACCGAATACACAGCCAGATACCGCTAGCGTATCGCCGGTCAGCTGCAGGCGCGAGTTGTAGGTTTTGTCACGATCTGGCGACCAGACCTGACCCGTGTAGGCGCCCTCGCCCTGCGCCACTGTATCAAAAATGATCTGACGGCCAACATTTGGCGATGCGAACTGCGCACCGGATGGATCGAACGACGCGATCAACGTGCCACACAGGGCCGCACCACATGGTGCAACTTCGACCAGTCCGCGGTTGCCATTGTCATCCGCCGGTGTTGACCAACGGCCTTCAAGATCATCGGCGTACGCAGCACTTGCCAGCCCGATAACGGCGGCGATTGTAAATGCGAGTTTCTTCATTTTGTGTCTCCTCCCTGAGATTGCGCAGATATTGGCCGCGAAATTCGATTCCATACAAGCATAACGTAGGGTCGCGTTGCATCTGGCGCCGCCGCGTGCATAAAAGCGCCAACGCGAAACCACAGGTGCCAGCATGATCCTTTATCCCGCAATCGACCTCAAAGACGGGCAAGCCGTGCGGCTTGTGCATGGCGACATGGATCAATCGACGGTGTTCAACGACGATCCGGCCGCGCAGGCCCGTGAATTCGTTGATGCGGGCTGTGAATGGCTGCACTTGGTCGACCTGAACGGCGCCTTTGCCGGTGAGCCGATCAACGCCGCCCCCGTCGAAGCGATCCTTGCCGCCTGCCCCGTGCCCACGCAACTTGGCGGTGGCATTCGCGACATGGCGACGATTGAACGCTGGCTGGATCGTGGGCTGACCCGCGTGATCCTTGGCACCGTGGCTGTCGAAAACCCCGATCTGGTGCGCCAAGCGGCGCGCGCATTCCCGAACCAAGTCGCCGTCGGATTGGACGCGCGCAACGGGTTTGTGGCCACCAAAGGCTGGGCGCATGAAACCGACATCAATGTCACCGATCTGGCCAGATCGTTCGAGGACGCCGGCATCGCCGCGATCATCTACACCGACATCCTGCGCGACGGCGCAATGAAGGGCCCAAATATCGCCGCAACCGAAAGCCTGGCCCGCGCCGTGAACATTCCCGTCATCGCCTCTGGCGGCGTGTCATCCTTGGCCGACCTTGAGGCGCTCAAGGCGACGGGCGTGATTTCCGGCGCGATCTCGGGGCGGGCATTGTATGATGGGGCGATTGATCTGGCGACCGCCCTATCGGTTCTTAAAGGCTAGGTATTACAGGCCCGCGGCCTGATTTGTCAGGTTTTCCAGTGCGCCACCGATGCGGGTGAACACGTCGGCCTCAAGATCGACGTCAAGCCCGTCCATCATGCCAGCAACGTCCTCATAGGTGATGCGCGTTGCTCCGCCCTCATCATAGACCAGCACATGCAGTGGCAACACCAAACCCGCTCGGATGTCCTGCTGCATCACGGGCGTGCCAAGCATCGGATTGCCGAAAATCAACAGCTGCGCATCTGGCAGCTCCATATCGACGCTCGCTGCCCCTGCTGCGTGATCCACACGTGCAAACACCGTGGCACCAGCCCCTGTCACGGCCTCTTCAAGGCGATCCATCGTTTCAGTAACTGTCCCGCTCGCGTCTTTGACAACCATTTCGGCCCACGCGCCCGTCCCCAACACAGCCAACGCGGCCGCCGCAATCCAAGTTTTCATATCGTTCTCCTTATGTATGTGCGAACCCTACCCGCACACAGCTCAAGAGTTCCATTCACGCTTTCGACAGGTTAAACATCGCCCATGCTCAAAACCCGTATCATCCCCTGCCTCGACGTTGCCAACGGCCGCGTTGTCAAAGGCGTGAATTTTGTCGACATCGTGGACGCAGGCGACCCCGTTGAAACCGCGCGTGCCTATGACGCGGCTGGCGCAGACGAGTTGTGCTTCCTCGATATCATGGCCACCGAAGAAAACCGCGGCACCATGTATGATCTGGCCACCCGCACGGCTGAGGCGTGTTTTATGCCGCTGACAATCGGTGGCGGCGTGCGCACCCACGCGGACGTGCGAAAATTGCTGCTGGCGGGGGCGGACAAGGTGTCGTTCAACTCCGCCGCCGTCGCCGACCCCGACGTGCTGACCGAAGCCGCCCTGCGCTTTGGCAGCCAGTGCATCGTCTGCGCCATTGATGCCAAAACGGTTGCACCCGGCCGCTGGGAAATTTTCACCCACGGCGGGCGGCGCGCGACGGGCATCGACGCGGTAGAGTTCGCTCTGACGGCACAGGCCAAAGGCGCGGGTGAAATCCTGCTCACGGCGATGGACAATGATGGCACCAAGTCCGGTTTCAACCTCGCCCTGACCCGCGCCGTGACCGATGCGGTTTCCATTCCGGTTATCGCCTCGGGTGGTGTCGGCACGCTTGATCACCTTGTCGAAGGGGTCACGCTGGGGGGCGCGTCTGCAGTCCTCGCCGCGTCGATCTTTCACTTCGGCACCTACACAATTCCGCAAGCCAAGGCGCATATGCACGCCGCTGGCATTCCTGTAAGGCTCTGATATGTCGATAAAACAACTGGCCCAAACCATCGCCACCCGCAAACATGCGGACCCAAACACAAGCTGGACCGCCAAACTGCTCGCCGATCCTGACAAGGCCGCCGAAAAATTTGGCGAAGAAGCGGTGGAAGCGATCATCGAAGCGACAAAAGGCGATAAGGCCCGCCTCACCTCCGAGGCCGCAGACGTCATGTACCACCTGCTGGTCATGTGCGCCGCCCACGATGTCACGCTTGATGATATTGAGGCTGAACTGGTCCGCCGCACGGCCCAATCTGGCCTCACCGAAAAGGCCAACCGATGATCCGCCACATTGCCTTCTTCTCAGCGATTGATCCCAATGACCTCGACGAAATTGAAGCCGGTCTTTGGATCCTGAAAGACAATCCACACGCCCTGCGCTTCAGCGTTTCACGCAACCTCGCCTTGGACGAAATTCCCGGCCCACACCCCGATTTCGTGGTCATGGCTGACATCAAAGACACCGCAGCACTCGCCGCCTACAAAGCCCACCCGCTCTATGCTGAATCGATCCGCCGCGTGCGGCCGCTGCGCGACATCCGCGTCGCCGCGGACTTAATGGTGGAAGACCCCTCTTAAGCCCTGTCTTTCTTGCCCCTGCCTTTGTCTCAAAAATATCCCGGGGGGCGCAGCGGGGGCAGCGCCCCCTCCCCGCTCATAATTTCGACGAAATCACACCGGTTGCAAAACCGCCCATCCGCAACTCACCAAACAGCCGCTGATATTCGATCTTTGGGCAGCGGTTCTGGATCACCGTCACCCCGCGCGCCTGCGCCACTTCTGCCGCGTCCGCATGCTCAACGCCGATTTGCAGCCAGATTGTCTGCAGGTCCGGCCAGCGCGCCAGCGCCTCATCAACAATGGCAGGCACCGCATCGGATCGGCGAAACACGTCTACCATATCCACATCAAACGGAATGTCTGACAGGGTCGCATAGACCGTTTCACCAAACAGCTCCTGTCCTGCCAGTCCGGGATTGACCGGCACCACGCGAATGTCTTTGCGCGACAGGTATCGCGCCACAAAATAGCTGGGCCGCACCGGATTGGCGGACACGCCAACCACCGCCACGGTTTTCATCCGGTTCAAAACATCTTTGAGCAATTGGTCACTATACATAACGCTTGCTTAGCCGATCTTCGCAGCACAAAAAAGCGCCCGGTTAATAAACCGGGCGCTGAGTGCGGAACGAGGGACAGTAAATTTGAACAAGGGGGTTCCAATCCTTGTTCGTGCTATAGAGGTGGGGACGATGCGCAGCAGTTAAAGGGCCATCAGCAAAACGTGAACGCCTTGCGATCCCCGGTTATCCCTTGGGATCAGCGGCACCAATGGATCACTACGCAAGGATTGCCGGCCATTGCGCATCCGCCAACACGATATTGCCCGGAATGTCTCGCGACCAAGTCCGGCGGACGCTCACCGAATAATTGAGGTAGAGTTTTCCGTCATGGATCGTCCAAGCTTCCGGCACCGACGTTGCAATATAGCCCTTTGACATCGCGAACGCGCAATACCCGCCATACTCGGGCGCGTAGGCCCTTGGGTCAGCCATGAACATTTCCATATTTGCAGCGCTCGAAAAATGCCACGTCGCGCCATCCCACATCAGCGCATGATCCGCGCTGCCTTGAACTGGCGCGTCTTGTGTAAAATACGCGACAGGGTCCGCGCCGCGAATGGCGATGCCGTCCACCGCAAAAACATATGGTTCAGCGGCCACGGCAGGGCGGGTTAAAAATGCGGCCAGCGGTGCGGCGGCGGCGGCGATTAACAATGTGCGGCGGTTGAGCATCGAATTCTCCGGTTAATTGGGCGTTTCACCTAATTTGGCCCATCCACGCGCACAAAAAAACCCACCTCGCCAATCTGTGACGGACAAAGCTGAATTGTTTCAATCAAAGATGTCTTCGATTTCGTCCCACAGGTCTTCGGCAAGCCTTTTAAACAACCCTTTGCGTTTCTTACGTTTTTCCACCTTTCGCGGCTTGGGATGGGGCTGTTTTGGGTGCACTGCTTTGGGGGCTCTGCGGCTCGGTGACGCTGCGCGCGCAGTCACCAGCCCACCGCTGATCGGTAACATTTTAAGGTTATGCAGCGGCGCGCCACAGCTTGAACAGCTCAGCTCATGGCGGTCGTTACCGCGCAAAACCAACGCGGCGCGGGTGCCGCAATAACAACAGGTCGCAATCTTTTGGGCAGGCATGTGGTCTCCGCGTTACGATGCTCTGCTTGCATATAGGGCCACAGCCGCCGCGTTCGAGACGTTGAGCGAGCCGAATTCACCCGCAAAGTCGATTCGCACCAAAGCGTCGCAGGTTTCCTTCGTCTTATCACGAAGACCGGGCCCCTCAGCCCCCAAAACCAGTGCAATCGCACGGTCGCGCTTCCCCTCGACCACCTGTTCAATTGTTTGTTCGGCTTCGCCGTCCAAGCCAAGCACCAGATACCCCATGCCCTGAAGCTCAACGATGGCATCTGCCAAATTGCGCACCCGCAGGTAGGGCTGGCGTTCCATCGCACCGCTGGCCGTTTTCGCCAGCGCGCCTGTTTCGGGGGCGGCATGACGGTTCATCGCAATAACGGCCTGCGCGCCAAACACCTCGGCGGATCGCAAGATTGCGCCGACATTGTGCGGGTCGGTCACTTTATCAAGCAAGACCACACGTGGCGGGTTCACGCCGTCCCCCATGCAGCGATCCTCGATTTTGCCCCAGTCCAGCGGTTTGACTTCCAAAGCGGCGCCTTGGTGCACCGATTGTGGATCAATAGGTGCTGCGAAATTGCGCGGCTCGCACATTTCAGGCTCCGGCCCGCCGTCTTTCAATCCAATGTCCACCGCATCCCCAAGACGATCAAACGCGTTCTTGGTCACAACAAAGCGCAATTTCTCACGCGCGGGGTTCAGCAGGGCATCGCGCACCGCATGGATGCCAAACAGCCACACAGTCTCATTGGCAGCAGCACGCTTGTTGCGTTCTTTATCGACAACCCAGGTTGGTTTTTTCACGGTGCATTCCTTTGTATTTGCCCCCTCATGGCGAGTACGCACAAAAACCGCAAGACCTGACCCCGAATTGAGGTTGACGCCCCCAGTAGCCAAAGCTATTCACGCCGCCAGTGGGCGTCAGGCCGCAAGGTGTGGCAGGAGACTGTAACTCTCTCGCGGAAACGCACGCCTGGTTCGATTCCAGGGTCGCCCACCATTTTACTTCTTATCAGTGGCTTAGAACGCTTTTCTTTCCGGTGCGACAAACTGGTGAGACAATCCAATGCGTTACGCAGCATATTTAAGCCCATCAAGACACGGCATATTCTACTTCCGACTGCCAATCCCGCCCCACTTGCATCCGGAACGTACGCGAACCGACATGAAAGTCTCGCTGGGAACGCGGTGTCCAAAGATTGCTGTGCAGTTAACCCAAGTGCTTATCAAAAAGTCTGCTTTGTGCATTTTGGTGGTTAACGCTCCTAGTCTCATTTCAAACGAAGAAACCAGAGGGCATCTCTTGATCCAATTTGTGAGGCTCCAGCAGAATATTTGCCGCCATCGATACGGTTTATTAGGGAATGAAGTGCAACAGAGCGGTGACTGCTCTTCAAGACAAAGGTTAAGTGATGCTATCCCAGACTCAGGTTGATTTGATCCGTAACTCTGCAGAGCGTCTTGCTGATGCAAATGTCGCCGCAACCAATGCCTTTTATGCGAACCTTTTCAAGGTTGCACCGGGTATTCGTAACCTATTTTCAGAAGACATGTTTGAGCAAAGTGAAAAGCTCTGGAATACAATTGTTAAGGTCGTCGAAAGCGCGAGCAATCTCACAGAAATTGAAGCAGAACTTAAGGCCTTGGGCGCGCGGCACGTCAAGTATGGAGCGGAGCCGGCCCACTATATCGTCGTAACGGATGTCTTAATCCAAACGATCTCTACGTTGATGAATAAAGAATGGACTGACGAAACCCGGGTCGCTTGGAAAACAGCCCTGGAGGCGGTCTGCGCAACCATGCTCGAAGGTGCCGCGCAACATGCCACCTAAACCATCATTCAAAGACTCCACGTTTGGGTGTCTTACACGTGAGTGCCTCATTCAACTTGTCCAAGATGCCTGCAGGCTCCAGGTCTTGAGCCACAAGTTCGCATTGCTAAGCGTTTCGTCCAGTACCTTGAGCCGCGATATGCTTGCCAGCCAATTTCTGGCACGTGAGGCTTTGCAAGAATTCCTAACAACACGATCAAGCCTTCGAAACTCTCACGCCACCGTACTGCGTGGATATGACCCTGTTCTTGCGAAAATGATGACGGAAGCATTTTCGCGCGAAAACGAAGAGATATTCGGTTGTTTTGAGGTTATGGCGCGCAGTATTTGTTCGTCGCTTTCACAGGGTAAGGCCCCAGCGCAAGCTGACCTTTGCGAGCTTGTAACGCTTGTGCAATGTCAGTTGGCTGATGCGAACAATTCGGTTTTGGCGGCGGTGAATTTCATCGTTGCCACTGCCCGTACCGATATTGAAAAGCTCGCACATATCGACGTGCTAACAGGTCTGCCGAACCGTCGCGCCCTTGAAGACGAGTTATTTCTTAAAGAGACAACAGGGCTGCATGAGGGTGCGGTTGCTATCATGCACGTTGATTTGGATACGTTCAAAAAAATCAATGACTCCATGGGGCATGCCGCCGGGGATGCCGCGCTAACGCATGCGGCGGATACCATGGCGTCATCTATGGGAAACAACGAATTCTTGGCGCGTGTTGGTGGTGACGAGTTCGCGCTGGTGCTCTTTGGCCCCAACACCGAAGAGGTTTTGGCCCAACGTGCCGAACAGATCATTGCGAGTATTTCGACGCCGTTCATATTTGGCGGCAAAAGAAACCGCATCGGCGCAAGTATTGGAATTGCGACCAAAGTAAAGTCCGATGGCATTTCGCTTGCTAAGTGTTTGAACAACGCTGATTTGGCGTTGTATCAAGCCAAGAATGAGGGACGCGGCACCTTTCGTTTCTTCACTCCGTCTTTGCGCACCCAGAGCGATCAGAAAGACGAACTTCAGTCCCAGATTCGCGAAGGCATAGATACCCAACAGTTCGAGCCCTTCTTTCAGCCACAAGTTGAGGGCAGGACTGGCAAAATCGTAGGGCTTGAGTCCCTCGCACGTTGGCATCATCCGAAACGCGGTATCCTCGTGCCGTTTCATTTTTTGGATGCTGCCCAGGAAGCAGGTCTCCTCGAGAAACTGGATGAATACCTTATGGCGCGGACATTCGCAGCAATGAGGCGTTGGCTTGATGATGGGATCGATATCCCTCAAGTTTCAATTAACTTGACCGGATCGCGTTTGCTTGAGGTTGATTTGGTCGACACCATGCTATTTGCAGCCGACAAAGCCAATGTAGAGCCGTCCATGATCGGGATCGAGATCCTGGAAAGCGCGATGATTGACAGCAACTCGAAACAGATGTTGGACAATATTACGGCTTTGGCAGACGCCGGCTTTAAGCTCGAATTGGATGATTTTGGTACCGGACACGCGTCAATTTCAAACCTGAAAAATTTCAAAGTTGATCGCATCAAAATTGATCGAAGTTTCGTGAAAGACGTACACCTTTACTCTGAACTGTCGAAAATCACTGGCGCCATGATCGGATTGGCACATGCCCTTAGGATCGATGCTTTGGCGGAAGGGGTCGAAACACCGGAAGAGCGTCTGGTCTTGAACGCTCTGGGCTGCGATCACTTTCAAGGCTATGGGGTATCGCGTCCAATGCCTGAGTCTGAGATACCGCGCTGGTTCAAAAGAACGCAAGGAAAGAAAGCATTGCCGCCTATTCGAATGTAATGCCCCCTCAGCGAAACGCTAAAGTAACCTTAGGCCAATACTCTTTCAAAGACGGCACGCATTCGTTTTGACGGACCAAAGCAGCAGAGATTTCTCGAATAACAGAAAATCTAAGAACCGTCCGGTAACCCCCCGAAGGCTCACTTCGTCCCGCGTCATGATTGTTGACTACATGCACCAACGACAGCTCTTCGTTGTCAGTTCAGCAGGTCCTTATAGGGACACACATCATCCTCAAAGGGCACATGCCTGCGTCGGAACGCGGCACCTTCGATACAAGCGGGCTTGCTGATCCGGTCCATGCGGAAGTGTCGAAAATCATCGCGGGTCGGATCCCACGCCACCAAATACCACAAAGGTTGCAAGATCAGCATGGCTTGCGGTTCGACCTCTCGGCTTGTTTTGACCCCCTTGGCGTCGCGGTATTCAAACTTCAGGCAATATCGTTTTAAGAATGCCGTCTCAAAGGCTGGAAGCATTGCGGGATCAATGCGCCCCAAGTCTGACAAATCTTGCAGCGGCGACAATTGACCAATGTGCAGACAATCCAGAAACCGGCGCAGATCGCGCACTTTGTCGGATGGCAGGGACTTTTCGATCTTGGCGAGACCCGCATCCGCAAGATCCGAAAACGGCAGGTTTTGTGCCGCGCGCATGGCGGCCACGCTGATCAACAGCGCAAAGACCTCTGGCACCGACAGACGCGCGCTTGTTTGCATGGATTGCGGATCAAGTTGAAGACCACCCCCCGGACCACTTTCTGAATAGATGACAAAGCCGTCGTCGCGCAGCGCAGAGATGTCGCGCAAGACAGTTCGTCGCGATGCGCCAACCTCGCCTGCCAGCTCGTCAATCGTTGCGGTTCCGTTGCGGCGAAGGGTGCGCACGATGGTGTCATGTCGTTGTCTAATGTTCATAAATTTCAACATAGCATAATTGGTGACAAATTTTGGCACTAATTAATTTTAGAAGATTCTCAGATACCTCAACAAAAGGAAATGAACGATGAAACGCACACCTGTAAATCCGTGGAACTGGTCTTTGAAACTTGGCTACAATCAGGCGGAAATCATTGATGGCCCATCGCGCCAATTGATCGTTGCGGGGCAAACCGCCGTAGATGGTAACGGTGCTCCGCAACACATTGGTGACATGCGCGGCCAGATCGGTCTTGCCTTGGACAATCTGGAGGCGGTGCTGGCCGGCGCAGACATGGACCTGAGCAACATCATCCGTCTTGGTGTTTATGCCACAGATGTGGACGAGGCCCTGAAAAACTTTGATCTGATGGGCATGCGTTTCGGGCCGATCCAATGCGCCCCACCGATGACGTTGCTCGGCGTGACGCGACTGGCGATTCCTGGATTGTTGTTCGAAATTGAAGCCACAGCAGCCGCGTGACGTGAAAGACCACAACAACCATTCAAGGCAGACCTTGGGTGGTTGTTTCGTCTGACAATATAGAAACGGCTGATTGAATCCCTCAATGACACAGGAACGGACATAGATCTTGTTGCGCTCAAAGCGCGCTTTCGCTGCAGGAACACCAACGGCTGCTTTCAGGCTTCGGTCTCAACTCGATGAACGGTCGTTCTTTATGAATTTCAACAGTGCTTGTACCTTAGCGGAACGGTGCAGATCAGTGTGCGTCACGAGCCACAGCGGGACCACCCAATCTGGTTGCGGCGCAAGCACCTCGACCAAATCGGCGCGTTTTTGCGCGTATATCTCAGGGTGAAATCCAATCCCCATTCCGGCAAATAGGGCTTGATCTGCAATGCCTTGGTTTGCGCTGATCAATGTTTTGCTTGTCTCGGGCACATTTTGCCTAAGCCATCCCGTGAACGGAAACGGCGTTTTGTCTTGCTCCCAACAGACAAACCGGTGATTGCGAAAGTCGTCTCGCGACTGTGGGACGCCATAATGTGCAACATAACTGGCATGGGCATACAGACCAAACTTGAGGTCCTGATAGGGCTGAACAACGTTGTCTGGTTGATCTGGCTTGGCTCCGGACCGAATTGCGACGTGCGCCTCGCCATATTCCAGTTTCAGCAGGGCCGCGCTCGCGATGAACTTGATTACGGTGCTTTTGTTTTCATCCTGAAACCGCTGAAGCGCAGGTAACAGAAGTGGGGCGGTACGTTCGTGCGCCGTCACAATGAGATCACCAGTAATTTGGGCGGAACGGCTGCGCGTTCGTCCGGCCAGTTGGTCAAACTGCTCTT
>JAGGNB010000147.1 GCA_017886375.1 Octadecabacter sp.
ACGGATCGCCCCCGCATCGAAAATCCGCAGATCATTGTTTTTGCGGGCAATCACGGCGTTTGTGCGCAAGGCGTGTCGGCGTTTCCGCCCGAAGTCACAGCGCAGATGGTGGGCAATTTTGAACATGGCGGGGCGGCGATCAACCAGTTGGCCAAAACATTTGGCGCGACGTTGAATGTGCACGCGCTTGAACTTGAGATGCCGACGCAGGATTTCACTTCCGCCCCCGCGATGAGCGAGGCGGAGGTGGTGATTGCGCTGATGGCGGGTTGGGACGCGGTTGACCCAAAAGCGGATCTGTTGGTCACCGGTGAGATGGGCATTGGCAACACAACATCGGCTGCGGCAGTTGCGGCGGCTGTGCTGGGCGGGTCGGCGACGGATTGGACCGGGCGAGGAACCGGCGTGGATGACGACGGGCTGGCGCGCAAAACGGACGTGGTTGCACGTGGATTGGCGTTGCATGACACGTCCGATCCGCTGGAGGCGCTGCGCTGTTTGGGTGGGCGCGAATTGGCAGCAATGGCGGGCGCGATTGCGGCGGCGCGTCATCACCGAATTCCGGTAATTTTGGACGGGTTCATCTGTTGCGCGGCAGCGGCGACGTTGGAAAAGGCCGTTGCGGGATCATTGGATCACACGGTTGCAGGCCATCTGAGTGCCGAGGGTGCACACGAAAAACTGCTTGCAGCATTGGGCAAAACACCGATTTTGTCGCTGGACTTGCGGCTTGGCGAGGGGTCCGGCGGGGCGTTGGCGATTGGTATCTTGCAGGCCGCAGTTGCGTGTCATTCTGGCATGGCGACATTTGCAGAAGCGGGCGTCGCGGCGGGCTGATCAGGGTTTGACGTGCGGTGTGGGTTTGGGGCTGTCGCTGCCACGGGTTGCTTTGCGTTCCGCCTCATCCAAGGTTTCGGTCAGCGCGCTTTCAAGATCACGATCAGCGGCTTTGGCACGTTCGATGTAGGCTTTGTTTTTGCCAATCGGGATGTTGGGATCCCAGACTTCGGCCAGATCGCGCAACATGGCGCGGTCGTGGTGGTAAAACGACATCTCGGCTTCGGCGGCTTCATATTCCGAGAGCCCAAGATTTTCGAGCACATAGCGGCCCGCGCGCAGCGAGCTGTCGAACAATTCACGCACGATGTCATTGGCGCCCGCCGCATAAAGTTCATAGACATGAACACGGTCCCGCGCACGGGCGACAATATGCAAGTCGGGGCGATGGCTGCGGGCGTATTTGACGAGGTTTACGGCGGCGTCTTTGTCATCCAATGCCACGACCAGCACAGTCGCGTCATCCAATCCGGCGGCATGTAGGATGTCGGGGCGGGTCGGGTCGCCAAAAAAGCCCTTGAACCCGAATGTGCGCATCAGCTGCACAGTTTTGAGGTTGTTATCCAGAACAACGGTGCTGAAACCACTGGATTGCACAAGGCGGTTCACCACCTGACCAAAACGGCCAATGCCAGCTATAATGACCGTGCCTTTTTCGTCGATGTCGTCCTCGGGATGGTCCGCTTCCTCAACATGCATGCGACGCGACATGGCGTCATAGGCAATGAACAACAGCGGCGTGATCATCATCGACAGGGCTACAATCAGCAACAAATCAGCGCCCAACGTCGGGCCAAGCACGTTTTGTTGCAGCGAAAATGCGATCAGAACAAAGCCGAATTCGCCGGCCTGCGCGAGGC
Organism: Octadecabacter sp.; assembly: GCA_017886375.1. Lineage (GTDB taxonomy): Bacteria > Pseudomonadota > Alphaproteobacteria > Rhodobacterales > Rhodobacteraceae > Octadecabacter. The sequence continues at coordinate 1,698 of JAGGNB010000147.1, forward strand.
TAAGGGTGAACAGCCAGCGTGCGCGGCCTTTGATGCCAAAGACCCGCGCCAGAAAGTACAACACGCAGCCCTTGATCACCATCACCGCGAGGGTCAGGCCGATGATGCGTACGGGTTTGGCCAGCAGAACGCCAAAGTCGATGCCCGCGCCCACAGTGATAAAGAACAGCCCCAACAGCAGGCCCTTGAACGGTGCAAGGTCGCTTTCGAGTTCGTGGCGGAATTCAGAGTTCGCGAGAACCACGCCTGCAAGGAAAGTGCCAAGCGCCGCAGAGAGCCCAACGAGGCCCATCAGTGTGGCGATAGACACCACGATCAGCAGCGCGAACGCGGTATACATTTCGCGCAGTCGTGCGTGGTGGATGTAGCGGAACACCGGCTTGGTCAGGAAGACGCCGACAAGGACGACCGCAATCACAGCCCCGATGGTGACGAGCGTCACACCCCATCCGGGCAGGCCTTCAACGAGGCTCATGGAATGGTCGGCGGTGTCTTCCACAGGGCCGCGCGACATCGATCCGTCCAGTTGCACACGCACAGGCGCGCGCAGAGCCAACAGGGGCAGTATCGCCAGCATCGGGATAACAGCGATGTCTTGGGTGAGCAGGACCGAGAACGTGTTGCGCCCGCCGTTGGTTTGCATCAATCCCTTTTCGGACAGGGTTTGCAGCACGATGGCCGTTGAGGACAGTGCGAAGATCATCCCGATCGCAAGCGCGGTTTGCCATGGCTGACCCATCCACATGAACAGGGCAGTGATCAACAGCGTGGTCAGACCTATTTGCAAGCCCCCCAGTCCGATCAGGCGGTGACGCATCCCCCACAAGGCACGGGGTTCCAGTTCAAGCCCGATCAAGAACAGCATCATCACAACACCAAATTCCGCGACGTGCTGCAATTCAGCGGCTTCCGCGCCAATCAGGGGCGCAATCGCGACGCCGGCCAGCAGATACCCCAACACAGACCCAAGGCCGAGGCGTGCGGCAAGCGGCACAGCAATCACAGCAGCGCCGAGCAGGATCGTGGCGAGGAGAAGGGTCTGTTCCATGAGAGTACTACTATCAGCGAATGTCTAAATATGTGGGCCGCGAAATGAGATGAGGTTAGCCAGCAACGCGCAGGGTGATTGCGCGACCTCGTTTTGAGTAATTGAGTGCTTCGGCGCTGATGGCGGTCACACGGCCCCCGTCGAGTTGATCCCCGACAGTCACCCGCACGTAGCGCCCGTTGCCCATCCGCACCAGCGCACGGCGATCACCGGAGCCACCATAGATGCCGATCAAATTTACCTCGCGCAGATTGATGGCGTTGTCCAGCGTCGCAGCTTGCGCAACAGAGCCACCGGTTGGACCACTTGGGGTCACTGTTTGCGGCGCGACGGCGGCGGCGGCAACCTGTGTGGCTGCGCGTGCACGGGCATCATTGGCGCGCGCGACGATGCGGTCCATGTTGCGGGGGCGCAGATCGTTACTGGAACGCCAGCGGTTGGATTGACGATCGGGTTACGATTGGAGGGGCGAGCACGGCCGCGATTCGGGCGAGATTGCAGACCCGTTGGCGCATTGGCGTTACAGAGCGACGGCCTCTTCAGGGGGCTCTTCGGGGATCGGGTCAGGCGGCGTTTGCGGGCGCGATCCGCGGGCGTGCGCGGCGAAACGGTGGCTTGCGCGACGGACAGCCAAGGACGGCGGTGTTTGGGCAACAGCTTGGCGGCGATGTCAGCTGGCGACAAGAACGGCGGCGGGGCGCGGCAACGGGCGGAGTGTGTCGGCGCAGGGGTGCGCGGTGTTGTGGTAATGCGGCTGTATAGTGAGGTCTGCAACATCTGCTCGGCGGATCGGTCCGCGACAGGCGGCAAGATGGGCGGCGATCCGGCAACGACGTTCAGGCCTTCGGGTGTTGTGGATGGAGCGGCCGTTTCAGGCGCGACGATGTCGAGTGCGGCGGGATCGATCTCGAGAAGCTCTTGCGTGCCATCGGGGATCGCATCGGGGATCGCATCGGGCACGACGTCGGGCGAAACGATTGGTAAGGGTGCAACCGTTTCGGGCCGCACAGGCGGCAAAATTGGTGGTGAGCCAGCGAGGACCAGCAGGCCATCGGTTGCCAAGAGGGGCACGACACCGGATGCAAGCGCTGCAGCTTGTGGTGCGGCGACAGGCGCGATTGTTCCAGTGCGGATCGGTGGTTGGATGGCGGGGCGACCTGCGATGACGATCACGCCTTCGGGGGCATCTTCGAGAGGCGTTGCGTCTTGTGGGATCACGGCTGCGAGTTGATCTTGCGGCGTAATCACCGGTGCCACAGTGCCAGGTCGCGTCGGCGGATTAAGCGGCGGACGTCCGGCGATCACTAAACTACCGTCCGGTGTGATTGCGCCTTGCGGTGTTGCGACAACCAGACCTTCGGCATTGTAATCAAAGGTTTGGCTTGGTGGTGGCGGGTCAATCGGGGCGGCGATCAGGGCGTCACCCGCGACACTGCTGGCTGAGGCGAGCGGGCTGGAGGGAACCCGAAGCACAGGGCGCGACGACACGGCGAGCGTCATTGCATCGAGTGTTGTTGTGCGGGGAATTTGGGGAATGCGGGGGGATCTTTGCCAAACGCCGGTCGCGGCATAAAGGCGGGCTGCTTCTTCGGGGGTCAGGACCTGTCCGCCCGTTTGCAGGTCAGGCGTCATATTCGTGGCCACGGCGTCCGGTTGGGCGATGCTCGGAGTGGCCAATTGCGTGCCATCAGCCGCTTGCGGTGCGGCCACCTCCGACGCCGTGTTTGGGGTTGCTGTTGGGTCCGCTGCCATTTGTGTTTCGGAGGACCCAAAGCCGAACCAACGTGCGAATCCGTCTTCAGACAGGGCCGCTACAGCGGCCATGGCGAGCAGGAACAGCAGCAGAACTGCCGTCAGGATCAGCCCCAGAAAGCGCGGCTTGCCACCAACGACGGCCTTGGGTGTCGGTTTCTTTCGCGCACCAAAGACCGTCAGGCCGGATTTTTCGTCAGGCGCGTCTGCGTCGCTGGTTTGGGCGGCTTTGGTTTTGGCATCGTCGCGGGCCATGCGGCGGCTGGCGAACATACCGCCAACAGCGCCCCCAACCGCACCACCGACAGCTGATGCGGCGCCGAGGGCGGCTGCCGCTGCGCTGCGTTTTTCGTCAGGTGCGTCGGGTGTGTCGGGTGCCGCGCTTTGGCCGCGGTCATCGTCGTCGCCACGATCTGCGCGTGGGACGGGATCAATGATCAGGGAGGCGGCCGCGATGGCAGCGTCGGGCGTGAGTGCCGTTGGCGCATCGCCTGTGATCGCTGGGGCCACGTCACTGTCGGGCGTTTTGGTCGTGATGGGCTGCGCGATTGGCGCGCCAACAGGGGGCGTGTCCGCCGTGCGGCTGGGTGCGGACAGCGGCGGCATCGGGTCGGTGCCTTTGCCTGTCGGCACCGACAGCGTCGGCGCGGATAAGGTCGGCGGTGCTGGGCGGCTGAGCGTGGGTTCTGCGCGCGGTTTCGGGGTCGGGTCGGTTTTTTGTGGGGTTGCGGGGCGGCCTTCGTTGCGATCTGCGCGCAGGCGGGACGCGAACATGGGCGGGGCTGTGTCGGCCGCGTCTGTCATGTTGGGGGTCGTTTCGACGTCATCGGAATCTGGAACAAGGTCGCTTTCAGCCTCGATCTCTGGCGCGTCGACGACAAGACCTGCAAGGTCTGTTTCGGGCTCCGGATTGGCTGCAAGCGCGATGTCATCTGGATCAGGGGCCGCATCGGGCTTCGGCGCAGCAACGTCAGGCACGTCGGGAATGAAGGCATCCGCGAGGTCCGACTGCGCGTCCGCTTGCACGACGGGTTCAGGGTGCGGTTCAGGTGTGATGTCGGTCTCAGCCGCAGTATCGGCGACGCTGTCGCTGTCCGTGACAGGTTCAACAGGGACCTCGGGTTCTGCAACTTTGACCGCAGATTCGCCGATGACGATCACTGAATCTTCGTCACGTTCAACGGTTGTTCCGTCCACGCTGCCAAAAAATGCTTCCCCCACATAGGTGAAGGGTTCGGGAACGGCGGCAAAGCTGACAGGATTAAATCCGTGCTCGGCGGCAAATTGCTTTGCTTCGGTCAGGGTTTCCTTGGCGACGGCTGCCACATAGGTGCGCCCGCCACCTTTGGCGTAATCATAGATCAAATCGTCGACCGCGTAGGGCGTGGCCCCGTGCAATGCTCGGCGGACGTCGTCGTCTGCGGCGCGGGTTGTATCCAGCGCGAGGTATTTGATTTGATCGTTGGTAATCAGTATCTTGGTTGAGATTCCGTTCGGTTCAAGGGTGTCTGCAGCGGCGCGCAACCGATCCAGCGCACCCGTCAAATCGGCGTCATCGAGCGCAATTTGACCCACCAAATGCCAGCCCCCCGACACGCGGTGCATAAGACGCAGTCCATCAAAGGACAAAGACAAAGCAAAATTTGGTTTCATCGGCGTGACTTAGCATCCTGCGTTGGGGCTGAAAACTCCCCTTTTCCTTAACGCTTGGAAGTACAGCAAGCTTTCGCCCACGCCAAGTGAGACTTTTTGTTACAAAAATTTTCTAAAGCGGCCAAGGATAGCAGACCGACCCACGTCAGATATAAAGTAACAGCAAAACAGGAGAGTTTTCATGCGTCCTTTTATTGGCTTTTTATCAGTCACCCTTGTGTTTGCGGCACTGTCCGCGCCTGTGGCAGCACAAGATCGCACCATCACGGTAACGGGCCAAGGTGAGGTCAGCGTCGAGCCGGACATGGCGACGGTGATCATCGGCGTTCAGGCTGAGGCGGACATTGCCGCCGATGCATTGGACATCGCCAGCGCGTCTACGGCAGCGATTCTGGCGACTTTGGACGGGGAGGGCATTGCCGATGAGGATATTCGCAGCGGCGCGATCCGACTGAACCCGCGCTATTCGCAAAGCGCGCTGAGTTCGGGGACACAGATCACCGGTTATCAGGCGGTTAATTCTGTCGAGGTGAAGGTGACGGACCTAGATCGTTTGGGTGGTTTGTTGGCCGCAGTGGTCGGGGACGGCGCGAACCGGTTGGACGGCGTACAATTTGGCCTGCTTGACCCGTCTGAGGCAACAGACGAGGCGCGCCGACGTGCCGTCGCCGAGGGCGCGCGGCTGGCGCAGCTTTATGCAAACGCGGCGGGCGTTTCGCTGGGCGAGTTGATGATGCTGAATGAGGCGGGGAGCGGCGGCTATCGCATGGTCGACATGTCGCCCGTCATCGCGATGGAAATGTCGTCTTCGCCGCAATATGACGTGCCAGTTGCGGCCGGAAAGATAGAGATGAACGCGTCGATCACATTGGTTTACGCGATTTCTGAGTGATCGCGATGTGTTTGAAAAAAAGGGCGCCGCGATCCGCGACGCCCTGTTTTAAGCGATAATTCAGGCGGTTGCTTTCGCAAGCGCCTGATCTAGATCTGCGATCAAGTCCGTCGCGTCCTCAAGCCCGATAGACACACGCACGACACCAGGACCAGACCCTGCGGCCTTTTGTTGGTCCGCCGACAGTTGGCGGTGGGTCGTTGATGCGGGGTGAATGATCAGGCTGCGGGTGTCGCCAAGGTTGGCCACGTGGCTGAAGATTTCCAGCGCATCGACCAGCTTGATGCAGGCGTCATAACCGCCCTTCACGGCGAAGGTGAACAGCGCTGATGCACCGCGCGGACAGACGTCTTTGATGCGGTGGAAATACGGTGAAGATTCGAGGCCTGCGTAGGTCACGTAGTCGACGCGGTCGTCCGCCTCCAACCAGTTGGCCAACTTGGTCGCGTTTTCAACGTGGCGATCCATGCGAAGTGACAGGGTTTCAACGCCCATCAAGGTGTAATGCGCCGCTTGCGGGTTCATCGTCATGCCAAGGTCGCGCAGGCCGATGGCGATGCCATGGAACGTATAGGCGAGGGGACCAAACGTTTCAGCGAACTTGAGGCCGTGATACGCGGGTTCGGGCTGGGACAGGCTCGGGAATTTGTCGGACGCGGTCCAGTCAAACTTGCCGCTGTCCACCACACAACCGCCCGTCACAGTGCCGTTGCCAGTGAGGTATTTGGTGGTGGAATGAACCACCAGCGTCGCGCCATGTTCGATCGGGCGGCACAGGTACGGCGTGGCCGTGGTGTTGTCGATGATCAGCGGGATGCCAGCGGCGTCAGCGAGATCGGCAACCGCACGCACGTCCATGATGTGGCCGCCCGGATTGGCAATTGCCTCACCGAAGATCGCGCGGGTGTTGTCGTCAATTGCGGCTTTGATAGCGTCAGCATCATCAATATCGACGAATTTGGCTTCCCAGCCGAACCGCTTGATCGTTTGGCTGAACTGCGTCACGGACCCACCATAAAGGCGCGTGGACACGACGACGTTCTTGCCCGGAGACATGATCGGGAACAGCGCCATCAACTGCGCGGCGTGACCAGATGAGCAACAGACGGCACCTGCGCCGCCCTCAAGTGTCGCGATGCGTTCTTGCAGCACGGCAACAGTGGGGTTGGTCAGGCGGGAATAGATGTATCCGACCTCTTGCAGGTTGAACAACGCGGCGGCGTGATCCGCGTCGCGAAAGACATAGGCCGTTGTTTGGTAAATCGGCGTGTTGCGCGCGCCTGTGGCGGGGTCGGGGCGCGCACCTGCGTGGATCTGCAACGTGTCAAATCCGTAAGATGAGGTGTTGGTCATGGGTCTTCTCCAAGGGTAAAGTTGATCCGACTTTAGGGTTAAACGCCAGCGACCTCAATGTGGCCTTGGATGCATCGTGGTTTGATTGCGAAACAAGAACAACGGTCACGGGAAAATCGTTTTGACGGAGCGTTTGTTCGGGTCTTGGTGGTTCGGCAAACCGACGTTCCCTGCAAACAGATTTGTGGCAATAAAAAAGGAGCGCGACCGCGCATTCTAAAGCCTTAGTGCGGCAGCGCGATCGTCGCCTTTAGGGGGATTGTTTGAATTTGGCCTTCGCCTCCGGCGGGGATATTTCAAAAGCAAAGACGATAAGGAAAATTTAACCAGAATCACCGACGATCAATAGGCGGTACAGGCGGGGACGCCGTTGGCCGTAAGCGAAGACGATTAGCTCGTTTTGACCCGGTGCGTGCCTTATGCGCGCCGGGTTCTCGCAGTCTTGTTTGTCATTGCTTTAAAAATATCCTCGGGGGGCTCGAAGAGCGGGGGCAGATCGCCCCCTGTGTGGCCTGACACATCCGGTTGCATCTCTAGCAGTGACTGCGCTCACAATGGCGGCGGATTTTTGCAGAAAATCCGCTCCCCGCTCGCCGCAGGCGCTGATCTAAAGGGTTGATTTTCAGATCCATCAGCCCTTTGGATCAACGCATCCAGAAGCCTTCTTTCTTGATCCGGTTGCGAATTTGGCGTTCGCGCGGTGGCATGTCGTTTTGATCAAACATTGCGCGGACTTTTTCGCCGCGGCCTTGGTAGATCATCCGTTTGAACGGATCATATTGTTTAAGCCATTTTTTGACCTTGTTGGGCGCTGTGACGGCGTCCAGCGTTGCAACAACCGCGTCGGTTTCGCGTGCGTAAAGCAGCGGTAGCATGCGGTAGTGGCAGGTCAAATCACCGTCCAACCCCGCAAGATCACTGCCCGGGCGGCCGCCGCCGAAACTGTGGATTACAAGTGGCAATGTCACTTGGTCGAGCCAAGGGTCCAGCGATTGCAGCACCAGTTCTTCGGGGCGGTTGTCGCGCACGTCCAGCGCCCAGTCTTTCCAACGCGCACCGAACGTCGGCGCGTCATGGCCGGTGATCCAGCCCGCATTGAAATATAGGTAACGTTGCCAATATTCATCCGGTTGATCGGTATCCAGTGTGCTGTCAAAATCCAGCCCATAGCGGTCATAAAGTGATTTCCAAATGGCGCTGTAGCCCGGCCAATATAGTTCTTCTTCGGGCCACGTCCCTATGCGCCGCATGGATGCGCTTGGCCGCGTGAAATCGGTGGACAGCGTGGCAATATCGCCGACGATCAGGGTATCTGTGTCCAAAAACAGGAAATTGCGGTCCGCGGGCATGGCGCAGAGCGCTTCGATTTTGTTGCCGTACGGATAATGCGCGCCAAAGACCTCGTTCACGAAGGGCAAGATGACTGCACCGAGGGCTTCTAGTGCGCCTTTGATGTCGCCGGGCATTGTTGGATCTTTTGGCCACAGTGGGCCAGCTTGCGGTTCGGCGACGTAAAGTGTGCCTGCAAAGTTTGGGGCGTTGGCCTTTAGGGACGCTGCCAGCAACAAGGCTTCGTATTGCAACCGCCCGCCTTGGCCGACGATCACGATGTCGAAATCGGACGACGGGTTCTGGCCGGTTGCGTGTTTGCGCGGGGTGGTCTTTTTCGCCATTTTATTGCCTGCTTGCTCTATGTTGACACTATAGGGGGGCTGCGGGCGCCAAGGGAAGGCCCGTTTGCTGCATTAGGTTTGCTGTAGAGGGAGAGCGCGATGATTGATTTATTCTTACCGCTGATTATTGGAATTGGGATCGGGATCGAACCACCCGGGCGCGGCGGGCCGACGGCCGATGTGGCGATGGTTCAGACGGAGGATGCGCTTATCGCACCGCTTGACCTTGGGTCCGGTGATGATCTGGATGCGGCGCGCGAACCGGAACCGCAAATCCCGACCGGCAAATATACCACCGCGATGGAAGTTCGCCCGATCCTTGGGATGACCAAGAACAACTGGGTCGGCGTGCGTGAATTTGACGGCCAAGATCTGCTGTATTTTTCACACCTGATGGCGTGGCGCTGCGGGCTGTGGGATATCCGCTATGGCATCAACGGCGAACCCGCGATCAACGTCATGCCGATGGAGCCGTGCAACGAGGCATTCGCGCAGCCCAATGTTATGATCGATATCGAGAATTTTCTGCCCTACGTGGTGTTCCCGCTAGGATCGATCGAAAGCGTCTACGTGGAGATTGTGTTTGATGATGGCGGTTCGGATTTCGCGCAATTTGATCGAAACGAAGTGCGGATTCCCTGAGGCGGGATTTTTGCGGGCTTTCGCGAGTTCAGCGATGTGGATCGTAGGTCGATGTCGTGCGTGAATTGCAATAAAAAGCGTGCGAACCTTGCGCCCATTCGGAATCAGGCAGCAAACTCAAAATGGTGGCAAATGTAAGTTGCGGTATCGAAAGATGTAGGCATTTAAACTATCGCGCGTTCGGATCGGGCCCTTGACGTGATACCCTGAACCCGAGAAACGCCATAGGACGCAGATTAGGAAT
>JAGGNB010000133.1 GCA_017886375.1 Octadecabacter sp.
GTATCCTGACACACTCGTCGGCACAGACTCCCACACAACCATGGTCAACGGCGTGGCTGTTTTGGGTTGGGGCGTTGGCGGGATTGAGGCAGAAGCCTCTATGCTTGGACAACCGATTTCCATGCTGATCCCCGAAGTCGTCGGCTTCAAACTGACCGGCCGCATGTTGGAAGGCACGACAGGCACCGACCTCGTGCTCAAGGTCGTCGAAATGCTGCGCGCCCACGGCGTCGTCAGCAAGTTCGTGGAATTTTACGGCGAAGGGCTGGATCACCTGCCACTGGCCGACCGCGCAACAATCGCCAACATGGCACCGGAATACGGCGCCACCTGCGGCTTCTTCCCGATCGACGACGAAACCCTGCGCTACCTGCGCAACACTGGCCGCGATGAAGATCGGGTTGAACTGGTCGAAGCCTATGCAAAAGAAAACGGTTTCTGGCGCGGCGCGGACTACGATCCCGTTTACAGCTCCACGCTCGAACTCGACATGGGCACCATCGTTCCCGCAATTTCCGGCCCCAAGCGCCCACAGGATTACGTGGCACTGACAGGCGCGAAATCCGCGTTCACATGGGAAATGGAAAACACGTTCGAACGCCCGATGCACAAAGAAGTCGCCGTCGCAGGCGAAGACTATACCTTGGAATCCGGCAAAGTCGTCATCGCGTCGATCACGTCATGTACCAACACATCCAACCCCTACGTCATGATTGGCGCGGGTCTGGTCGCACGCAAAGCTGCCGCATTGGGTCTGGATCGCAAGCCTTGGGTCAAGACATCCCTCGCGCCCGGATCACAAGTTGTGTCTGCCTATCTTGAGGCCGCCGGCCTACAGGAAGACCTCGACAAAATCGGTTTCAACTTGGTCGGCTACGGCTGCACGACCTGCATCGGCAACTCCGGCCCGTTGCAAAAAGAAATCAGCGCGGCAATCGCCGAAGGCGACCTTGTGGCGACGTCCGTGCTGTCGGGTAACCGCAACTTTGAAGGGCGTATTTCTCCTGATGTGCGCGCCAACTATCTGGCCTCACCGCCGCTCGTCGTGGCCTACGCATTGGCCGGTACAATGGACATCAATCTGGCCACAGACCCGATCGCCCAGACACCGGACGGCAAAGACGTCTACCTGAAAGACATCTGGCCATCCTCCAAAGAAGTCGCTGATCTGGTTGAACAAACCGTCACCCGTGAAGCGTTTCAGTCGAAATATGCAGACGTCTTCAAGGGCGACGAAAAATGGCAGGCGGTGGAAACCACGGACGCAGAAACCTACGACTGGCCGCCACAATCCACCTACATCCAGAACCCGCCCTACTTTCAAGGCATGTCAAAAGACCCCGGCGTTATCACCAACATTAACGGCGCCAAAGTGCTGGCCGTGCTTGGCGATATGATCACGACGGACCACATCTCACCCGCTGGATCGTTCAAGGAAACCACGCCAGCCGGCGAATACCTGCTTGAACGCCAAGTCCCCGTGCGCGAATTCAACTCATACGGATCGCGCAGGGGCAACCACGAGGTGATGATGCGCGGCACATTCGCCAACATCCGCATCAAGAACGAGATGCTGGACGGCGTTGAGGGCGGTTACACCAAAGGGCCGGACGGCGAGCAGATGTCGATCTTTGATGCAGCGATGGCCTATATGGCTGCGGGCACGCCGACAGTGATCTTCGGGGGCGAACAATACGGTGCCGGATCATCGCGCGACTGGGCCGCGAAGGGCACGAACCTTTTGGGCGTCAAAGCCGTGATCGCCGAAAGCTTTGAGCGCATCCACCGCTCAAACCTCGTGGGCATGGGCGTGATTCCTTTTGAGTTCACCAAAGGCGACAGCCGCAAATCGCTTGGCTTGACGGGGGATGAAACGGTGTCGATCTCTGGGTTGGACACGATCACACCCCTGCAAGAGGTGGCGTGCACAATCACCATGGCCGACGGGACGGTGAAGGATATCACCCTGAAATGTCGCATCGATACCGCGATTGAGGTCGAATACATCGAACACGGCGGCGTGTTGCACTACGTTCTGCGCAACCTTGCCAAAGCTGCCTAAATAACAACGGCAGTTGCAATCCGAAGGTCGCGCCCAAACGGGCGCGGCTTTCTTGTTTTGGGGGCTCTGCCCCGTCGAGCACGCTCGACTCCCAGAGATATTTTCGAGACAAAGGCAAAGAACAGGAAGGCGACTAATGACACATCCCTCATTTGAATTCACCCACGCGCTGTGCCGCCTGCCCGCTAAATCGGTCACTGATGGATTGCGCGCGAGCGATCACGGCGACCCGGATCCGGTTGCGTTTGCCGTAGAACACGCCGCCTACATCAGCGCCTTGCGCGAGGCTGGCTGCGTCGTCAATGTCCTGCCCGCCGATGAAGCCTTCCCCGATTCAGTCTTCATCGAAGACCCCGCCTTGGTGCTCAACGGCACCGCTATCGTGCTGCGTCCGGGGGCGGCGTCCCGCCTTGGCGAAGCCGCCGCACTTCGGCCCGCATTGCTGGAGAATATGAACGAAATCATAGATTTAGTCACTGATGGTTACGTTGATGGTGGCGATATACTGTGTACGGATGACCGCGTGTTGCTGGGCCTGTCCGCG
>JAGGNB010000174.1 GCA_017886375.1 Octadecabacter sp.
TAAACAAAGACGCACCAAGCAGCGCATCAAAGCGATCAAACAAGCCACCATGCCCCGGAATAAGTGTCGAACTGTCTTTCACACCTTGGCGTCGTTTCAGCGCGCTTTCCGCAATATCACCCATTTGACCCGCAAAGCTCATCACGACGGACAGCAGGATAATGGTCCAGCTTGCATTCGTGAGCATGACAAAAATAACTCCGACAAGTGCTGCGCCAATCCAGCCACCAATCGTGCCGCTCCATGTTTTTTTGGGGCTGATCGCGGGCCAGAATTTCGGCCCACCAATCGACTTACCTACAAAATATCCCGCAATATCAGTCACAACAACAATACTGACGAGCCAGATCAACCACGTGAATCCGAAATCAATCCGGAAGTGCACAAGTCCGTAACCCGCAATTTGCACACCCAATGAGAAAATGAAAAACGTGATGCGTTCGCGTTTCAGCACAACCGCACCAATGATCGGCACCACAAGGAAGAGCCCAAGGAATTCATAGTTCTGCGCGCCACCAAAGACTTGCGCCGACAAGACTGACGCAACAGCAGCGGCCAACAACATGCCAGACGTCGGCGACGCCCCACGGATCATGATCCAGCATTCCCAGACCATCACAGCGGTCACAAAAACGGCGAGCATCTGGAACCAGACCCCACCGACGATAATCGCACCAATTCCAATAACAGCCATCCACGCGCCCGACGTCAGGCGCACTTTCAGATCATCCCAATCAGCAGCCATATCAGACCTTTACCGCGCCAAAGCGGCGGTCGCGCGCCTTAAAACTGGTCAGGACCTTGGCGAAAACGTCCGGCGTGAAATCCGGCCAAAGGGTGTCGATAAATTCATATTCCGCGTAGGCCGATTGCCAAAGCAGGAAATTCGAAATCCGCGCTTCGCCGCTGGTGCGGATCACCAAATCGGGGTCGGGCAGAAAGTATGTATCGAGGTATTTTGGCAAGGTCTCATCGCCAACATCCGCAGGCGAAAGCTTATCTGCAGCCACATCATAGGCCAAACGGCGCGCAGCGCGCGTCACCTCGTCGCGACCACCATAGTTAATCGCAACCGTAAGGTGCACGCGGTCGTTTTGCGATGTCAGCAGTTCCAGTTCATCCATCAGGCGCACCAGTTTATCGTCCAACCGGACACGGTCACCGATGAAGCGTACGCGAACGCCGTTCGCCAATAAATCACGTGCTTCGCGTTGAATATAACGGCGGAACAGTTTCATCAGACCAGCCACTTCGGCCTGGGTCCGTTTCCAGTTTTCTGTCGAAAAAGCGAATATTGTTAAATATTTAACGCCCTCACCGGGGCATGCCTCAACGATTTCACGCACACGGCGCGCACCCGCATGGTGGCCAAACAAACGCGGCCGATTGCGCATCTGCGCCCAACGACCATTGCCATCCATTATGATTGCGACGTGATTTGGTCCGCCGCTGGTGTCTTTGGCCATATGTGTGGCCCCCGTTCTACTCATTCACGCCCCGAAACACAGGGGCTTTGGTCCGGCCCGCGACTGCGGATCAGACTTGCATGATCTCTGCCTGCTTGATCTCAAGCTGGTCATCAACACGCTTAATATAGTCGTTGGTCAATTCCTGAACGGCGCCTTCCCAGAACTTCTGGTCGTCCTCTGACATGCCATCGTTCTTGGCTTTCTTGATCTGGTCCATTCCGTCACGGCGCACGTTGCGGATCGAGACCCGCCCGTTTTCGGCGTAAGTACCGGCAACTTTGGTCAGCTGCGTGCGGCGTTCTTCGTTCAATTCAGGGATTGGCAGCATAATGATCGTGCCGTTGAGCTGCGGATTGATCCCAAGGCCGCTCTCTCGGATGGCCTTTTCGACCTTACCAACAAGACCTTTGTCCCAGACATTGACTGTGACCATGCGCGATTCCGGCACGTTGACGGTGCCAACTTGGTTGATCGGGGTTTGGGAGCCATAGGCGTCGACCATGATCGGTTCCAAAATCGATGCGGATGCACGACCGGTCCGAAGGGACGCGAATTCAACGCGCAAATTGGCAATTGCCCCGTCCATTCGGCGGGTCAAATCGTCGGTATCAAGGATAAAATCATCTGACATATGTGCTGCTCTTTTCGAATTGTTTTGTTTGATATATCGTTAACGACACGCATTTGTATAGAACGCTGGTGTAGAACGCGCACAAGTTTGCCGATTTGGGGCTGAATTTAGGCGCGCACTGTCGTCGATGTGCCTGTCCCGTCAAGGATCGCGCGAAACCCACCTGGTTCATCAAGGCTGAAGACGATGATTGGCAGGCTGTTTTCACGCGCCAACGCAATCGCGCTGGCATCCATCACACCAAGGTGCTGGGCCAACACTTCGTCGTAGGTGATTGTCTCATAGCGTTTAGCATCGTCGTATTTATTTGGGTCTTTGTCATACACGCCGTCAACTTTGGTACCCTTGAAAATCGCTTCGCAGGCCATTTCTGATGCCCGCAACGTCGCGGCAGTGTCCGTGGTGAAATACGGGTTACCAGTTCCGGCGGCAAAAATGCAGATCCGCTTCTTTTCCAAATGGCGCACAGCGCGGCGGCGAATGTAGGGTTCGGCGACTTCATTCATTGTGATCGCAGAAATAACACGGGTGTGAATTTTCAGCCCTTCAAGGGCGGCCTGCATTGCCAGCGCATTCATCACCGTCGCCAACATGCCCATATAGTCCGCCGTGGTGCGTTCCATTCCCTGCGCGGATCCTTGCAGCCCGCGAAAAATGTTGCCGCCGCCGATGACCATGCAAATCTCAACACCCATTTCTTGGACTGATTGAACTTCACGTGCGATGCGCTCGACGGTTGGCGGATGTAGGCCGTAGCCTTGATCGCCCATCAGGGCCTCACCGGAAATCTTCAGCATGACCCTTTTATACGCTACTTTTTCGGGTTCAGGCATGACAGGCTCCAGTGCTACTTTGCGTTCTGCATAAAATGTCGCAAAAGGGGCTCGGGTGCAACGTCAAATGGGGCGTTGTGCAATGGGACAACTGATGATTGAACTCTCGCAAATTCACCCCGACAAACCGGTGCTGATCTATGGGCCGACCGCGTCGGGCAAATCCGGTCTGGCTTTGGAGATCGCGCAGCGTCAAGGCGGTGTGATCGTCAACGCCGATGCGTTGCAGGCTTATCAGGGCTGGCCGATCTTGACAGCACAACCAAGTGCCGCGGATTTGGACCGCGCACCGCATCACCTTTATGGCCACCTTGCGTTTGATGCACCCTATTCTGTTGGCGATTGGCTGCGCGATGTCGCGCCGTTTGTGAAACGGCCACATCCCGCGGGGGAACGGCCAATCATTGTTGGCGGCACCGGGCTTTACTTTACTGCGCTGACCGAAGGGCTGGCCGAAATCCCGCCAACCCCTGCCGGTATCAGGGCCAAAGCCGATGCAATCCCCCTGCCCGATCTGGTGTCCGCACTCGATCCTGCGACTGCCGCTGGCCTTGATCTAAACAATCGCGCCCGCGTGCAGCGCGCGTGGGAAGTGCAGCAAACGACAGGACGCACAATTCGCGACTGGCAAGATGCAACGCCGCCGCCGCTTTTGGCGTTGGAGGAGTGTAGCGCGCTTGCGTTGATGCCCGACGTGGACTGGCTGAACGCACGGATCGCGCAGCGGTTTGATATGATGATGGACGCGGGTGCGGTGGCCGAAGCAGAATCGATGTGGGCAAGATGGGACCCTCTCGCCCCGTCATCCAAAGCCATCGGCGCTGCAGAAATGATTCAGCTGTTGGAGGGCGATATCACCCCCGATTCGGCACGCGAGGCGATCATCATTGCCACACGACAGTATGCCAAACGACAACGCACTTGGCTGCGGTCCCGCATGAAGCGGTGGCAGATTATTGCACTACCAGATGTTGATGATGTCACTTTATCCACATAAATTTGGTTGATTTAGATATATATTCCAGCAAAATTGTCTAAATAGAACAAAAATCAGGACTTGAACCCCAATGATGAGCGATCCGCAAAACCGCCTCGCGTTGACGTCGATCGGCCAGAACGCGGGTCATGGTCGCTGGCGCACCGAGACGATGCGCTCTCACACCTCCCCGCGCCTGATTTTTGTCGGGCGCGGTCAGGGGCGTATCACCGTGTCCGGTCTGACCAGCGGTTACGGCGCCAACAACCTGATCTATATTCCCGCTGGAACCATGTATGGATTTGAGGTTGGCCAGACCGTGTTTGGCGTGATGCTGACAATCCCGTCCGCTATGGCAACCGAATGGCCACTGGTTCCGGTTCATCTGCGCCTGCGCGATGTTGCCGTGCAAAAAGAATTGGCCGGACAGATGGAGGCATTGGAACGCGAATTGAAATCGACCCAGTTGGGCCAGTCCCGCGCCGCCCACTATCAGCTTGGCCTTTTGTCGATCTTCTTTGAACGTCAATTGGCGCTACGGCCGGAAACGACGGTGGATGCCCGCGCCAATACCGCCGCAGCCCGATTGGTGGCGGCCTATACCGACCTGATTGAACGCGACTACCACCAACATGCGCGGGTCGCGGATTATGCCGCCAATCTTGGTGTCACGCCGACTCACCTTACGCGCTGTTGCAAGCAGACAAGCGGAAAATCCGCACTGTCCCTTCTGAATGGCCGAATCCTGTTTGAGGCGCGGGTACTGCTGCGCGACGGAAAAACGCCGGTTCGACAGATCGCAGGCGATCTTGGATTTGGGTCTGCCGCCTATTTTTCCCGCGCATTTCAAGCCCACACAGGTCTGACGCCGTCGCAGTTTCGCAAAAAAGGCCCGCTTGTTCAGGCCTGAAATGATGCTCTATCAGTCGTTTACGCTGCAGTGCAGAAACACATCCGTTCGCCCTGTGGCCAATTTGCGACGTCGAAAACGTCGCAAATGTGATGGAACTTGCCGATTACAGCCGTTGACCGCAGTGAAAAAACTCTGCCCTAATGTGAACTCTTGTGGGGGGCATGATGAATGAGCGGACGCAAACGACGTTCGCCGCCTTTGCCAAACACCTCGCTAATAATAAAAACGTGTCATCAGGGAGAACACGCATGACCGATAAAACACTCACAGGCGCACCGCTGCATCCTGCAGTCGGCATCTATGTGAAAGACGCCAACGCCGGCAAACTGAGCCGTCGCGAATTCATCACACGCACGACTGCCCTCGGCGTTACGTCCGCTGCTGCATACGGTCTTTTGGGTCTGACCCAGCCAGCCGCCGCTGCAGGCCACGCCCAACAAGGCGGCACATTGCGCGTCTCGATGTCCGTCTATGCGTTGAAAGATCCACGCACATATGACTGGTCGGAAATCGCACACGTGTCATCGGGTTGGCTGGAATACCTCGTTGAATACAACTCCGACGGTTCGTTCGAGCCAATGTTGTTGTCCAGCTGGGAAGTCAGCGCTGACGCTAAGACATACACATTGAAGGTCCGGGAAGGCGTTAAGTGGAACAATGGCGACGATTTCACAGCCGAAGACGTTGCGCGCAACATCGCTGGCTGGTGTGATAAAGCTGTTGAAGGCAACTCTATGGCGGGTCGTTTCGCTGTTCTGGTTGACGAAGCCACAGGTCAGGCCCTTGAGGGTTCCATCGAAGTTGTCGACGCGACAACCGTAAAGTTGAACCTGCCAGCACCTGACATTTCGCTGATTGCAGGCATGTCCGATTATCCGGCTGCCATTACCCATGCGTCCAACAATGTCGAAGATATGATGTCCACGCCAATCGGCACAGGCCCCTACACGCCCGAGCAAATCGATGCCGGCATCAAAGCTGTCAACGTTCGCAACGAAGGCCATGAATGGTGGGGCTACGCCGCCGGCAAAGGCGCGTACCTCGATCGCATCGAATGGGTCGATTACGGCACAGACCCGTCCTCGACTGCAGCCGCAGTTGCATCCGATGAGATCGATATGATCTACGAGACAATCAGCGACTTCGTCGATGTGATCGACGGTCTTGGCTGGGAACGCTCGGAGATTGCATCGGCTGCGACGATCGTTGTTCGTCCCAACCAGCTTGCCGAAGTCGACGGTATGAAACCCTACGAGGACGTGCGCGTGCGTAAAGCCATCGCCATGGCCGTCAGCAATGACATCTGCCTTGAGCTTGGGTACGGCGGTCGCGGCCTTGCGGCACGTAACCAGCACGTAGGTTCAATGCACCCTGAATGGTCCGACGTTCCGGGCACGCCATTTGATCCGGAAGGTGCGCTTGCGTTGCTGACCGAAGCGGGCATGCAGGACTACGAATTCGAATTGATTTCGATTGATGATAGCTGGCTGCGCAACACGAACGACGCTGTCGCAGCACAGATGCGCGACGCAGGTTTCAACGTGAAGCGCACAATCATTCCGGGTTCTACGTTCTGGAACGACTGGACGAAGTATCCGTTCTCCTCCACCAACTGGAACCACCGTCCACTGGGCGTCCAGATCCTTGGCCTTGCTTACCGTTCCGGTGAAGCATGGAACGAATCCGGCTTCGCAAACGCCGAGTTCGACGCCTTGCTGGATGAGGCAAACGGTATCGCTGATGCAGATGCACGCAGCGTCGTGATGGCGAAGATGCAGGCGATCATGGTCGATGAAGGCGTGACGATCCAGCCGTACTGGCGCTCGATCTATCGCCACGCCCGTCCGGGTCTGGTCGGCTGGGATATGCACATCGCGTACCTGCCACAGTACTACAAGATAGGCTTCGCAGCCTAAACACGATGACTTTGAGGGCCGCCCGATCACTCGGGCGGCCCTTTCCGCATACCGAATAGCAAAGACTGCGCGGCACGAACCGCGCGGCATAGCCAACAGGGACTTCTATGGGACTGTTCATTCTGCGCCGCCTCGGATTGATGATACTTACGGCTTTGTGCCTGACCTTCATCGTCTTTTGGCTTACCAACCTTTTGCCGAACCTCGAAAAACTCGCCAAAACCCAAGGCAACGCCCGCATGTCGGACGAAGCCGTGGTAAGCTGGCTTGAGAACCGTGGATACGGGCAACCCACATTGATCAAATACGGTGAATGGCTTGGTGTGTTGCCCGGCTACGTGATCGAAGGTCAGGATGGTACCGTGCGTGCACGCTGTGCTCCGATAGGCGCCGAGGTCGATGATACCACACCCGCATTCTGCGGCGTGCTTCAAGGTGACTGGGGGCAATCCACGGTCTTTAGGAACCCTGTCAGCGAAATTATTGCCACACGGCTTGGCCTGACGGGTAAGTTGATGGGCTTTGTTTTGCTTCTCATGATCCCGGGCGCACTGATTATTGGTGTGCTGGCGGGGATGCGTGAAGGGTCACGGCTTGATCGTGGTCTGTCAACGGTATCTATCATGTCGACGGCGACGCCTGAATATGTGTCCGGTGTTGTTCTGATCGCTGTTTTTGCCACCCCGACGTTCGGGATGCAATTTTTCAAAGGCACCGCGACAAGCGCCATGGAAAATGCCACCTTCGAGAACTTCCTTTTGCCTGTCGTGACAATCGCGCTTTATGGCATGGGCTATATCGCCCGTATGACCCGCGCATCCATGACCGAAGTGATGACCGCGCAGTACGTCCGCACCGCCCGCCTTAAGGGTGTGAGTTTTACCAACATTGTCATGAAACACGCCCTGCGCAACGCATTGATCGCACCGTTTACGGTTATCATGTTGCAAGTGCCGTGGCTGCTCAACGGCGTTGTGATTGTCGAAACCTTGTTCAACTACAAAGGCTTCGGTTGGACGCTTGTACAGGCGGCCTCGAACAATGACATCGAATTGCTTTTAGGCGTCTCGGTGGTCTCGGTGTTTGTGGTGCTCTTCACGCAGCTGATTTCCGACATCGGCTATGTGTTCTTGAACCCACGCATTCGCATCTCATAAAGGAGCCGATCAATGGAAGAACTGTCTTGGACCGGCTCCTTCGGGAGCACCCTCATCCCCGCCATCACTATCGCATCTGCGGTGTTTTTGGCTGGCGTCATCTTGCAACTCGTCATGGGCTTCTTTGCGCCCGAGGTGAAACTGCAAGCCAATACCGACGGCACGCTGCAATCGCGCGGCGGCCTGCTTGGGCAACTTGAAAAGATCAACGGTCAGGTGTTTACGCTGATCGTTCTGCTTGGCGCAGCGATCATCGTTGTGTCTTGGTTCATGCCCTACGGCAAAGCCGGAATTCTAGGCGAGATCATCAAACGCTTCTTGCCAGTTTGGATTGCCTTGATCGTCACCTTCGCGCTGTCGATCACCTTCAAACGCAAGCTTGGCCTTTATGGTAAGTTGTTTGACAGCACGATCGGCATGATTGGCTTTGCACTGGTGATGTTCTGGGTCTTTACGTCGATCTTTGTCGGCGTGTTCGACCTGATCGCAACCCATGATCCTTTGCAGCAAATCTCAGGCATCAAGAACAAGACACCGGGCTTCCCGGTTCCGGACGGGCAAGACGCGGACTTTTACCCGCATTACCTTTTGGGCGGCGATAACCTTGCACGCGATATCTTTAGCCGCGTGGTCCACGGGTCGGTGATTGTTATGCTCATCGCGCCACTGGCCACCGTCTTTGCCTTTATGGTCGGCATCACCTTGGGCCTGCCCGCTGGCTATCATGGCGGAAAGCTCGACACGTTCTTGTCGTTCGTTGCCAACCTGATCCTCGCCTTCCCTGTCATCTTGCTGTTCTACCTGCTGGTGACACCGGAAATTGTCGCGACGGGTTTGCCGAACTTCATGGGCGCGTTTTTGTTCATCTTCCCGCTGATCTTCTGCGGCGTGCTGATCAATTCGCGCTACAAAACCCAAGGCAGCAAAAACACTTTGTATCTGGCCATCGTCTTGGTTCCACTGGTGCTGATCTATCTCATGGTCATCAGCGACACCGCGAGCCCGCTGGTCGTCTGGCCACCGGCGCTTGATTTCATCGCCATCCCAAGCGGGATCCTTGTGGTGTTCGTGTCAGTGGTCTTTGTGAACTCGCCAACAGTGTTTCGTATCGTGCGCGGATTGGCACTCGACATCAAAACCCGCGACTACGTGGCAGCGGCGCAAACGCGCGGCGAAGGCACGTGGTACATCATGCTGTGGGAAATTCTGCCCAACGCACGTGGCCCGCTGATCGTCGATTTCTGTCTGCGCATCGGCTACACAACGATCCTGCTCGGCACTTTGGGCTTCTTTGGCCTTGGTCTGCCACCTGAAAGCCCCGACTGGGGCAGCACGATCAATGAGGGTCGCAAACTGTTGTTGATCTACGCGCACCCTGCCCTGCCACCTGCGATCGCGCTGCTGTCGCTGGTACTCGGTCTCAACCTTCTCGCAGACGGTCTGCGTGAAGAAAGCTTGAAGGATTAATCTCATGGACAAAGCACCCTACGATGGTCCGATCCTTGAAATCGACCGCCTCTCCATCAGCTTCTTCACCCGCCTGCGCGAGATCCCTGCGGTGATGAACTTTTCGGCCTCGCTGCAACCCGGTGAAGCGCTGGGTATTGTTGGCGAATCCGGTTGTGGTAAATCCACCGTTGCGCTGGGGGTGATGCAAGACCTCGGCGTGAACGGCCGCATTGTTGGCGGATCAATCAAGTTCAAGGGCCGTGAGATGAACACCATGACGCGCGAAGAATTGCGCGACATCCGTGGCTCAGAAATCGCGATGATCTATCAAGAACCCATGGCGTCGCTAAACCCCGCCATGCGCATCGGCAAACAGCTGATGGAAGTCCCGATGATCCACGAAGGTGTCTCCAAAGAAGACGCCTACGCCCGTGCGCTCGAAGTCGTAACGGACGTGAAACTGCCCGACCCCGAACGCATGCTAAACTCGTTCCCGCACCAATTATCCGGCGGACAACAACAGCGCATCGTGATCGCGATGGCCCTGATGTCAAAGCCGTCACTGTTGATTTTGGACGAACCGACAACTGCGCTTGACGTGACGGTCGAAGCTGCCGTTGTCGAATTGGTCAAAGATCTTGGCAAAAAGTACGGCACGTCGATGTTGTTCATCAGCCACAACCTCGGCCTTGTGCTGGAAACCTGTGACCGGATTTGCGTTATGTATTCCGGCGAAGCGGTTGAACGTGGAACCATTGAAGGCGTGTTTGATGAAATGCGCCATCCCTATACGCAGGCGCTGTTCCGTTCGATCCCATTGCCCGGGGCCGACAAGAACGCGCGTCCCTTGGTCGCCATTCCGGGCAACTTCCCGCTGCCCCATGAACGCCCGACGGGCTGTAATTTTGGCCCGCGCTGCGATTATTTTGAGGCTGGTCGTTGCGATCAAGGCCATATCTTTATGGAAGACACAGGGTTCGATCACGAGACCCGATGTCTGCGCCACGCTGAAATTGATTGGAACGCGCCGCTTGTCGCGGGTGCCCAGACTGAAAAACCCGCCCCCGGGCGGGTGGTTCTAAAAATGGACAACCTGAAAAAATACTACGAGGTTGCGGCATCCGCCTTGTTCTCGGGCGGCAGCACGAAGGTTGTGAAGGCGAACGAGACCCTGACATTTGAGGCCCGCGAATCCGAAACGCTGGCCATTGTTGGTGAATCCGGTTGCGGTAAATCGACTTTCGCCAAAGTTCTTATGGGGCTTGAAACGGCAACGTCTGGCGAAATCTTGCTCGATAACAAAAGCATCGGCGATATCCCGATTGAAAAGCGCGACACCAAAACGATTGCCGACGTGCAGATGGTGTTCCAAAACCCGTTTGACACACTGAACCCGTCGATGACTGTCGGGCGGCAGATCATGCGCGCGCTTGAGATTTTCAAGATCGGCAAAAATGATGGCGAACGTCGCGCCCGTATGCTCGACTTGCTTGATCTGGTGAAACTGCCGCGCGAATTTGCTGGCCGTATGCCACGTCAATTGTCGGGTGGTCAGAAACAACGTGTCGGTATCGCGCGCGCCTTTGCGGGTGATGCGCGGATCGTGGTTGCTGATGAACCTGTGTCAGCGCTCGACGTGTCAGTGCAGGCCGCTGTGACGGACCTGTTGATGGAAATTCAGCGGGAACATAAAACCACGCTGCTGTTCATCAGCCACGACCTGAGCATCGTGCGCTATCTGTCTGATCGCGTTATGGTAATGTACCTTGGGCACGTGGTCGAAATGGGCACGACAGATCAGGTCTTTAGTCCACCGTACCACCCCTATACCGAAGCATTGCTGTCGGCCGTGCCAATTGCGGACACCAAGGTCAAGAAAAAGCATATCGTGCTTGAAGGCGACATTCCGTCAGCGATGAACCCACCACCCGGTTGCCCGTTCCAGACGCGATGCAACTGGAAAGACAAAGCCGGTCGCACCAAGTGCGAAACCGAAGTGCCGGTTGTGCGCACACTGGCCAATGGCCACCAGATAAAATGCCACCTCACCGACGCTGATATGGCCGAAATGGAACCGGTTATTCAGATGGCTGCTGAGTAATTGTATTGCATTAACAATAGCTAAGGCGTCGCAGTTAATGTGACGCTTTAGGATTCAGGATGCCTTAACTTCTGGGTGTGAACGCATTTGAGCAAGCTCAAACGCTGCCTCACACCAGTTTAAAACGCTGCGCGTTTTTAACTGCCCCAAATGACCCTGACGTAATTGCGGGTCTCGCGGTAAGGCGGCACGCCACCATGTTGCTGCACCGCACCGGGTCCGGCATTGTAGGCCGCCAACGCCAAACGCCACGATCCAAATTCGTCATATTGTTCGCGCAGGTACCGCGCCCCACCGTCGAGGTTTTGATAGGGATCACGGGCATTTACCCGCAGGTATCGCGCGGTTCCGGGCATCAGTTGCGCCAGCCCCATCGCCCCCGCTGATGACACCGCATTCGGGTTCCATGCACTTTCTTGTTGGACCAATCGCAGGAACAAATCCTCGGGCACATTGTTACGGCGCGCCGCTGACTTCGCCATGTCTAGAAATTGTCCGCGGTAGTTGCCGCTGTATTGCGGACCGGTGTTTCCCGCGGACGGAATGTCGACACGCGGCGGCTGCAAACGGACTGAATTGGCGTATTGCGACGACGCGCGGCCGTCCAAAACATCAAGTTGTGAGCTGAAAAGCGTCGTGCGATTGCGGGTCGACAGGCTATCCGCCGCCAGCGGCATACTGGACACCACAATGGCAAATCCGGCCAAAATTCCCAACACTCGCATGAAATAGCCCCCACGTTTCGGAAAACATAGCCTAAACCAAGCTGCAATTCCATACATTATGGGGTTATTTACCAGTTTCAGGTGAGGTAACAATCTACAACGCAAATCAGATTCTATAGGAGGCTCACCATGGCCGGCTCGCTTAACAAAGTCATGATTATCGGCAATCTGGGTCGGGACCCGGAAGTGCGCAGCTTTCAGAACGGCGGCAAGGTGTGCAACCTGCGCATCGCCACGTCTGAAACCTGGAAAGACAAGAACACCGGTGAGCGGCGCGAGAAGACCGAATGGCATTCCGTTGCGATCTTTCAAGAAGGGTTGGTGCGCGTGGCGGAACAATACCTCAAGAAGGGCTCAACCGTTTATATTGAGGGCAAATTGCAGACCCGCAAATGGCAGGACCAATCCGGCGCTGACAAATATTCGACCGAGATCGTGTTGCAGGGCTATGACGGCGTCATGACGATGATTGGCGGTCGCAATGATGGCGGCTCCGGTGGTGGTGGTGGATATTCCGGCGGTGATCAGGGCGGCGGTTACGGCGGTGGCGACCAAGGCGGCAATAGTGGTGGTTACGGCGGCGGCGATCAGGGCGGTGGCCAAGGTGGCGGCGGCGGTGGCAGCAGCGACATGGATGACGAAATCCCGTTCTAAAGACCCCCAACGACACAAATATATTTGAAACCCGCGTCGCCCTTGGCTGTCGCGGGTTTCTTCGTCTGCGGTTTCTAGTTTAGCGGGTCGCCAAAGCGTCGCGCAGCACCGACAGCACAGTATCGGCGGGGACGTCTGCCGTCATGAACGCGTCGCCGATTCCACGGGCCAGAATGAACCGCAGCTGGCCATCGACAACTTTTTTATCCTGCCCCATCAAAGCCAACAGCGCGTCGGCATCCGGCAGGGCGCCATTGATGTCGGCCAGATCAGTCTTCATGCCCATACCCTTGAGGTGGGCACGCACGCGGCTGGGGTCTTCTTGACTGCACAGACCCATCCGCGCTGACACTTCAAACGCAAGGGCGCAGCCAATCGCCACGCCTTCGCCGTGCAAAAGTCGGTCCCCATATCCTGTCGCGGCCTCAAGCGCGTGACAGAATGTGTGGCCGAGGTTGAGAAGCGCGCGGTCGCCCTGTTCGGTTTCATCGCGTTCCACGATACGGGCTTTCATTTCAACGGATCGCTTGACCGCCCTGACCCGCGCCGCAACAACCTTATCCGCGGATAAGGTATTAGTTAACAAAGGCTTAAGGTTTTGACCCTCAACCTCAAGCCATTCAAAAAACGCAGCATCCCCCAACAGGCCGTATTTCACGACTTCGCCGTAGCCCGACAAAAAGTCCCGCGTGGTGAGCGTGTCGAGCAGGGACGTGTCTGCCAGAACCAACGTCGGCTGATGAAACGCGCCAATCAGGTTCTTACCGCTTGGCGAATTGATCCCTGTCTTGCCGCCCACAGAACTGTCGACCTGTGCCAGCAGCGACGTGGGTATCTGCACGAACCGCACACCACGCCGCACCGTGGCGGCCGCAAAACCCACCAGATCGCCAATCACCCCGCCACCAAAGGCCACCACGACATCGCCGCGTTCTACCTTTTGGGACAGGAGCCATTCGACAGTTTGTTCAAGAAACGGCCAGTTTTTGGTACCTGCGCCCGCAGGCAGCACGAGGGCGTCACTGGCAATTCCTGATGCGTCGAGCCCGGATTTCAATGCGTCAAGATGCAGGGCCGCGACGTTTTCTTCGGTCACGATCACCACGCGCGGGCGTTTCAGGAATGGCTTAATCCGTTCGCCAGCCTGCGCCAGCAATCGCGGCCCGATCACCACGTCATAGGCACGACCGGGCAGATCAACATGGATGGTTTCAATCATGTCACAGGCTCCAACACGTCGGTACGGGTGGCCAGCACGCGCAGCACCTCGGCCGTCATCTCATCAATGGAAAATTCAGGTTTCGCTTCGGCCCGTAGATCGGCCATTTGATAAATCGGCGCGCGATCTTTGAAAATTTCGCCCAGGGTTTTGCGTGGATCAGGCGTGCGCAACAGCGGGCGCGTGTCCTTGTGCCGAACCCTCTCCCAGAGGAGATCAAGATCCGCGTCCAGCCACACCGCCACCCCGTGCTTGGAAATCGCAGCGCGGTTGCGCTCCGCGAGGTAAGCGCCGCCGCCTGTGGACAACACACAAGGGTCCGATTGCAGCAGACGCGCAATAACTTCGGCCTCGCGGTCGCGAAAAAACGGTTCACCGGAGCGGGCGAAAATTTCGGCGATTGTGGCATTGGCTGCCGCTTCAATTTCAGCATCAGAATCGACGTAAGGCACACCTAATTTTAGCGCCAAGGCCCGACCGATGGCAGTTTTGCCCGATCCCATCATGCCCACAAGAACCACAGTGGCGCGCAAATGATCCCCTGGTTGGGTTGTTTGAGCGTTCTCAAGGTTGTCCATCGTCGCGTTCGCCCTTATTTTTGCCCGCATTTACATCCACTTACTGACGCGACCTTGGCCCCAAACCGGACCAAAATCGGCAGCCCCCCGCCTGTCCAAAAATATTTACGACGTGATGGCGTGATCTTGCAGTGAAGGACATATATAACGAAAGACAAAGCAGCAACTGAAGCTGTGTATTTCGGCCAGAAATATGGCCGAGGAAAAGGGGCGAATTCCATGTGGCGATTGATCAAATTCTTGTTTGTGCTCGTGGTTTTGGCGGCAATTGCATTTGTGGGATATGCTTATTTGGGTCCGATTTTCATGCCCAATGATTTTGCAGCCCCCGTGCAAGAGATTGTCGTCCCTGTGACGTTGGGCGGCGATTGATGGTTTTGCGCGGGACCATGGTTGGTGTGTTTTTGTCGTGTGTTGCCCCCGTTTGGGCCCAATCCACGCAAGATGCGCCCCAAGATGCACCCCTGTCGGCCATTGATTGGCTGTCCGAGAGTGTCGAGCAGCCCGACGTCTTGGCCGCCGCCCCTGTTCTTGGCACCCAAGCCACCCGCACGCCCGATGCCAATGAAGCCCCCGTCGCCAATTCCGCGATCACGCCGGATGTGTCGGTCCAAACATTGGGCGGTGCCGCGCCGCGTGTGCTGGGCTTATTGCCTCCATCCTCAACGGGTCTGCCAGCCGATTTATGGGATGGCAGCGATGCTGCGACCTTGATTGCGCTGTTGCGGGCGGAACAGATCGACACGCTGCCTGCGGTGCAGGATTTATTGATCACGCTGGCCATCACCCAAGCCAATCCACCGCGTGACGCCGCGACATCGAATGCGTTTTTCTTGGCCCGCGTGGACAAACTTCTCGATTTTGGGGCGTTGGAACCGGCGCAGGCGATGCTTGAAGCCGCGACACCGGACACACCGGATTTATTTCGCCGCTGGTTTGATGTGTCCTTGTTAACCGGCACCGAAGATGTGGCGTGTCGTGCGTTGAGCACGAAACCCGATGTGGCCCCGACCCCGTCGGCGCGCATTTTTTGTTTGGCACGCTCTGGCGATTGGTCTGCGGCCGCGTTGACGTTGAACACTGGGCTGGCCCTTGAGGATATTGACCCCGACTCCGGCGCCTTGCTGGCGCGGTTTCTTGATCCGGATTTGTATGAAGGCGAGCAGGCGCTACGGCCGCCTGCCCGCGCCACGCCGCTGACGTTCCGGATGTTTGAAGCGATTGGATCGCCGCTCACGACGGCTGGTTTGCCACGGGCCTTTTCCCATGCCGATCTGCGCGCCAACGTCGGCTGGAAGGCCCAGCTTGAGGCGGCGGAACGCCTGTCACGGGCAGGCGCTATTTCGGACAATGCGCTGCTCGGGCTTTATACTGCGCGGGTTCCGGCGGCATCGGGTGGTGTTTGGGAGCGTGCAAAGGCAGTAAACGCGCTCAACGCCGCATTGGAGGGAAATGATCCTGAAATCACGTCGCGTGCGGTGTCAGACCTCTGGAACGAAGCGCGCACCATCGGCGTGGCCGTGCCCCTTGCGCGGGTGTTTGCGCGCCAGTTGATTGACGCAGACGTGGGCCGCGCGGCGACTGATGTGTTCACGTTACTGCTGTTGTCGGATCAATACGAACTGGCAGCGCTCAACGAAGACTTGGCCGCGACCGATCCGTTCCTTGCAGCCGTTGCGCGTGGTGATCCATCCGCAGCGTTGCCCGCCCGTGCGAATGACCCGCTGATACAAGACGCCTTTGCCGCCGATCCTGACGCGGCACTGGTGGCGATGGCCAGACAGGGGCGCACCGGAGAGGCGATCTTACGCGCCCTTGCAACGTTGCAGCAAGGCATCGACGGTGACCAAATCGCGTTCAAAGAAGGCTTCGCGACCCTGCGTGCTTTGGGACTTGAAGACGTAGCGCGGCGCGTGGCACTGCAATATCTGTTGTTGCCATGACCGCTGCGGATCGCCCAAATGCCCATTGGATACAGGCGTTTCTAGAAGCGCAGGCGGCGGAGCTTGACGCGGCGACCAACACACAGCTGGCCTATGCCCGCGACCTGATAGATTTTTCCGACTGGCTGGCGGGCACGCATTTTGCTGCTGTCGCGCAGGACCATGTGGAAAAATACCTGATCTGGTGCGACGCGCAGGGCCTTGCAAAGGCGACCCGCGCGCGGCGCCTGTCAGCGATCAAACAAGTGTTCCGGTTTGCGTTTGAAGAAGGCTGGCGGACCGACAATCCGGCGATCCAAATCTCTGGCCCGGGTCGCGACAAACGTCTGCCAAAAACGCTCAGCCATAGTGAAGTCGACGCACTTCTTAACGCGGCCCGCGATGCCAAAAAAGACCCGCTGCGCACGACCTGTTTGATGGAACTGTTGTATGCCACGGGCATGCGCGTCACGGAATTGGTGTCGCTGCCGGTGTCGGCGGCACGGGGCGATCCGCGCATGTTGTTGGTGCGCGGCAAAGGCGACAAAGAACGCATGGTCCCGCTGTCGCCGCCCGCGCGCGCCGCCACGACCGTCTGGCTGAAAACCCGCGACGACACAGAAGACGCCGCGTTCAAAGACGGGACACCACGCTCAAAATTTTTGTTTCCGTCGCGTGGCAAACTTGGCCATTTGACGCGGCAAAGCTTCTTTAACCTGATCAAAGATCTGGCCACAGCGGGTGGCGTGACACGCTCCAAAGTAACGCCGCACACACTGCGCCACGCCTTTGCCACCCATCTACTTGAGGGCGGCGCTGACCTGCGATCAATCCAGACGCTATTGGGCCATGCGGACGTGGCCACGACCGAAATTTACACCCATGTTCTGGATGAGCGGCTGAAACAACTTGTGCTCGATCACCATCCACTTGCGCAAAATAGGTCGAAAGACGACTGAGTGCCCCTTGAACGTGACACCCCGCCCCTACATACAAGGGGCAAATGACAAAGATTGACCCCCATGCTTGATGCTGCCTTCTGGACCACCGTCGGTGCGATCCTGTTTCTTCTTGTGCTGTCCGGCTTCTTTTCGGGATCTGAAACCGCGCTCACGGCTGCGTCGCGCGCCAAATTGCGGGCCAATGCCGAAAAGGGCGACATCGGCGCACAAAAGGCGTTTGAAGTCACCGAAGACCGCGAGCGGCTGATCGGCTCGGTTCTGCTTGGTAACAATTTGGTTAATATCCTTGCCACATCGCTTGCGACGACGATGTTCCTGCGCCTGTTTGGCGAAAATGGCGTGGCGTTGGCAACGATCATTATGACGCTGCTGGTGTTGGTGTTTGCCGAAGTGCTGCCCAAAACCTATGCAATCACCAACCCCGAACGCGCCGCCAGTCTTGCGGCACGCCCAATCGGTATCATTGTCACCGTCTTTGCGCCGATGGTTGCAGCGGTGCGCATGTTGGTGCGCGGCGTTCTCAGCTTGTTTGGCGTTCAGACTGACCCTGACACCAACATTCTTGCGGTGCGCGATGAAATCGCGGGTGCGTTGCAGTTGGGCCATTCCGAAGGTGTGGTCGAAAAAGAAGACCGCGACCGAATTTTGGGGGCGCTTGATCTGGCTGCACGCACAGTCGAAGAAGTCATGCTGCACCGCAAAGAGATTGAGATGATCGACGCCGCCCTGCCCGTCGCGGAAATCCTGCGTCTGTGTCTGGACAGCAATCACACCCGCCTGCCGCTGTATCGCGATGAGCCGGAAAATATCATCGGAACGCTGCACGCCAAAGACCTGTTGCGCGCGTTGCATAAAATGCTGGGTGATGGGCGGATTGAACCGCAAGAAATGGATGACTTCGATATCCTGACAGTGTCGATGGCACCGTATTTCATTCCCGAAACCACGACGCTGGATGACCAGATGCGCCAGTTTCTGGCGCGGCGCACGCACTTCGCGCTGGTGGTGGACGAATATGGCACCCTGCAGGGGTTGATCACGCTCGAAGATATTCTTGAAGAGATCGTCGGCGAAATTACCGACGAATTCGACACCGACGAAGAAAACGAGGTCACGGTTGCCGAAGATGGCAGTTATACCGTCGATGGCACGATGACGATCCGCGATGTGAACCGCGCGACAGATTGGAACCTTCCCGACGATGAGGCCAACACGGTCGCGGGTCTGGTTATCCACGAAGCGCAGATGATTCCCGTTGTCGGTCAGGTGTTTAGCTTCCACGGCTTTCGGTTTGAAGTGCTGGCAAAAGACGAAAACCGGATTTCCGAATTGAAGATCGCGCCGCTGGGCTAGCAGCGGTCCGCAAAACGTGGCTAAGCGCCAATGCGAGGCGCCATGTTACCGCCCGCGAAATAGCCCACCCAAAATGCCGCGCACGATGCGCCGCCCTGTGGTGCCTTTCAATTCTTTCGCAACAACCGTCGCAATCGCGCCGCCCCAGCTGTCGTCAGACTTGGTTGATCTGCGACTGGTTGAGCGTTCAACATCACGGCCCGTGTAGCGACGCCCTTGACGGTGTTCGCGCTCCTCCGCGTCCAGCTTTTCTTCTTCACCTTCCGCTTTTTCTGCCGCTTGCGCCGCAGCGCCCGCGCGCTTGGCGAGCATCTCAGCCGCGGAATCGCGATCCAGTCGTGCGTCGTATTTGCCCGCCATTGGCGACGCGGCCATAAGCGTCGCGCGTTCAGCTTTGGTAATTGGGCCCAGCTGCGATGACGGCGGGCGGATCAAGGTACGCTCAACAATTCCGGGCACGCCTTTGTCGATCAGCATTGATGTCACGGCCTCACCTGTGCCGACCTCGCGGATGGCCTGCGCGGTGTCGAATTTCGGGTTCGGGCGGTAGGTCGCGGCGGCCTGTTTTAGCGCCTTTTGATCGTTTGCGGTAAACGCCCGCAGTGCGTGTTGCACGCGGTTGCCAAGTTGTCCCAGCACGTCTTCGGGGACATCGGACGGGTTCTGGGTGATGAAATACACGCCGACGCCCTTGGACCTGATCAACCGCGCGACCTGTTCGACCTTGTCGATCAGCGCTTTGGGGGCGTCATCAAACAGCAAATGCGCCTCGTCAAAGAAGAACACGAGCTTGGGTTTGTCGGGGTTGCCGACCTCTGGAAGTTCTTCAAACAGTTCCGACAAAAGCCACAGCAGGAATGTGGCATAAAGTTTCGGGGACGCCATCAGCTTGTCAGACGCAAGGATATTGATCCGGCCCTGTCCCGCGTGCGGTCCATCCGTTTCGGTCGCGATGATGTCGCTCAAATCCAGCGCCGGTTCACCAAACATCCCCGCGCCACCCTGATTTTCGAGCACCAGCAATTGCCGCTGAATAGCACCGACCGACGATGTCGCCACATTGCCATAGCGCAAGGATAGGTCTTTGGCATTTTGCCCGACCCAGACCAGCAGCGCCTGCAAATCCTCAAGGTCCAGCAGCGGCAGCCCGTCTTCGTCCGCCACGCGGAACGCGACGTTCAACACACCTTCTTGTGCGCCCGACAGTCCCATCAGGTTGGACAACAACAGCGGGCCCATTTCTGCGACGGTCGTGCGGATCGGGTGGCCCTGTTCGCCAAAAAGGTCCCAGAACGTGACGGGAAAAGCAGAATATTGCAGATCCAACCCGATGGTCGCGGCGCGTTTCATAAAGGGGTCGTGCAATTTAAAATCTGCGCTGCCGGATTTGGCCAAGC
Organism: Octadecabacter sp.; assembly: GCA_017886375.1. Lineage (GTDB taxonomy): Bacteria > Pseudomonadota > Alphaproteobacteria > Rhodobacterales > Rhodobacteraceae > Octadecabacter. The sequence goes on from JAGGNB010000174.1 coordinate 20,256, forward strand.
CGGACAGATCGCCCTTCACGTCAGACAAGAACACAGGAACACCAATAGCCGAAAACCCCTCGGCAAGAATTTGCAGAGTCACTGTTTTTCCGGTGCCCGTGGCCCCCGCGATCAACCCGTGGCGATTGGCATATTGCAACAGCAGCTCTTGCGCGTCACCGTAATCATCACCACCGCCACCCATGAAAATTCCGTCGCTCATCGCCAATGTCCTATTCTGGGGCAGACATCTGCACTGTCCCGCTTTTGTTCCGCTTTAATTATAGGCCAAAGTACATCCTTAACCTTTCTGGGCCAGTATATTCGTATCGACACCGCAAATGTTCTCCTGCGGCGTTGCAGACGCCCTCCTTAACGAATGTGTCGCGCCTTAGGTTTATATCTAGGGCGCGGCCCTTTTTGGGTGTTCCGGTCATCTCTCATTAACAAAAAAACCAATAAACAGACTTGTCGGTATCGTGATAACGACCCTGTTGACGGGTTGCGTTCCAATCCGTAGCGTAGCCAAAATAAGTCGGCTAAGTCCGATAGGGAGAAGACGAAGAAGGGCCTTTGCGGGCCCTTTTTCTATGGTACAACGGTTATTTCTTATCGTTGGATGCGGCATCAACGGCGTCACCTGCCCCGCTTAGGCCATGCTTTGCCGACGACAGCTTTTGCCCTGACACTGCTGAAAACCCGTGCTAAGCGTCGCGCAACAACAGATATTATTGGAGAAGCTCATGACCTTTTACACCGCATCAATTTCCAGAACTTTGAGCGCAACTGCCTTGGTCTGCGTCCTTGGCGCATCGGCTTTCGCGCAGGAAACAACCGACGAAACGCTGGTTGATCCCAGTGCTGCGACAGGCGAAGAGCAGCCACAAAGCGTGTTTAACATGGGCGAGAACGTCGACGAAAATGGTGATCCGATCGCGTCAGACGAGGCCTTACCGCAAGACCCCCAACCGGGCCAGCAATACCTGAGCGAAGTGTTCGGCGACTGGGCGCTGCGCTGCCTGAAGGTAGAAGAAGGTGAAGACCCCTGCCAGATGTATCAATTGTTGAGTGATGCAGAGGGCAATGCGGTCGCTGAAATCGCTATCGTTTCGCTGCCAGACTCAGGGAATGCTGTTGCAGGTGCAACGATCGTGGCACCCCTTGAAACACTGCTGACCGAACAGATCACCCTGCGGGTGGATGGCGGGCAGGCCCGCCGGTTCCCGTTCAATTTTTGCAACGTCGGCGGGTGCGTCACGCGCCTTGGCCTCACAGAAGAAGACTTGGCGCTCTTTCGGCGCGGCGCGACCGCCACGCTGAGCATGGTTCCAGCCGCCGCCCCTGATCAAATTGTGACAGTGACCATGTCGCTTTCAGGTTTCACGGCGGCCTACACTGCAGCGTCGCAATAAGTCGTCTTAAACCAAAGACCCACGAAACGCCGCCCGATCTGTTTGGGGCGGCGTTTTGCGTTTAGGCTGATTTGAGGGCGATAACCGCGTTCAACCCGCCAAACGCAAAGGCATTTGACAGAACCGCAGTGACCTTCGCCTCGCGCGCCACATTCGGCACAACATCGAGCGCGCATTCGGGGTCCGGTTCTTCGTAACCAATTGTCGGCGCGATGATTCCGTCGCGAAGGGCCATGATACAGGCCAGCAATTCAACAGCGCCAGTGCCACCTATCAGGTGACCATGCATGGATTTGGTGCTGGAAATCATCAGATTGTCAGCGTGGGCCCCAAAGACATCCGCAACAGCTGCGCATTCGGTTTTATCGTTTGCCGCCGTTCCGGTTCCGTGTGCGTTGATGTAGCCCACGTCTTCGCGGTTGAATTTGGCATCCGTCAGGGCGCCTGCAATGGCGCGTGCAGCACCTTGTTTGGACGGCGTCACGATGTCGGACGCATCCGAACACATGGAAAACCCTGCGACTTCGGCTAAGATGGTAGCGCCACGTTTCAATGCGTGATCGCGGTCCTCAAATACAAACACGCCCGCGCCCTCGCCCTGAACCATGCCGTTGCGGGTGGCGGAAAACGGGCGACATGCGTCCTTGGACATCACCCGCAGACCTTCCCACGCTTTTACGCCGCCAAAACACAGCATGGATTCAGACCCGCCCGTGACCATCACATCCGCCATGCCAGACCGGATCATATAGAACGCCTGCCCCATTGCATGATTGGACGACGCGCAGGCGGTGGCGACGGTAAATGACGGGCCGCGCAGGTTATATTGCATCGACACATGCGACGCGGCGGCGTTGTTCATCAACTTGGGGACGATGAACGGATGAACGCGGTTTTTACCCTCTTCGTAGACGGCGCGGTAGTTTTCGTCTTGCGTGTTCAACCCGCCACCAGACGTGCCCAACACAACGCCGGACCGATCCGCCAGCGCACCCGAAAATGTCAGCCCCGCTTCGCCAATCGCTTGCGCGGCGGCGAGCAGGGTAAATTGGGTGAACCGATCATACAGGCTGATCTGTTGGCGGTTAAAATGGGTCTGTTCATCATAATCCGTCACCTGCCCGCCGATTTTGATGGCGAGCCGATCCACATCGCGAATGTTAAGCGGCCCGATGCCGCACCGCCCTTCGCGCATGGCCTCGAGCGTTGTGGCAACATCGTGCCCCAAAGCGTTGATTGTGCCAGAACCGGTGATGACAACCCGCCTCACGTTTGGTCCTGCACCAGCGTTTGCACCGCTTTGATGATGGACCCGACCGTCGTGATATCGAAATCGCCACCGCTTGGGTCATTGGCATTGAACGGCACGGTGATATCAAAGGCCTCCTCGATGGCAAAAATGCTCTCGACCAAGCCCAAGCTGTCTATGCCAAGGTCTTCTAATGTGTGATCAATTTTGACGTCGCTGGGTTGCAGCAATGCCTGTTGCGCAATAATTTCAATTACTTGTGCGGTAATATTCATCCAAGATCACCCATGTCTGTCCGATCTATTGCTTGATGTACTGCGCGCACGCAGGTTTTGGAACCGCTATGACTTTGTCAAACGCCGGACGGCCTTCAGGCCGGCGCGGTATTCGTGGCTGGGTTGGGCCGGATAGCCCGATACAAAAATACCATCTGCGATGTTGGCCAAAACGCCAGCGCCCCCACCAACAACAACATCGCGGCCAACTGTCAAATTGTCCGCCACGCCGGATTGTCCGCCCATGATCACCCGCGCGCCCAATACCGACGACCCAGCGACAGCCGTTTGCGCACACAAAAGGCAGTCTTCGCCAAGAATGACGTTGTGCGCGATCTGCACGAGGTTGTCGATCTTGACGCCATTTCCGATCCGCGTCGCGCGAACGGTGCCAGCATCAACCGTCGAATTGGCACCAATTTCAACGTTGTCACCGATCTCGACCCCGCCAAGGGAATGGATGCGATGCCATGTGCCATCCATCGGTTCAAGCGCGACACCGGGTCGCGAGCGCACGGCGCGCTCTACGTTGGATGGCCCACTTGTGGTAAATGAAAACCCGTCACTGCCAATGATGGCCCCGGCTTGCGCGATAAACCCGTCCCCGATGAACACCCGCGCGCCGATTTTCACCCCTGCATGGAGGGTGCAGCTTGCGCCAATGACGGTCTCAGCCCCGATGGACACGTGTGGTGCGATCCGCGCGTTTGGCCCAACCCGCGCCTGCGCGCCAATGACCACGAACGGACCGATCTGTGCGCCATCGCCAATGCTTGCGGTGTCATCAATCACAGCACTCGGATGGATGAAAGGTTCGCCTGAAAACGCAAGGCTGTCGTCCATGGCCTGGGTCAATCCCGCCATTGCAAGCCGGCTGTGCGGGGCGACGATTGCGCCATCAAGCCCAAGTGCGTCCAGATCAGCGCCAGCCCAAACCACGGCTGCACGCGCCGCCGATGCCTTTAGCTGCTCGGCGAATTTGGGCGCGACGGCCAGCGCCAGATCCCCGGCGCGTGCTTCCAATGGCTCCGCCAAGCGGTCCACCAAAAGCGATGCGTCGCCAAGGGTTTCAGCCCCAAGCGACGCAGCAAGATCTCTCAAAGTTTGTGGCATATCATCCCCAATCCGGGCCCCTGAAGTCAGGGAATGATTTACCCGCCAATTGCGCGAACAGCCACCCCTTCGTTTGCCAATGCATTCCAGATGCGGCTGTCACGGTCGTAAACGTCACGGCGAAAGTTCAACTGACCCGTCGTGTGCGTAAACGCCGTGCGATACACCAAGTGGACCGGAACCGGTTCGTCAAGGTTAACGCGGGTTTCTCTGCCTGTGCTCAAGTACGACTGAAAAACGCCTTCTGGGTCGTTTTCTTGTGCCGCCAACAATGCATAGGCAAAATCAAACGGGTCGTTCAGACGGATGCAGCCATGGCTAAACGCGCGGACTTCGCGGCCAAACAACGACTTTGCGGGCGTGTCGTGCAGGTAGATATTGTACTGGTTGGGAAAGATGAATTTCACCAAACCAAGGGCATTGCCGCGACTGGGCGGCTGGCGCATTGAATAAGGGAACGTTCGGGAATTGAACTGGCTGAAATTTACGTTGCTGCGGTTTATGGCGCGGCCATTGCGATCGGTGATTTCGATGTGGCTGACCGCGTTGCGGTTGCTTTGCAGCGCTGGCAGATATTCATTCACGATGATGGAACGCGGGACATACCAGCTGGGGTTGATAACCATAAATTCCATGACGTCGGAAAATTCAGGGGTCTGGCGGTCGCTGACAGTGGCACCGATGACCGAACGGGTCTGAAACGTGACGCGGTCATTGTCCATGATTGCAGCAGAAAAATCAACGAGGTTGACCCAAACGTGGCGTTCCCCCCGTGGGCGGTTCATCCAACGTTCGCGTTCCATCGCAACGATGATCTGTTGCAAACGGCTGGCGGCGGGCACGTTAATCTCTGTCAGGGTTCCGGCACCTGCTTCACCGTCCTCAGTCAGGCCATGGGCCTGCTGGAACCGCTGAACCGCCGCTTGAATCGTCGCGTCATAGGTTTGCGTCGCGGAGCGTTCCATATACCCCATGGCAACCAAGCGGTCGCGTAACGCCACAACCGCCACGCCCGATGCCCCAACAGTGAGACTGCCAGATGGGACAGCCGGACCCCAACCGCCCTGCGCCAAAAGACGTTCAAGGGACATCTTTTCGCGCAACAGGCGGGCATATTCCGGAGAATTTGGCGGTAAACTGGCGAGGTAGGATGCCGGCGTGCTGGCAGCAAACCCCTGCAGATATCCAAGCCGTGAGCGCAGCGGCACTTCGCGACGAATTTCGGACACAACGCTTCTTGGAGTCAGGATGCCGGTCTGAACGTCACGCGCATACGACAAAAACAGGCGCGACATTTCAACTTCCATCGCGCCCTTTTCGGCAGGCGTGCTGGCGGCCTGCAATCGGGCCATCAATGCGTCTGGATCATATTCAGCGGCAGGCAAGCCGTGATCTCCGGCGCCCGCAAAGGCCCCCAACAACGCATTGCGGCGTGCGCGGTCGCGTCCGGTGGTGCCTGTCCATATGCCTTCAAATTCGCGCCCACGATAAAATTCAGCCAATACGTCGTCGCGTGCGGCCCCCTCAGCGACAGCTTGGCGGAACGCTGTGGTCTGTGCCGTCGCAATTTGTGGCGCTGCAGCAAAGGACAAAACAATCGCCAAAAGCGCAAAAGCACGCAGGAATAGGTGGTTAAAGGTCGGCATCAGGTCCCCCAGGAACAGTCTTGCCCTACGAACACGCGGGCTTAAGAGAAATTTTATTGTGGTTTTATGAATCAGGCAGCAGGTGTGGTTAGTCTATTCACAAACGCGCTATGACGCGAATTGGTTTCAAACCGTCCCCGTGGCACCGCAATAATGGCGTGCACAAATGCAACAACGTCGCGAATGCACACAAATTGCGCAAAGTTTCGCCTATTTCCCCCTGTTAATCACCCCAATTGATCGCAGGGCTTGGTCCACGAATCATTTTGTGGCATAGAGCAGGTGCATCCGGGGATGGAATGGCAGAAACGCCCGTGAAAACACGGGATTACAGGTACGTGACGGGACAGTGCTAACATGACAGATAAAGCAACTTCGAGCATTTCTCGGCGTGGATTACTTGGTGCCTTTGCGGCAACCGCAGTGATCGCCGCCCCTACCTATTCAAGTGCCGCGGGCTTTTTGCGCGGCGGAGGCGACATCCGGCGTTTGAAAATGTATTCGGGGCGCACAGGCGAAAGCATCGACACGATCTACTGGATCGAGGGCAACTACATCCCCGAGGCGATTGCCGAAGTGAACCGGTTCTTCCGCGACTGGCGCGATGGCCAGACCCACCAGATCGACACGCGCACAATCGACATCGTGGCGGCGACGCAAAACCTTTTGGACAGCAACCAACCCTACACCCTGATTTCGGGCTTCCGCTCTTCGCAGACAAACGCGATGTTGCGGTCCAATTCGTCCGGTGTTGCGCGCAATTCACTGCACCTTCAGGGTCAAGCGGCCGATTTGCGCATGCAGGGCCGTTCAGTGAACCAAATGGCACGCGCAGCCGCAAGCTGTAGTGCTGGTGGCGTCGGCCGCTATTCCGGTTCCAACTTCGTTCACATGGATTGTGGCGCCGTGCGCAGCTGGGGCAGCTAACCCAACTCGGTTAACCGCCACAATCGAAGATACAATACCAAGGCCCGAACATGATTGTTCGGGCTTTTTCGTTTACTAGGCCCTAAAATCACAAAATATTTGTCAAACCCTTACCAATTTCCTAAAATTTATGGTGGGGCGTGGTGAAGGTGGACTGATGGCAAATAGCTGTCCTTTTCTTGCGAATATTCAAGCTCAAGAACGTCTCACTGGGGCGCGATATGACGACGACATCTCTGAAACGTTCAGCGGTGGCGCGGATCCGGTGCAGGTGTCGATGGTTGTGTTTGATCAAGACGGCGACAACCCCAACAGCGCCGGATTAAGCACTCTGTTTACCACGTTCGGCCAGTTCCTCGATCACGATATGGTTTTGACGCCAGAGGATCACGACGCGGGAATACTCAACCTCGTCGGAATGCCGCATGATATCGCGCGCTCGCAAGTCGCAGAGGAGATCGGCGACGGAGAAACCATTGCACCGACCAACGCGGTGACTTGGCAGATCGACGGTAGCCAAGTTTACGGGTCAACTGAGGCGCGGATGGAGGATCTGCGTAGTTTTGAGGGTGGCAAACTGCGGATGCAGGACGATACGACATCCGCGTCCGATATGCTGCCTGATGCCGACGAAGACAGTTTTATGGCGGGCGACATCAGCGGCGATGATCCGGTGTATCTTGCCGGTGACATCCGCGCCAATGAGAACCCTAACCTGCTGTCGTTGCAGACATTATTTGTGCGTGAACACAATCATTGGGCGGATAAGCTTGCGCAGGAACACCCCGATTGGTCCGACGAACAACTTTACGACGCCGCGCGATCCATTGTCGAATACGAACTGCAACAGATCACCTACAAGGAATGGTTGCCGCATCTGATTGGCGATGCCGTTGGGGAAGACACGGGATTTGATGCCAGTGTTTCGGGCGAGTCGTCAGTAGAATTCTCTACCGCAGCTTTCCGCTTTGGTCATACGCTTGTGTCATCCAGCATTGATCTGGTTGGCGAAGACGGGACCGATGCAGGTTCGGTCGCTTTGATGGACGCATTCTTCAACCACTCGCCCGTGGAAGACAACGGCATCGAAGCGATCATGCGCGGCCAGTTGAGCGCGACTGCACAAGAACTCGACACCGAAATTGTCGATGATTTAAACTTTTTCCTTGAGACACCGGACGGCGTGTCGGGTTTTTCCCTCGCAGCGCTGAACCTCGCGCGGGGCCTTGATCATGGGCTCGACAGCTATATCGAGGTGCGTGCGCAATTGATCGGTGACATTGATCCTGCGACGCTGGACCCGCAAGATTTCTCAATCATAACGAGCGACGAAGACGTGCAAGCGCGCCTTGCGGCGGTTTATGACGATGTCTTTCAGGTCGACCTGTGGGTCGGCGGACTGGCCGAAGACGCAATTACGGGCACCCAGATGGGGCCCCTGTTCACCCACATCATTACCGACCAATTCACCCGCACCCGCGCGGCGGACGACACGTTCGGCGACCTTGACCCCGCATTGGGCGACGACATCATTGCGGAAGTGAAGGCCAGTTCTTTCGCCACGATAATCGCGCGTAACACCGACGTGGACATGGTGCAGGACGACGTATTCCTCGCCGCTGACCGCAGCCTGACGGAGATTGAGGCGATTGAAACCTCATGGCGCGCAGACGTGATCGACTTGGCCGCAAAATCGCTGAACGGGTCGCTTTATACTGGGTCTGGCGATGACATTTTGACGCTGTCCGGCGGCACGGTGATCAGCGGCAATGTGCACATGGAACTCGGCAACGACACGCTGATCGCGAGCAGCGGCGTCATCACCGGCAGCGTCGATATGGGGCTTGGCGATGACACCGTCACGCTGACGGGCACCGCGGATGTGCTGGGTGACGTCAGCACCTACAACGGCGACGCCACTGTGACTTTAGCAGACATGGCGCATGTTGGCGGCAGCGTGTTAACCGGCCACGGCGACGATGCTGTGGTGTTAACGGGCCGCGCGACGATTGACGGCGATCTGCGCACCGGGCACGGCCAAGACGACATTTTCCTTGGCGCACGGACCACGGTGAGCGGCGAGGTAGATGCCGGCAAAGGCGACGATATCATCCGGCTTGAGGCTGGTGCATCGGTCAAAAGCATCAATGGTGGTAAAGGGTTAGACACCTTAACGCGGTCGGAAAACACCCGCATCGAATATGACGAAGACCCCACCAATGGCACAGTTTTCTATCTGGACGATGCTGGCAATGACACCGGCGAAAGTGTTGATTTCCAATCCATCGAACGCATCACCTGCTTCACCCTCGGCACGCTGATTATCACTGAACGCGGCAAGCAAGCGATAGAGACATTGCAGGTTGGTGATCGTGTCTGGACCCTCGACAACGGGCTGCGACCCATCGCATGGATTGGCCGCGCGACGGTTGCGGCCACGGGCGATCTTGCGCCGATCCTGATCCGCAAAGGTGCGATGCACAACGCGCGTGATCTGCTGGTGTCACCGCAGCACCGCATGATGCTGGATGGATGGCGCGTGGAAATGCACTGTGGCGCGGATGAGGTTTTGGCCCCAGCAAAGGCGCTTATCAACGATCAAACGATCCGCCGCGTTGAGGGAGGCATTGTGACTTATGTTCACATCGCGTTCGACACCCATGAAATCGTTATGGCCGAAGGCATTGCATCCGAAAGCTTTTTCCCCGGTGCTGAGGCGCTCAACGCGTTGGACCACGCAGCACGCAACGAAATCTTGACGCTTTTCCCGCAATGGCGCTGCCCCGCACACCGCCCAACCACAGCGCGGCCAGTGGTTACGACGCGTGAAGCGAAACCGTTGATGTAAACGAATTCGCTAAGGTTTGAGAACGACCTGTCTGCGTCACGAATCACAGCGCCTCAACTCGATCGCATCACGGGGCGCATGTTGGTTGCGCATCATTTCGTGACCATGATGACTCGTTTTGCGGGATCGCGCGACGTCGGGACCCGCTTGCGCACCACTGCGGGAGGCGACCAGCATCTTGGCAAACGCGGACTCGGCCATTGGGCGTGCAAGGATGAAACCCTGCAGCGCCTCACACTCCAGCTGCAATATCGCGTTGAGCTGCTTTTGCGTTTCAATTCCTTCAACCACGACACCACACCCTTCAAGGGCCGCAACCCGCGCCAAGGCTTTGAGAATAAGAATTTGCGACGGATTTGTTTCGAGCGGGGCCACCAACTTCCGATCGATTTTTACCCTGTCCGGCCGCACTGTTTGCAGCGCAACGATTGAAGATCGACCCGAGCCGAAATCATCCAATTCGAGCCGGATGCCCGCCGCGCGAAGTTGATTTAATGTGTCGCTTATCGCGTTGTCGCAGGTGTCCAGAAAAGCAGTCTCCAACAGTTCAAATGAAATCGCGTGGTGCGGCTGAACCCGATCAGAAATATGTTGCAACAAACCAGGTTCCTGCAGGCGGTCGAACGAGATATTTAACGCAACAATCGGCACTTCAAGCCCGGCTTTTGCCCATTTGGTTTGTGCGTCCAACACGAAATCAAACACATAGTCATCAATGCGCGGCAGCAATCCGGTCTTGTGCGCGAGGGCCAAGAATTCATCCGGCCCGATCAAGCCGCGTTCAGGGCAATTCCAACGCACGAGCGCCTCAGCCCCGATAAGGGCATTGGTTTTTGCATCAAATTGGGGTTGAAAATGGCAGATGATCTGACCTGATGTTAGCGCTGTGCGCAGGTTGTTATGCGCGTGCGCATCAATCTGGGTGACTGCACGCAGCCCCGGCGCGAAGACCTTAAAGCAGGACCGTCCGTCGGATTTCGCCGCATAAAGCGCAACATCGGCGTTGATAAACACCTCTGACGCGTCGGCAACATCGCCACGCCCCATCGCGCACCCAAGGCTCAACCCGAATGTTTTGGCCTGTTCATGAATGAACATCGGCTGCGCCATCAGATCAATAATGTCTTGGCACAGCTCATAGACTTCAGTTTCGTCCACAAAGTGTTCCAACAAGACGACAAATTCATCCCCCCCGATCCGACAGACCAGACCGCGCGATCCCACAAGGTCGCGCAGGTTTTCAGACACCAGCACAAGCACGCTGTCGCCCGCGCCGTGGCCCAGTGTGTCGTTGATTTGCTTGAAATGATCGAGGTCGATGTGCATGACCGCAAACTGGTCTTCGGCGTTGATCCGATCCAGCAGCGCTTGCGTGGTTTCATCCAGCAAGCGCCGGTTCGCCAAACCGGTCAACGCATCATGGCGCGAGTCGTGTTCTAGCAATTCACGGGCGCGTTCCAGTTCTTGCGCGCGGTGATAGTCATCCGTCACGTCAATATTCACACCAAGCATTCTGCCATTGGACTTTGACGTACGCACAAACCGCGCAAGGCTGCGCACATGGCGCACTTCCCCGTCATCGCGCACAATCCGGAAATCGCGGTTAAAATCATCCCTCTGCTGAAAACACAGTTGGGCGTAGTCCTTGGTTCCTTGGGCGTCATCGGGATGCAGGTGGGTTTCCCAGATTTCAGACAGATCGAGATCTGTGTCGTTGGTAATGCCATACATTTCAAGCATCCGGTCGTCCCAGTCTTCCAAACCGGTCTCTGCGTCAAATTCCCACACACCGATCCCTGCCGCTTCAATCGCCAGCTGCATTTTATTGCTGAGCTTCGTAAGCTCTGTCTCATTTTCCTTAATCGCGGTGATGTCGGTATCGACGCCAACAATTTCAACAGGTTGACCGGCGGCGTCGTAGGACATCACCTTTGATCGGCACGAAAACCAGATCCAATGCCCGTCGGGATGCCAGCGGCGATACTGTGAATTCACCTTGTCTTTGTCGCCGCTCACTTGGCCATTGAACAAGGCCTGCACCATCTCGCGGTCATCGGGATGGATTTCTTGCAACCATTTCTCGCGGTGGGTGTGATTTGTAGCGAGGTCTTCGTCCAACGCGATGCCCCGCATCCGGCGCCAGGCATCCGAGACGTTGAAGGATTTCTCCAACGTGTTGTAGTTCCATATCCCTTGATCAAGATGTTCGAGCAAGAACCGCAACCGCGAACTGTCGATCGCATTATCCGGTGTGAGCTGGCATAAATAAAGCCCATGCTGTGTCGTTTGCGCGATGCTGTTTAGGGTTAATTTAAGATGCCCTGAGGCGGCGTTCACTTTGGTTACAAATGCTGTTTTGTGCCCAGTTCCACGCGCAAAAAAAGCGGCAACATCCGCGCCGCAACTTGGACGCAAAACATCCCATAAGGCAGCCCCGAACGTCTGCGGTGCAGTGACAGACAGGCACGACAGAAAGTCGCTGTTCCAAGATAAAATCGTACCCGTCCCATCAACCACAGCGGCAGGCTGCGCCATGACGGACACTACAGCAGTGGCGAATGCGTGATCGGCCGGTGCGTCACCCATGATGAAAATCTCAACCAACTTGTGAACAAAACATCCCACAGGCGTAACGATCCAAAGTTACAAATTGGTTAACGGCGCAAAAATTTGCCCTGCGCGCGCGCCCAAAAGGGGCCATTTCTGACACGCACTGTTGGAAGTTTCATCACTTTCAACCTCCGTTAGGTCTTCCGCAATTGGCGGCAGTGTTGGCAAGTTGTTGCTGCCAACGGTGCGCCGCATGAGGGACATCCCACTGAGGCGCGCACGTTCGGTTATCGGACGCGTCGCCTTGGCCAATTCGCGTGCCATTGGCCGCCTTTAGGCCCAAGAACAGCGGTGGGGTGTCAGGTTTAGACACATGCGGGGTGGTCCAAATTTCAAGAAAGCTAGGTTTTGGATCATCTGACGCAAGTCGCCAAAACAGCGCAGGTGCATCTGCTGGCAGTGGTTTGCGCGACGCCGCATTGCATTGCGACAGCCGATGATTGCCCGCTGGCATGACAATTTGAACAAGCGCGTGATCATGCCCAATAGACGGTTTGGTTCAATCCCTCGATCAAGGATTAGAGCGCATAATGTGGCGACCAGCAAAGTTAACGTTTCCACGCCCGCAGCCAAAGCGGCACCATGTCTTTTCTAATATGCTGCGCAGAGAGTTTGTAGCCGATAGGGATTCCGCCCGTAGGAGCGCGCATTTCGTCAGCAAGTTCCTTGATCTGGCTAACGTCGGTCCAGTCAGAATGCCGTGGCGCAGAGAATGCTGATGTCCGCGGTTGCAAGCAGCGCACCTGTGCAATTTTGCCCTGCACTTTGTCGCCAGGCAAGGGGCCGCCTGTGCCAGTTTTGGCCCCTTGCACACCCTTGAAATGGAACGCCTGCACCATATCCAATTTTCCCAACCAAAGCCGGACCGCGCCGACGCCAGGTCGTAAAAGTGGCGGCTAATTTCGGTTTGTTCTTCGGGCAACATGCCAGCTTTGCCCGCACAAATTCAGGTTCGTGCCATCTGCGCGCCGCGTGCGAAAGCGCCCTTTGCAGACCCCGATCAGGCACAAGACAGGACATGCCCAGCACATTGATGTAACTTCGTTTGTACCCCAAAAGGTCCCACGTTTTCGTTGGG